>NZ_JBEXNQ010000030.1:0-105002 GCF_040611155.1 Streptomyces sp. NPDC002994
GAGAGGTCTCTCCCCTGCTGCCCCGCCCCGGTACCCCCTCGGCGGCGGCTTCGGTCAGACGCCCGGGCGCGGGCCGCCGACGCCCACCGGTACTCCCTGGCCGATCGTGACCTTCACGGACGTCGTCCGGGGGGCGGTCCGGTTGGATTCGTGCAGGATGCCCAGCGGGTTCGTCGTCATCTCCAGCGTGTACTCCTGCGGCGGCAGATTCATCAGCGCACTGACGTCGAAGGACTGGCCGGCCAGCTCCTTGGCGTAGACGTCCGCCCAGCCGACGGAGATGCCCATCGTCAGGGTCGTCGCGTTGGCGTTGTGCGAACAGGAGTTGTAGACGGGGTTGACGGGGGAGCCAGGCAGCGTGGAGTCGGCGACCTCCAGGTCGACCAGGCAGAACGCCACCTTCGGCGACTCACGCACCACCTGGCCGCCGGCGTTGATGAGCCGGTAGCGGGAGATGCCGTCCATGTGGAAGTGCTTGTGCTCGTCGTGGAACGTCATCAGCCCGACGGGGAGCTCGTACGAAGAGCCGTCGGATCGGCTGATCCGCTGGTACGCGGGGATCACGTTGTTGCCCGGAGTGGCGGCCGCGGCCTCCTCCTTGGTGCGCCGCCCGGTGACGTGGAGGGCGCCGGAGCCGAGGTTCGCGGGCGCGCCGGTGAAGCGGAGCCAGGTGATGCCGGTGTCGGGCTCACGGACCAGGTCGTTCTCCGCGAGCTCCCGCTGGAGCGGTTCGAGGGCGGGGAGCATGTCCGTTGGGGCGTCAACGGCCGAGGCTGCGCCGGGGCCGGTGGCCAGCAGTGCGCCGAGTGCCATCACTGCCGCGGCGATCCAGGTCCGGGCCGTGTGTCCGCTCCGTGCTGTGCGTCTCATGACTGTCCTTCCTTTTGGTGGGCGTGTTGCGGTGTACGGGGCCGAGGAGCTCCGGGGAGCCGGTCACGGCTCGGGCGAGAGGTGTTCGTGGACGACGAGCCAGCGCCCGCCCGGGGACCGCCGGAAGACGACGGTCTCCCGTTCCCGCAGTTCCTCGCCGTCGGCGTCGTCCTGCACGGCCAGGTGGGTGCGCACCCGGTGGGTCAGCACTGCCAGTCCCTCGGCGACGATGCGTACTTCGGTGTCGTCCGTACGGCAGCCCAGCACCCGGAATCCGTCCGCTTCCCAGGCCCGCCACGCGGTCTCGTACGCGGCTCGGTCGGCGAGGATGCGGGGCTGCGTGGGGAAGACGAACGTGGCGTCCTCGGCGAAGGCGGCGAAGTAGCGGCCCGTATCGTGGGCGGCGAAGGCGGCCACCAGGCCGGCAGCGGCGGCCCGCACCTCGGCTTCGGCGCCGGCGCTCCTCCCTCCAGCGACGCTCACCGGTCCACCGCCGGGGAGCCGTCCACGGTCGGGGAGCCGTCCACCGTCGGGAAGCCGTCCACCGTCGGGCCGGTGTCGGCGGGCGCCGGTTCCTGCTCGGCGAGTTCACGCTCGCTGGCGGCCACCGCAGGCTCCTCCGCGGACAGGTCCATCCCGCGGGTCAGCCCGTAGTACAGGACGCCGGAGACGGACAGCCCGACCACGAAGGCCACGTCGATCCCGCCGAGCGCCGCCGCGACGGGCCCGGTGAAGGGGCCCACCACCATGAACGGCGCCATCAGGAGCAGACCGACGCCGTAGGCCAGCAGGCCGCGCCACGCCCAGGCGCCGTAGATGCCGTCGGGTCGCAGGAGGTGGGTGATGGCGTAGTGGCCGCGCCGGACGAAGAAGTAGTCGACCAGGTTCACAGCGGTCCACGGGATCAGCAGGTACAGCATGAGCAGCAGGGCATTGCCCAGGGCGGTGGAGAAGTCCGCCGAGACACTGAGGCCCACGCCGCACCAGACGACGGCGAGACCGCAGACGGTCAGAATCCTGGCCCGCCGACCCGGGCGCAGCGGGCGGACCGAGTCGATCCCGGTGAGGACCGTGAGCATGCCGCTGTAGGCGTTGAGCCCCATGGTGGCCACCAGCGCGAGCACCGACAGCAGGGTCAGAACGGCGCCCAGGCCGCCCACCACCTGATCCCCGGCTTCCCGCGTGCCGGCCAGCGGGTCGCTCATACCGAGGGTGGCGGCCATCCAGGCGCCGATGGGGATGAGCCACATCGGCGAACCCGCTGCGCCGCCGAAGACGGAGGCGACGATGCGCGGCGTCGGGGTGTCGCGGGGCAGATAGCGCGAGTAGTCGGAGACGTACGGCGCGTACGAGATGTTGTATCCCGCAGCGGCGGTGAACTGCACCATGAACGCGACCAGCGTGAAGCCGCCGGCGTCCGCGGCGGCGTCGGCCGCGCCGGTGACCCGGCCGGTGAGTATGCCGATCGACAGCAGCAGCCAGCAGGGGGCCGAGCACCAGAACAGCACCTGGAACGCCCGGTGCAGCCAGTCGTGCCCGTACACCGCCAGGACCACCGCGATGACGGTGATGCCGATCCCTACCGCGGTGACATCCCAGCCGAACACCGCGTTCAGCCCGTGGCCGATGATGATGGTGTCGACGACGTTGAAGCCGACGAAGGTGAACAGCGTCGCCGCCAGGGGCACGATCACTCCCCGGTAGCCGAACTGGCCCCGGGACTGAATCATCTGCGGCAGCCCCAGCTGAGGGCCCTGGCTGGCGTGGAACGCCATGAAGAACGTGCCCACCAGCAGCCCCAGCGCGCTGGCCAGCACCGTCCATCCGACGGACAGGCCGAGCCCGGGGCCGATGAACCCGAGCGAGAGGGTGAAGGGCTGGAAGTTCCCCTGGAACCAGAAGGGGCCCTGCTTCCACAGTCTGCCGTGCCGCTCGGCGAAGGGGACGTGCTGGATGGAGAGGCTTTCGATGACATCCGCGCCGCTGTGTTCGGCATTTGAGCGCTGGACAGTCCGGACCGCCATGGACCCTCCCGTTGTCGTGCGCTCCGGGACATCACGGCCCGGAGCTGAAGGCCCGAGTGTGCGCTCGCCGTCAGCGGAGCGGCAATTGTGCGGCGCTCAAACTCGACCCCTTCCTTTGTGGGCCGCCACGATGCACCATGTGCGCGATGAGGGCACCGACAGCATCGACAGCACCGACAGCGGCCCTGCGGGTCGACGACCTCGTGCGTTCCCCCGCTCTCCAGCTCCGGGTCCTGGCCGGTGCGGACGGGCTGCACCGGCCCGTGTCATGGGCGCATGTGAGCGAGTTGGAGGACCCCACCCCGTGGCTCCTGGGCGCGGAGCTGATCATGACGACGGGGATCGCGGTTCCCCGGACCGCCGTCCGGCAGCGCGCCTACGTCGAGCGACTGGCCGACGCGGGCGTGTCCGCGCTCGCCCTCTCCGCTCGCCTGCATGTGCCGCCGCTGCGTCAGGAGTTCCTGGCGACGGCAAATGAACGGTCCCTGCCCGTACTGGAGTTGTCCTTGCAGGTGCCCTTCATCGCCGTGGCGCAGGAGGTGGCTGCCGCCCTGCAAGCCGGCGCCCGACGGCAGTTGGGCACGCAGTTGCAGGTCTTCGGCGCCCTGCGCTGGCTCGCCACTGAAGACCTCACCGCCGGGGAACTCTTCCGGAGGCTGGAGCGGCTGTCCGGGTACGCGCTCTACCTGTGCACGCCCGCCGGAGGTCTCCTGCTGCCCGGCGTGCCCGTACCCCCCGCGCGGCACGCTGCGCTGCTGCCCGACTCGGCCGACCCGGCCCCGGCCGTCCCCGGCGGCTACGTCCTGCCCGTACCCGCGCCCGGCCGGCCCGCCGGATACCTGCTGGCGCTGGAACGGCAGGGCGACCGGCGAGGCGAGGGCGTGGAACCGGCCGGCCTCGGCGTCGTACAGCACATCGCGACCGTCGCGGCGCTGCAGGTGTCCATGGTGCGTCACGAGCGTGAGACGCTGCGCCGCCAGGGGGCGGAGACGCTGGCGGAACTTCTCCAGGACGCCCTGGACCCGGACACCGCCCGTCGGCACCTCATCCGCCTCGGGTTCGCAGCGGACACGGACGTCCTCCTCGCCGTACTCGACGGAGCGGGCGACGGCCCGCTGGACGACGCCGCGGTGGTGCAGTCCCTGGACGACTCGCCCGTACCGCACCTCGTCCTGCGCCGGCACGAGGGCCTGTACGTACTCCTCGCGGACTCCGCGGACGCCCGCTTCGCCCTCGCGGCGCTGCCGCGCACCCGGGCCGGCGTCTCACGCCCCTTCGCCCCCGGCGGCCCCCTGGGCCTCGCCCGGCGCGAAGCCGTCCTGGCGCTGCGGCGGGCGGGCGTCTCGGGCGAGTCCATGGTGGTGTTCAGCGACGACATGACGGAACGCTGGCTGCACGACGACCCGTCCGTCCTGAACGGACTGGTGGATCAAGTACTCGGCGCGGCGCTGCGGTACGACGCCGAGCACGGCAGCGCGCTGGTGCTCTCGGCGCTGACCTGGCTGGAGCGGGACCGCTGCACGGATGAGGCGGCGCACGCCCTGCACATCCACCCCAACACCCTGCTCTACCGCCTGCGCCGCTTCGCCGCTCTCAGCGGCAAAAACCTGTCGTCGACGGCCGACCTCACCGAGGTATGGCTCGCCCTACGGGCAGCCCACCTCTGCGACCGACTTCCCTGACGCCCGGCAGGGTCGGCGGGCTGATCGGGACGAGGGACTGCGAGAGGTCGTTTCGATCTGCTGGCGCATCTGTGCGGGCGTCGGACGAGGCCGTCGGTGGCCATGGCGCCGACGCGGTCGTTCGGGGCCCCGCGTCAGGGCGGCCGACTCGTGGCCGGCCGCCCCGGGGAGTGCTGGGGCGGGAAGAGGCAGCGGGTAGTGGCGAGCGCGGCGCTGTGCTTCGGGCGGTGCTGGTCGCCCTTGGGCCGGGCGCGGCGCTGGTGGAGGAGGCGTCGGCGTTTCGTACCCCCCGTCCGGTTCACAGCTGGGGGCGGGGGTGGATCCGGGCGCTCGCGACGGCCGAGGCCCGCGTGTTGGCCGGGCGGAGCATCTGCCCGGCGGCCAGTTCGCGGTAGGCGGCGCTGCTGGTGAGCAGGTCTTCGTGCTGCCCGAAGGCGGCGCTGCGGCCGTTGTCCAGTACGACGATGCCGTCGGCGTGCTGGACCGTGGAGAGCCGGTGTGCGATGACCAGCACGGAGCACTCCTGAGTAACGTCCTTCATCACCGTGGTGAGCGCGGTTTCGTTGATGGTGTCGAGGTGGGAGGTGGGTTCGTCGAGCAGGAGGAGTGCGGGGCGGGCGAGCAGGGCGCGGGCCAGGGCGACGCGCTGGCGTTCTCCTGCCGAGAGGGTGCCGCCGCGTTCGCCGAGCATCCCTGACAGGCCGCCCGGCAGCCGTCGTACGACCCCGTCGAGCTGGGCGAGCTCGACGACGCGTCGCACTTCGGCCTCGGTGGCGTCGGGCGCAGCGTAGGTGATGTTGTCCCGAAGCGTGCCGTGGACGACGTGGGTGTTCTGGTCGACGACGGCGATGCGTTCACGGCAGGCGGCGCGGCTCAGTTCGGAGGTGGGCAGGCCGTCGAACAACAGGGTTCCGGAGTCTGGTTCGTAGAACCTGGCGACCAGGGCGAAGACCGTGCTCTTTCCGGCACCCGACCGGCCGACCAGGGCCACCTGCTGCCGATGCGCAACAGTGAAGGACAGGCCCCGCAGTACCGGCAGGCCCGGGGTGTAGCCGAAGCAGAGGTCCCGTAGGGCGAGGACGGGCTCCTCGCGCGAGGCGACATGCCTGCCCGGTTCGCGCGTACGCACCCGGACAGCCGGCTTCTCCGCGGAGGGCTCCGCCGGCAGGGACAGTGCCTGCTCGATGCGCTGGTAGGCGCCCATGCCGCGCTGGATGAGACCGACCGCGCGGAAGACCGACGACAACGGCAGCACCAGGTAGGAGGCGTACAGCAGGAAGGCGACCAGGTCGCCGAGTGAGTTGGCCTGCCCGTTCACCCGCAGGCCGCCGATCACCAGGACGATCAGGAAGGAGCCCTGGACAGCGAGTTCGACCGCGGGGCTCATTACGGAGGCGAGCTTCGCGGTCCGTACACCGGCGTCATAGGCCGCTTCGACGCGCTTTCCGATGCGGGCCGCTTCACGGTCCTCGGCCCGGTGGACTCGGACCATCGGGAGCGCGCCGAGGGCGCGTTCCAGCTCGGCGGCGATCGCGCCCACGGAGTTCTGCATACGTTCTGACGCGACCCGGATGCCCTTGAGCAGCGAGGCAACGATCATGGCGGCAGCGGCCACCGTCAAAGCGACCAGGAGCAGCAGCAGCGGGTCGATCCAGACCATGAGGACGATCGCCCCCGCCGCGACGAGGGCCCCTGTCACCAGATCGACCAGTGCCTGGGACACGACTTCTCTCAGCAAGGTGGTGTCCGAGGTGACCCGCGAGACGAGGTCACCGCTGCGGTGCCGGTCGTACTCCCGCATCTCCAGCCGGAGCAGCCGCCCCACCAAACCGTGGCGCAGCCCTCGTACGACGCCTTCACCCATGCGCTCCAGTACGAAGCGGCCCACCGCGCCCGTCGCCGCCTCGGTGACGAACAGCACCGCCAGAAGCAGCAACAGCGGCCACAAGACCTGCCCCCGACCGCTCGCGTCCACGACATGCTTGGCGACGAGCGGCTGAGCAAGCCCCAGGGCGGAGCCCACCAGAGTGAGCAGGGTGGCGACGGCGACCGAAGACCGACGCCCGGTGGTGAGCCGGTACATGGTGGCGACCGCGGCCCGCGTCGAGCGGTCGCCTTCGGACGCCGCTTGTCCCTGCTCCACGACGGTCTCGGTCATCGGCCCGATCGGTTCGCCGGGGCGACCGTCATCAGCCGGGTGAAGTAGTCGTCCGGTACGCCCTCGTCCACGGGCCGGCCGTCCGCCTCGATCCAGGCGTGTGCCGTGAACGGCGGCACCACGCGTACCCCGGTGCACCAGGTGGGCCATGTTCCGGACAGGCGGCACAGAAGGGCGGCGCCCAGGGAACGGGGCAGGCAGCCCTTGGGGCCGGCGCAGCGCAGGCTCACCGCGCACATGGCATCCCGTGCGTGTTTGGCCTCGGCGGCTGTGGCCGGCCTGGCGCGGCGACGGGCGAGGCCGAGTACAGCGCGGATCCGGCGTGGCGGCAGGAGAGAGAGCGCGAAGGCGGGGAGCAGAACGAGACGGGCAGCCAGTCGCCGGGTGAAGGGCACTCCGGTGGGCCGCTCCAGTGCGCTCGGTGTCGTCATTCGGCCAGCCCCGAGGTCCGCAGTCGCAGTACGAGGGCGTCGACGTCCCGCTTCGCCTGTGCGGGGCTGATGTCGAATTCATCGGTCAGTGCGACCACCGCGTCGGCTTCGTCACCGCCCGCCATCAATGTGCTGACGACCAGCGTTCCGGTGGGATTCAGTTCCCAGTACTCCCCGGCGCGTTCGTCCAGGAGAACCGTGCCGTAGTCGGTCTCGGCAGTGGAGACATAGGCGCCGAACTTCAATGCCATGCGTGTGCCTTTCCCGCTGAGGAGCTGAGGAGCTGAGGAGCTGTGGTCATGGGGTGGCGGGCGTCTTGGGTCCAGTAGTGCGGCCAAGTCCGCGCAACCACACTTCGGCGGCGATGGTCGAATAGAGGATCGCGTCGCGCAGTTCGGGTGTGGCCGGCCGTTGGGCGAGTCGGCGCAGAGCTGCGCCGTCGACCAGGCCGAGCTGCTCCAGCCGCGAGTCTTCCCAGAGTTCCAGCAGGTCGGCGCGGTGTTCGCGCAGTCCGTTGGAGGCGTCCATGGACGCTGCGGCCTTGTTGGTACGACACAAACACGCTTCGGGCACGATTCCGCTCATGGCGGCGGTCAGCAGGGGTTTGTACGCCCAGGGCGTCACCCGCTCGCTCGGTCGGACCGCGAGGCATGCCTCGATCACACGGTCGTCGAGGAACGGTGACGCCATCGGCACCCCGGCCCGGGCCGCCATACGGTCCCACTGGCGGACGATGCGCGTACACGAAAGGATCTGTTCGAGGTCGGTGTGCAGGCCACGGTCCGGATGAAGCGGGACCGCCTTCGCCGCTGCATCGGCCAGCGCCTGTTGGGCCATGTGCTGAGCGTCGGGAGTGACCCAGCCGAAGAGCCGAGGCGGCATGCCCCAGCCGAGGCTGGTGTGGACGGTGGTGGCCAGTGGGTCCCGCAGGCGACCGCCGGCGTCGGCCAGCCACTTCCCGTACGGCCGTGAGTCGGCCAGAGCACGCGCCATGTCTCCGATCGGCCACTGCCACAGGGCTCGGAAGCCGCGAAGCCGACCCAGGGCGAACAACGGCCGGGTGCGCAGCAGCCGGTGGTAGTACGCCTCCGAGCACCAGGCCACGTGGTCACCGCCGATGCCGGTCAGGTGCATTCGGCTGCCGCGCTCGGCCAGGCCGGGCAGGTGGTGCAGGACCCGTGAGCGGTCCATGACGCCGATGGTCGGTTCGTCCAGCAGGTCGTCGATGCCGAGCAGGTCGCTGTAGACGAGCGGTGAGGCATCGGCGTCCCAGACGACGTGTTCGACGTCCGGCAGGGACCGGGCTGCCTGTTCGGCCCAGTACAGGTCGCTGTCGGCGGGATCGCGTCCCGGCCATGTGCTTGCCACGACCCGGGCCGGCGATCGCGCGGCGAGGAAACAGATGGAGGTGGAGTCCAGGCCACCGGACAGATCACAACTGACCACGCCGCCCTGCCGCGTCCGGGCATCGACGGCCTCGGCGAGCGCTTCGCGGACGAGGGGCGCGCCGTCGGCGAGCGTGCGTACCGGCTCGGGAGGAGTCCACCAGCGGGAGTGGCGTACGGTCCGCCCGTCCGCGGCGATGACGAGCGCGTCATGCGGAGACACGGAGGTGATGCCCTGCCACATGGGTGCCTCGGCGAGTGGATGGGGAACGGGCCACAGCAGCCGGACCGCCAGCTGCTTCAGGTCCGGCTCGGTGCCGAGCGCTGCGGCGAGTACGTCAGCACGGGTGGCAGCCACCTGCACCCCGTCCACGGGAGCGTGGAAGACGAGCCGGAGACCGGACGCGGTGCCCTGGACCCTGAGCCGCCCGTCGAGCGCGGCGACGAGATGGAAGCTGCCGGGCAGGGAGCGGGCCAGTGCGTCGAGTTCGGCGAGATCGCGTAGGCGTCCGGCATGGCGCTCGAGCTGTGCCGAGTCGATCGGGCAGCTGCCGATGACAGTGAGCGCGGCGCGGCCGGCGCGCGCGGTGGTGAGGTCCTGGTCGTGCCACTGCCCGACGAGCCAGGGCCGGCCCGAGGGGTGTTTCAGGATGCGTGTTCCGGGGCGGGAGAGGTAGAGGGAGCGGGCCACGGCGGCCGCGTCCTCACAGTCGGTGAAGACCGCGAAGTGCGCGTCGCCGGGGCCCGCCCCCGCACTCTCGTGCAGTTCAGTCATGACGTCGGATCAGAACCGTCAGCCGTCAGTTCTTGCTCAGAACCAGCCGGTCGTTGCCGGAGCTCTGCAGGAGCCCGGTCTTCTTCCGGAATGTCCCGAGCCGGGCAAGCGTCGGAGCTTCGTAAGCCTTCTTCATGACCATCTCCCTCACGTGCAGGTGTCACCCCGCTTCCCTGGCCGGCTGTGAACCAGTTCGAGGCCGGCCTGTTCAGGGGTCATCGGGACCCGGGACTGGGGAAGCGGTGCGTGCAATAAGTACGTGCGTATGTAGATGCGATGGCAAGGGCGCCAAAGAAAATAGGACTAAATGTAAATTGTGGATCGCCTGGGATTGCGCGTTACGGTTCGTGCGTTTAGTCGAAAGTGAAACAATTTAGGCGGGGGTTGGGACAGGGACGGAAAAACGTTTCGACCTGGGCATCCAGGGCGCATATCCGGTGATACGGGGGTGGTGTGCCGCTGGTGCCGGGTGGAGCCGCCGGGGCGCACACCCTCACTGGCCCCGCGCTTCCCCACTTCGATGGCGACCCTGAACCGGCCGCCGCTGGGGCCCCGGGACCGCTTGAGGGGCGCCGGTAGGGGAGCGCACGCTACGTGCCCGAGCGCGACGGATGGCTCCCCGTTCCTGGAGCGGCCTGCCGCCGTCTTCATGCATGACCCGGTGGGCGGTCTCGTCGATGTCGGCGCCATCAGTTACGGCTCGAAAGCGATCCACCCGGTTGAGTCGCCGGGGCATCTCGCGTATCGGTCCCGAGCGGCCGATCAGGTCCACGACCCGATCCGGCGCGCCGGGTTCGAAGGGCTGCCCCCCGGACGGCCGGTGACCGGTGCAGGACTGTCTCGCGGTTGGTGATGAGCCTCCGCGACTTCTGAGCGCGGGTGCGGTACACATCGGAACCAGGGTGCAGCGGTGCAGCGCGGGGTACGGCTCCAGCAGGGACAGGGAGACCGCTTCCCGCCGGGGCATGGCGGCGGGCCGCGGTCGACACCAGGATCTCGGTGAGCGCACCTTCCACGGTGTTGTACGGCTGGAGTACGGCGGCCCGCGCAAGTAGGAGCGTGAGCCGCTGGGCGGACTGTAGGCGAGGACGCTGTGGACACCCAGGTCGCAGGTGGCGTCAACGAGATGGACCCGGGCCCCTGCTTCCTGCTCCGCCCAGGCGTGCAGTGCGGCCAGGTCATCCGGCAGAGCACGGGGTTCGAACACGTGTGGTGGCTGCGTCACGCTCGATCGTCTCCAGCAGAGCATGAACAGCGGCCTGGGCGGCGGACGGCGCCAGGCCGAAGCGCGAACCCACCGCGTAACGGGAAAGAGCCCGGCATGTCTGCCCGTCCTGCCCCGCAAACCAGGGAGACGACAAGGACAGCGGAAGGGCGACCTCGCTCTCATCACCGTGCAGGGACCGACAGGTGAGGCACGCCAGTTCACTGTCCGGCTGCCGAACCAGCAGCGGCGCACATGCTTCACGCGCCAGCACGCCCTCGGCAAGCCGGCCAGCCGCCATGAAAAGCACCGTCCATCCGGTCAAGCGCAGCCGGGCCCGCTAGAAAACGCTCAAGGGCTTCAGCGAGGCTCTCCGCCGGGCTTGCGCATCGGTACGCTCTTTGCCCGCACCCCGCCCCGCCGGCACGACCACCCTGCCGCATCCGTCAGTTCGCACGACCAAACCGACAGCAGCCGGACCGAGCCGGTCCGGAGGTGGCTGCTGGCCACTCCCCCTCCACCTGCACTTCACCCCGGCCGGCTCGTCCTGGCTGAACCCGGTCGAGCGGTGGTTCGCCGAGCTCACCGGCAAGAAGCTCCAGCGCTGCGTCCACCGCTCGGTCCCCGCTTCGCAGGGTCAGATGGTGAGAGTGGGCCAGGGGACGTCGGTTTCGACGGCGGCGGTGTAGTCGACGCCGGGGACAGAGGAGCCGTAGAGGCGGCGGACTTCGGCGCTGAACCAGTCGAGGTCGGCGAGTTCGGTGACGGTGTCGCTGGTGGCGGTGCTCCAGCATTCGGCGACGGCGTTCTGCACGGCGGGGTCGAGTTCCCAGGTGTCGAGGCGGACCCGGCCCTCGTCGTCGAGGTCGAGGGGGCGGGCGCCGGTCAGCTGGTCCCACAACTCCACCAGTTGACCGATCGGGGCCACCATGGCGTCGCCGAGGACGCCGCGCAGCAGCCCGACGTACAGGGCGATGCCGGGGATGGCGGTGGAGGACTGGGTGACGGCAGCGGCGTTGACCGAGGTCACGGCCCGGCCGCCCAGAGTCTTGCCGAGGCGCTCGTCCAACGTGCGTGCGGTGGCTTCCAGATGGGACTTTGCGACGCCGATGGTGCCCTGCCGGTAGATCGCCGCGGTGAGCGGCGAGCCGATGTAGGACAGGGCGGCGGTGGCGAAGCCGTCGGCGAGCAGGGACCGGTCGGCCAGGAACGTGATCCACCGTTCCCAGTCGGTGCCGCCCATCACCGCCACGGTCTGCTCGATGTCGTCGCCCTCGGCCGGCGCGGTGGTGACCTCCCTCACCTCCGGGGAACCGTCCTCGTCGAAGACGAGGGTCTTGGTGGTGTACGGCGAGCCGATCGGCTTGAGGGCCGAGGCATACACCTTGCCGGTGTCCGGGTCGGTGCGGCGAGGCGCGGCCACCGAGTAGATCAGGAAGTCGAGTCGTCCCCCGAACCGCTCGGCGAGGAGGTCGGCAACTTGCTCCTTCACCGTGTCGCTGAACGCATCGCCATTGAGGAAGACCATGTCCCGCCCGTGCTGTTGGGCGAGCCGGGCGGTGGCGGCGGTGCGATACCAGCCCGCCGTGCCGGTGCGCCGCGCGGGCGCCTTCTCGAAGCACACGCCGATGCCACGGATACCGACACGGGCCAGGCCTGCGATCGTAGCGGCCAGGCCATACCCGGCGGACGAGCCGATGACCAGAGCCACCGGCCCTTCGCCCCCGGCGTTGACCGGGGCCGGGACGGCCCGCCACATCTCGTCCACCAGCTGTCGGCAGCCGCCAGGATGGGAGTCGAGGAACAGGAAGCCCCGGCTCTTGGGCGCAATGACGCGTTCGCTCACGGTGTGGTGCCCCAGGTGTCGTCACGGACAAGGACGCGGCGGCCGCCTCGGCCACCCCGTCCTGCAAGTCTGCGGCTGTGCGGATGAACACGGTGATCTTGACCGGCACAACGATGTCTAGCCGGGCTTGGAGGGTTCCCACCAGGGCGTTTCTTTCGGATCACCATGCTGACCAGATGAAGATGGCGGCGAGGTGGAGTCCGGCGAGGTAGATGGTGGCGGTCTTGTCGTAACGGGTGGCTAGGCCGCGCCATTGTTTGAGCTTGTCGATGCATCGTTCGACCGTGTTGCGGCGTTTGTAGGCCTCTCGGTCGAAGGCCGGTGGTCTGCCGCCGCGGCTGCCCAGCCGCTTGCGGTTCGCGGCTTGGTCGGCGGGCTGCGGGATCACGGCCTGGATTCCGCGACGCCGCAGGTGAGTGCGGATCGCACGGGACGAGTAGGTCTGTCCGCGAGGACCATGTCCGGTGTGGTCCTGGGCCGTCCTGTGCCTCGTGGCACCCGGATGCGGGCTATGACCTGCGGGAACGCAGGTGCGTTGCCGGCCTGGCCTGGGCTGATGACGAAGGCCAGAGGCAGGCAGCGGCTGTCGGCGGCGAGAGGGATCTTGGTGGTCAGTCCGCCGCGTGGGCGTCCAAGGGCATGGTCGTCCGGCTCGCCGACCAGGGCCCCTTTTTGGCGGGCCCCGGCGGCGTGTTGGTGAGCCCGGACGATAGTGGAGTCGACCGAAACGACCCAGTCGATGTCGCCTTCGGCGTCGGCCTGGGCGAGCAGGGCTGCCAGGACGCGTTCCCAAGTCCCGTCGGCCGCCCACTTCCGCAGCCGGTTGTGAACGCCCTTCCACAACCCGAACCCCTCGGGCAGGTCTACGACGACGTGGTCCACGCCTCGCGGTCCGAAGGTCGGCCGTGGCGGCCGATCACGCCCGGCTTGAAGGACTCGCAGCTCGTGGTGGACGACAAGGAGCAACGGCACGTCCCGTTCTCTGTGGTGGAGCGGGACGGCGGCACGCTGGTCGGCACTGCGGTGCTGTGGAACATCGACAACTCCAACCGGTCCGCGCACATCGGGCTCGGGTTGCTGCCGTCCTCCCGCGGCAAGGGCTACGGCACCGACGTGGTCGCGGTGCTGTGCCATTACGGTTTCGTCGTGCGCGGCCTGCAGCGGCTGCAGATCGAGACGCTGTCGGACAACGCCGCGATGCTGCGCTCCGCCGAGCGCAACGGCTTCGTACGCGAAGGCGTGCTGCGCTCCTCGGCCTGGGTGATGGGCGAGTTCCTGGACGAGGTGCTGCTCGGGCTCCTCGTCCAGGACTGGAAGCCGGGCCCGAAGGGCTAGGCTGCCGCCCGACGGTCAAGGGCGGGCCGCAGAGCCGACAGGGACGGCCGAAGGCCAGGACGGCGATGTTTGTCCCGCGTGGGCCGTGGGCCCTGTTCGCCGACCGACACTGGGTGGTCGAGCGCACCATGTGCTGGCTCAATGGCTGCCGCCGCCTGTGCAGGTGCTACGAGCGCAGAGCCGAGCACTTCCTGGCCTTCGTCGGCATCGCCAGCGCCCTCATCCTCCCGCCCTACACCAAGGGAGACGACCTCTAAGTAAGCTCTCCGCCCCGGCCGCCGACTGAGCGCCCACTTGGCCGGACGGGAGAGCGCTCCGTTACATCGGTGTTGTGACTGAGCGCTCTACATGGCAGGACTCGCCGGCTGAGGCGTAATTTTTCGTAACTGAGCGTCACGATAGCGAGTGAGGGCTTAGACCGTGTCCTATGTGGTGAGGCGGACGAGTCGTTTGTAGCAGCAGAGGGCGGCGGCGAGGCCGAGAAAGGCCAGGTAATTGCGGGGGTGGCGTTCGTAGCGGTGGTTGAGTCGGCGGTAGCCGGTCAGCCAGGAGATGGTGCGCTCGATGACCCACCGTCGGCGCCCTAATCGTTCGCTGCACTCGACGCCCTTGCGCGGCGATGCGGACGCCGATGCGTTTGCCGCGTAACCATCTCCGCAGGTGAGGAACGTCGTACGCCTTGTCAGCGTGCAGGCGTTGGGGCTTGAAGTGGCGGCCGCGGTGGGGGTCGTGTCTCGTTTGGTGGCCGGCGACCATGGGCTTCAGTGCGAGGCTGTCGTGGACGTTGGCTGCGGAGACGCCAACGAGGAGGGGCAGTCCGTTCGCGTCCTACAGGACGTGCATCTTGGAACCCGACTTGCCCCGGTCCACGGGGCTCGGACCTGTGTGTTCGCCCCCTTTTTGGCCCTCACGTGGGCGGAGTCGAGCACGGCGCGCGAAAGATCAAGCAGGCCGGCGTCGTCGAGCCGGTGCAGGATCTCCTCGTGCAACCGTCCCCACACTCCCGCCCGTGACCAGATCACGAACCGGCGATGCGCGGTCGACTTCGATATGCCGAAACACGGCGGCAGGGCCCGCCACGCGCACCCGCTGACCAGTACGTAGATGATCGCGGCGAACAGCGTCTCATCAGGCGTGTCTTGCGTTCCGCCGCCCTGCGGCCGCACCTTCGAGGGCGGGATCAGCGGCTCGGCGATCTCCCACAGCCCGTCCGGAACAATCCAACTCCACGTACCCCGCCCCATGAACAGCCCAACCACCGCCTCACCACATAGGACACGGTCTTAGGGATTTGAACTGTGCACTTCCCGGGACGGGGCGGGGCGTGCCTGGCGCTCCTGCTCGCAGGAGGTATCGGCCGAGCCGACGCGTGCCGACGGCTGTCAGGGAGCGTCCGTCCCTCGTTAAACCGAGCCGCGGAGAACCAAGGCGTCGTACCGTGGCGCGGTGGGAAACACATTTGGTGCTGGGCAACAGAGTCTGTATCTCTCCAACGGCGGCACGGAGGTGTTCATCGACGTGCTGATGCTGGCGGTCTCTGACCTTGTCGAAGACGTATGGGACTGCCGCTTCGCGGCTCTCCTGACGCTGCAGGATCAGAGCATCATGGGACGAGGAGCCGTCGGATTCAACCTGGAAGACATCGACTGGGGCACGACGCCACAGGAACGATCCCGTTCAAGGGACTTCGTGCTGTGCGCCACCACGCTTGCGATGAGCCGCCACCGCTGGAGCGAGCTGGATTACGAACCTCCCTTCGCTCAGAATTACCTGCGCCAGTTCAAGGACATGGTCGAGTCATTCGTGCCCGCCGACGCTTTTCATGGCACCGGAGTCTTCCCCGGCCTAGACGAACGAGCTCTGGCCTGCTGCACACGACACCGGATCTTGAGCGCGCTCCCTCACTGGGAGGGGTGCTTCCTCTGCACCCAGCCGAGATAGCGCGACCCAACCTGCGCATTGGAGTTCGCGAAATCGGCCGACTGGGTGCCCGGGGACAGCCGAGCAGCGCCCGTTCCTCACGCCGTCCGGTGGCAGGGAGCCATTGCCGGGCCAGCGGTGCCGTATGGTGGTGTTTACCGACGCGGGGTGGAGCAGTTCGGTAGCTCGCTGGGCTCATAATCCAGAGGTCGCAGGTTCAAATCCTGTCCCCGCTACTGCTCAGAAGGGCCTGGTTCCTAGTGGATCCGGGCCCTTCTGCCATGCGGTCGGTTTTCCAGCTTTTCGTTTAGTCGCCGAGGATCCGCTCCCACAGCAGCCCGTCCCGCCAGCTCCCGTCGAGAAAGATCGAGGAGTGCGCGACGCCGTACGGGCTGAACCCGTTGCGGCGTAGCACCCGCTGCGACGGCAGATTCTCCAGATTGGTGGACGCCTCGGCGCGGTGCAACCCGAGTTCGTCCGTCATCACCCGGAGTGCAAGCCCGACGGCGTGCCCGGCGTGCCCTTGATTCTGGGCGACGCTGGCGATCCAGTATCCGACGGAGCCGCGGCGCAGGTGCGGCTGCGGCAGGATGCCTCCGACGGTGACCTGCCCGATCACCTGGTCGTCGGCGAGCACCACGCCCGGCCAGACCGCGCCGGCCCGGTATCCGGCCAGCAGGCTGTCGATCCGCTCCGCCTGGCCCTCCGGGGTGAAGAAGTCGGCCGGCTGGGCCGGTTCCCACGGCCGGAAAGCCTCGAAGTCCCGCACCCGATGCGCGGCGATCGGGGCGGCGTCGGTGGGCTCGATCAGGCGGATCCTGGTGCTGCTGCGCATGGGCTGATCCTCGTCGCGGTGCGTCGGATGAGACGGCAGCCTATGCGAGGGTGCCCGCGCCGCCGCACCCTATGCCCGCCGGAGGATCGAGTCGATCGCGCAGCTCGTGTTCTCGATACCCTGCGCGCAGAAAGTGCCTTCCGCTTGGACCGACAGAACCCCTCGACAAGGTTCATCGTCCCAGCTCAGAAGGCACTTTCGTGTTTCCTCCCTGCTTCCGGCCTCATCTCAACCGAAACGGCGAGGTCAGTGCTTCGGGTGGCGGACTTACCGCTCGGGGACTTGGCGCGCAGGGTTGCCCCGACTTAGCCCGCCCGGGCGGCGGTGAGGTGGGCGTCCACGGCGACGACACCGTCAATGCCCTGGCAGAGGCCCACGACCACGGGGACGAGACGCGGTTCCGGGACGTGACCCCGCAGGGTGACGGCCCCGTCCCGGACCTCGACTGCGACGGTGCCTTCGCTCAGGCCGAGGATGCGCCCCAGGACGTCCTGCTCGACCTCGCCGCGGATCTCGGTGTCGGAGCGGATGAATGCGTCGAGGAGGTCACTGCGGCTGACGATGCCGGTGAGGAGCCCGTCGTCGCCGACCACCGGCAGCTGCTTGACGTGCCGCCTGCGGAGTTCCCGCGCGGCCCGGGGGATCGTCCAGTCGGAGCGGGCGGTGAAGACAGGGCGGCTCATGAGCGCGTCCGCGGTCCGGGCCCGGACCTTGCCCCAGGCGTGCTCGTCGTTCCCGTCCTGTCCCTGCGGGTCGGGCATGCCGGTCTCGTGCCGCAGCACGTCGGTCGCGGACACGATGCCGAGGGGGGCGCCGTCGTCGTCGACGACCGGGGCCGAGGCGATGTCGTTCGCGTCCAGCAGGGCGGCGACCTCCTGGAACGGGGTGTCGGGGCGGAGGGTGACGACCTCCTCGGTCATCACGTCACCGACCGTGCGGCGGTGCAGCATGGCACTGGCCTCCTCCGTTTTGCGACGGGGCGGCCGAGGGCGGACCGCCCGGGCGGACAACGCGCGGCGCCGGCCTCCGCGGCCCTGCCGGCTCGTCTAATGCAGTCTCCCTACCCATGACAGCACCCCGCCGCTCCGGCGACCAGTGACGTTCGACCTGGCGAGGGCGGCCAGCGGCCCTGCCGGGAGTGCCGCCGACTGCGGGATAGGTGCTTGGCACCTCTGGAGTTGCGTTTCCCCGAGGCGTCGCGCTGTTCGGCGACGAGGGGGAAGGATTCTGGCCCTCGTCGACAGTGTGAGAGATCGACGAGGAACTCATGGCTGAACTGGCAGCCATTGGCATCTTCGTAGAAGATCCGCCTGCCCTCGGCGAAATGGAGCCTGGCGAGGAGGCGCGGAACGCTGCGTAAAAACCAGCCCGACCACCGTCTCGACGGTGCCGAGAGCGCCGAGGACGAACCGGTGGTCCCCACTACCCGTCGCCCGAGCGAGCCACAAACATGTCAGCCCACCCACCAGATACGCCTGCCAAACCGGCCGGGAGCGGCCTGAGCGCACGCGCGCAGCCCCAGGTGATGAACGCGGCAAGCACCAGCACCGTGGTGGCGAACGCCGACTCAAGGTGCAAAGAGTCACTGGCTAGTGTCACCCCTGCCCTCATACCTGCCGCAGCTGCCGGAATCCTCTATGGCCGCGGAGCGTCTACGTCACGCATGCTGCTCATCCACGCGAACGGTGCCATCCGGCGACCCGGACCTGCGGTTCGCCCTCGACATGAGCCCTTGGTCTCCGGGCGGTGGTCCAGCGGGCCGCGTTCTCTGTTCATCACCTGCGGACTGCGGACTGCGGACTGCGGAACATGGTGCAATGGAACAGTACTCATGAGTACCCCCCTAACGTCCCGCGCTCGTCCCCGCGGACTGGACTGCCTGGCCGCCGCACACAGCGGGTGATCAACCAGACCGGCACCGATTTCCCCGACGACGCCCCCGACCGGCTGGACGCAGGCGGACGGGTCGCCTGAACCGTGGAGCGCTGCATCGACATCCGCTGGCTGCTCGAGCGCCAGGCGGACGTACTGCCCACGCACCCACACGTCGCCGCCATCGCCGCCATTGCCGCCACCGCGTCAACACCCCCGCGTCGGCACCAGCGTCGACAACTCCTGGCGCGCCGCAGCTCTCCTGCACGCCGTCGTCCACCTCCGACCCCTCCCGGCCCGCAACGCCCTGTACGGGGCCGCCAAGGTCGCGGCGTACATGGACGCGACGGGGGAAGGCCATCGACGCCCCGTAGGGGGCGCTGATCGACCTCTGCCGGGACATCGACGCCGGCCGCACGGACGCGTACGACGCGGCCGGCCGCATCCGTTCCTGGCGCCTTTGGCACCTTGAAGATCCCCTGGAGAGCGTTGCGTCCGCGCCTGGGCTTCGTCGCCGGTCTGCGCGGAGGCGTCCGGATCAGGCGGCCGTTGTCGTCGGTCGGGGCGAGGAAGTGAAGGCCGTGGCGGTGGTGCTTGCCGGAGTAGTTCGGCCTGGTTCGCTTGGCCGGTGCGGCGCTGCGTGGGGATGAGGGTGCCGTCGGTCAGGACGACCTCGCCGCCGCGCCCCGCGATCTTCTTGAGGGTGCGGTCCAGGCGCGGGACCTTCGCGGCGAGCAGACCGATGACCTCGTCCCGCCTGCGGCGGATGGTGGTGGCGGAGATGTCGTTGCCGCCGGCCATGTCGGCCACGCGCTGGTCGTGCAGCAGCACGGCCAGGACGATCACCCCGATCTTCCCGGGCGGTAAGGCCCACCAGCGCGATCGTATCGCCTTGAGATGGCGTCACAGCAGGTCAGCGAGGTAGTTGAGGGTGCGCGTCGACAGCGGCAGGCGGCACTGGTAAACAAGGGAGACGGTGTCTCGGCGTGTTCTTTGGTGTCTTCACACAATTCCAACGGCCGCCGGGGGCACCTCGGTTACGCCCGCGCCGCACCGCCGCCGGAAGTCACAGGCGGGTGGTGAACCGGCCGTCGGGCAGTTTCCACAGACAGCCGCGGCCCACCAGCTTGCTCAGCTTTCCACGCAGTGGCTCCAGCTTGCCCCGCACGCCGGTGTCCAGCCCCAGCTCCTCGCCGACCTGCCGGGTCATGACGGGCCCGGCGGCCTGCCGTACGACGGAGAGGATGCGCTGGTACTCCGGCGGAAGCGCGGTCTCCTCCACGCCCGACGCACGGTGCGGGACCATGCGCACCGTCTGGCCGCCCACCGATGCCGTCACCGGCGCAGCCGGGGCACGCTCCTCGACTATCTGCTCGCTCATCCGCTGCAGAACCCGTTCGGCGACGGCGAGTTCGTCCGGCTCGGCCCGCACCTCCGCCAACTGCTTGACCAGCTGTTCTTCGAGTCCGTCCAGTTCAGCGCGGCGCGCGGCGATTCGCTCCGACACCTCGGGGTCCACCATGCGTCGGATCGTAGAAGGCACATCGACGGCGAGGGGCAGAAACCGCCGAACCGCCTGACAGACGATCTGCACGGCAGACAGCCGCCCACCGCGCTGTCCTGGTACGGGATGGAGGTCTGCTGAGCCGCTCGGTTCCTCAAACCGCTCCGAAGGAACCGAGGCCACGCTTCCCGTGGGCTGGGCTCCTCGCGCTTCACGCGCGACCTGGTGCGGGCCGGTTGAGCAGCAGGTCGGCGGCGCGGGCGAGAACCTCGGCGCGGGTGCGCTCGCCGTGGTCGGCGGCGAGGAAGTTCTCACCAATTGCCACGCAGAAGGCGAGCAGGCTGCGGGCCTCGACCTCATCTGCGTCGGAGCAGAAGGTGCCGATCATCTGGCGCAGCAGCGCCATGCGCCCGTTGTCGACCCTTCGCAAGCGCTCGGCGACCGCCTCATCGCGCCGGGCCCAGTCGCGGATCGCCAGATCGATGGGCAGCAGACGGTCGTTGGAGAACGTGAGTGCGCCCGCCCGCTGGATCTTGGTTTTGGGGTCGCCGCCCTCGCGCTCGACGCGGTCGAGCACTTCATCGACACTCTCCCGCTCCCAGGCGTCCAGCATCGCCTCGAGCAGCGCGCCACGGTCGGCGAAATACCCGTAGAAACCGCCCTTCGTCACGCCGATCCGCTTCGCCAGCGTCTCGATGCGGACGGCCTCCGGGCCGCCGTCGGCCAGTGCCTGCAGCCCTTCCTCGACCCACCTGCCACGCGGCGTGCGAATAGCGCCCACGACGTGTCCCACCTCACTTCTCCAGAAATATACGGTGCCGTATAACTCTACTAGGCTTGCTTATACGCACCCGTATATGTCTCACGACAGGGAAGGCGGTAGTGGCAATGAGGCTCCCAGAAGCAGCCCACACCGATCAGCCGTGGCGGATCCACGAGCTCACCCGAGACTTCCGGCTGGAGGATGTGTGGGCCTACCGCACACCTGGCGCCGGACCCGATGACTTCTCCATGATGCTCGCCGCGCTCGAGGCGGCCGACGGACCCGCGAGCCAGTCCCCACTGGTCCGGTTCCTCTTCGCGGTGCGCTGGAAGCTCGGTGCCCTCTTTGGCCTGGACAAGCGCGAAGGGGGTATCGCGGCGCGGGTTCCGTCGCTGCGCGACCGCCTGCCGCGTGACCTCCGCGAGGTCCCGAGTGGCTCTGAATACGGCCCGTTCACCCCGGTGTACGGGCTCGACAACGAGTGCGCCCGCGAACTGGCGAACAAAACCGTTCACACGATCATGCACCTCGGATGGGTGCCGACCGCGAGCGGCGAGCACGAGCTGCGCATGGCGGTCCTCGTGAAGCCCAACGGCCTGATCGGCCGGCTGTACATGGCCGCCGTCGCGCCGTTCCGGTATCTCATCGTCTACCCGGCACTGACCCGGCAATGGGAACGCGCGTGGCAGGAGCGCGGGGGCCCAGACGAGGAAGGCGGCGGCAGCCCGGAAACCATCGAAAGTGCCGTGGGGAAGAACAATGTCCCGGCGTCGGTGCTCAACCTCAGTTCCTTGCCCGACGCCGACTATGTCGACATGTTCACCCTCGCCACGGACGCTGAGGCGAGCCCGGAGGAGTGGGCCCGGGCGATGTTCGGCGACGTGCCCAGCCTCCCGGGGCGAGTGATCTGGCGTGGCCTGCTCGGTCTGCGGCTCAGCCGGGGGCGATCGCCGGACACCGTGGCCGGCTGGCGGCTCGCCGAACGTGGCGAAGACTGGGTCAGGCTCGAGGCGGCTTCGTGGTTTCTCAGCGGCAACCTCGTCGTCCGGGTAGCCGATGGGCGGGTGTCCTTGGTTACGGTCCTGCGCTATGACCGGCTCCTCGGCCGGATCATCTGGACACCGTCTTCCGCCGTCCACCGCCGGCTGACACCCGGCCTGCTCCGCGATGCGGCGTCAAAGATCCGGGCACGCCGGTCCCGAACCGGATCGCCCTCGTAGGCAGAGGAATCCGCCCCTGCGGCCGATGTTGAAGCCCTCCCCCCGCCCCGTTGGCAAGGCGCGCCAACGGGGCGGCCGGGCACGTGATGTGGCTCAGGTGCCGTCGATCAAGCGGATCGCGAGTTCGGGGCCGAACTCGCCCGCCGGGACCGTGGGAGCGATGCCGCATTCGCGCCATCGGAGTTGCCGGGGGTCTTCACCCACGGCAGCAGGTCCGCACCGGCACTGGTAGACAAGGGAGACGGTGTCCTCGGCGTGCTCTTTGGCGTTCTTCACCCCATTCCAACGGCCGCCGGGGGGGCACCTCGGTTACGCCCCCGCCAACGGGCCGTTACCGGTGGTGCGGGCGGTCACAGGCGGGAGGCGAACTTCCCGTCGGGTTGTTTGTGCCGCCAGCCGCGGTCGGCCAGCTTGCTCAGTTTCCCGCGCAGCGGCTCCAGCTTGCCCCGTACCCCGGTGTCCAGCCCCAGCTCCTCGCCGACCTGCCGGACCATGACCGGTCCGCCGGCCTTCCGTACGACGGAGAGAATGCGCTGGTACTCCGGCGGAAGCGCCGTCTCCTCCACACCCGGCTCTCGGTGCGGGATCATCAGCACCGCCCGGCCGCCCAGCTGTGCAGATACCGGCGCGGCCGCAGCACTCTCCTCGGTGATCCGCTCGCTCATCCGCTCAAGGACCCGGATCGCGACGGCCAGTTCGCCCCGCTCGGCCCGCACCTCCTCCAACTGCTTGACCAGCCGTTCCTCCAGCCCGTCCAACTCCGCGCGCCGCGCGGTGATCCGTTCCAGCGTCTCGGGGTCCACCATGCCCCGGATCGTAGGAGCCCTACCGGCAGCGGCAGGCAGAAACCGGCGAAACCGCCCTGCCAGATGATCTACACCGCAGACTGTCGCCCACGACCTGCACGAGCACCCCGAACGAACGTCACGCCAGCCCAGTTGACCAGCGATTATCAAGATGGCAGCCTGACCGGCTGCCCCTAGTCGTCGGTGCGATCGCCCGGCGTGTCGGAGGTTCGACCACGCTGTGTGGCTGGCTCTGGCGTGGGGGGACAGTTTCCGCTAAGCGGAGTCGGCCCTAATCGGTCGGCGACAGGTTGCCGAACGCCTTGATCCGACCTCGTGGCGCTCGGTTGCTCGTGGCCGTCGGCCGCAAGCTGCGTGAGCTTGCGGCCCCTCGTCTCCGTCTCGAAGTCACTGGTCGCCGACCGGGGGCTGTCGGGCCAGGAACTCTCGGAATGCCGCTGCCTGCTTGGGGTCCATGAAACCCTGGCGCGTGTGCATTGATTTGTCCTCCAGCCACGCCGCCTCGTCGGCGGTCAGCTGTACGGCCACCACCATCCTGCCCCGGGCGAAGCTCACGCGCCTGCCATCGGCGCGCACGTACCGGGTGTACGGTCCGTACTCCTGCGGGTTGGCTAACGGCTCGACCCGTAGCCGGCCGACGTCCCACGTCGTCTCGTTCGCGTCCTCCTCCTCTTCCTGCGGTATCGGTGCGGGGGCGGGGTAGTCGGCGCGGGCCCAGTGCTCCAGCTCGGCCACCACGCCCGCCGGGAACAACACACTCATCGGCACGTCGGCCTCGGTGAGCACGACGCGTTCGCCGGTGGACTCGACCAGCGAGACGAGGCGGTCGTAGTCGATCGGGTCCGGAGCGTACCGCCGCTCAACAACGATCTTCACATCATCCATAGAGCTGCACGCTATCTGTTGAGTCTCGGCCCAAGGGAGCCGAGTTACAGTCCTGTGTTCGGCTCCGGATGCCCGGGCCGGCGCCGGCTGCGGGACTGGAACGAGGCCGGGGTGTGGCAGCGGCTGCATGAAGTGCTGCTGGCCGAGCTGAACGCCGCGGCGAAGCTGGTCAGGTCCCGGGGGGTGGTGGTCGATCCCAGCCATGTGCGCGCCCTAAAGAAGGCTCCACCATGCTCTGGCTCCGGAGCCTCAACTGGTGAGCGTGCTGCGCGAACTGCAGCACGCAGACCGGCGCGCCGCACTGCACATCTGACGCCGACGCCCCCCGCAGCAGGGTGGTACGTCCATGAGAACGGCTTCTGGGTCAACTTCCGTAACTCGCGTACGGAGTGTGACGACTGCTGCCGAGCGGATGGGCTGGTTCACGGCGCATGGACCGGCAGTCTCTCCTTGCGCTCTCTCGGCTGCTGCTTGCTCAGGAGTTGTTCAGCTGCGTCGATAACTTCTTTGTTCAGTCATCCAGGATGAGCGCGCTCGAGACGAGTGGCTGCAGGTCTTTTGGATAGTTGAGGGTCATGGGCGACTTCGGCCCAGATGAGATGGGTGCCGGTAGCGGGATCGAGAGATCCGTCCACGCTCTGTCCAGCGATCCAGTAGGCCATGGCCCACTTCGCGGCCAGGGGGCCGGCTGGCGGTTGGAAGAGGAGCCCGAGCTCCTTCAAGCCCTGGTCGAAGAGAGCTGGTGCTTCCAGTTGTTCGCTCCGCAAGAGGCCGGCCAGCATGGCGAGCGAAGGGCTCTAATCACCAGGATCCGGACGCCCCGGTGAATCAGTCCTCCCGGGCCAACTCCCTTGCCCTGGGGTCAGGTCATCGGGTCGTGGGCGTCGTACGGTTCGTGGGTGGGTACCTGACCGGGGCGGCGCCGCTGCCGGTTGCCGGTGAGCGCGACGACCCGGTGGACCGGAACGGCCATGGGCGGGTGATCCCCGGTGGGGGAGAACCCCAAGCGGCCGGTGTCAGGGTCGAAGTACGTCACCGTGCCGTACAAGCGGTGCAGCACCGCCTCGGGCCGGGGCCCGCACTCGACGTCCAGGCACAGGGTCCAGCCCTTCAGCCAGTGGATGGGCAGCGATTCCATCTCCCCAGCCGCGCTACCGCCCTGGTCGTCGTCGGGTACTCAGCTGTACTTGCCGACGACCAGGGCGTTGTGGATGTCGATCGAACCCGGTTCGCTCTGCGCCCCGGCCCGCGCCGAACGCCGGGCGCTGCGCCGCGCCTCGCGGGCTTTGGGCACCAGGGGCGTGGGCTGCGCGCCCGTACCGTCCTGTTCGGCGTCCGCGGCCAAGTAGGAGTAGGCGGCCGCGCAGGAGGTCCAGGACGTCCTGCGCGACGGGGCTGGAGCCCGGGGGAAGGTCCTGTAGCTGCGCCGGCGCGCGCCGAACGGCACGACGGGACTGTGCTGCTCGTACTGGGCCAGGTAGGCCAGCTCCGCATCCCGCTCCCGGGTCAGCGGCCTGCCGGTCACCAGCAGCTACTGCTGCCTGGCATCCCCGCCGGCGGCTGACGCCTCAAGCGCTTCCTCCAGCCTGTCGCAGCAGTCCACGACGTATCGCTGCCACTGGTGCTGGAACTCCGCATCCGCCCACCGTGCGGGCGAGGAGAAATCCCCGGCCGCCACGATGGCCGGCTCCGGCAGCGCCGTCGCATCACACACCCGCACCCCATCCCACTGGGCTTCCAGTGCCCGCAGGGCCGCCGTACGCGCCTGTGCCGCCCCACCGCCCTGGTCCCGGACGGTGCTCCAGGCCCGCCGAATCGCCGCCCACGCATCGAACGGCTCCGCCCACCGGGACAGCTCCACCGCGGCCGCCAACTGCAGGCCCTGCCGGCGCACCTGCCCGTCGGTGGCCACCGCGTCGCACGCCCCACTGACCGAGGTGGCCTCGATCGCTGCAGGAGCCTTTGTCCGCCAGGTGGCCGGCGCCGCCTCCGACCGCCGCAACACCCCTGCCCACGCCTGCACCATCTGCCGCGCGGCAGGACCGAACACTTGGTCCCCGAGTACGCCTCCAGCCGCTCCCGGATGGCCGCGTCGCGGTGCCGGGCGGCGTACCACAGCACCTGCGCGTAGCCACTCCAGGACCGCGGACCCGGCTTGACCTCCTCCAGCTTCCGCACTTGTTGATCGGCCGCGACCATCTCGGCCGACGCGCGCCACAACGCCTCCTCGCCCGGTGCTACATCCACCACACCGGCACAGTGGCGGCACACCTGTTCCCCGACATCGAGCAGCACCATGGGGCTCCCCGTCAGATGCTCCGCGTAGAGGCAATGCGCCCGCCACCCCGGCGCCTGCGCGGGCCCATGCCACTTGCCGCCGCCAGCACGTCCCAACGCCACGGTGGTCTCCCCGAGCGGCCCGATGTCCACCCCGGCGCGCACCACGTCCTGCTCCTGCAGTACCGGAAGTCTCCGCTCACATCACACGATTGCCCCAGCCCTCCACACCGTCGCCTGCCCGGTCACTGTGGCGCAGTTGCACCGACCGGCATGCCTGCTTGGCCGTGATGTCCACCAGCCGGGGCACCCAAGTCCTGAAACGCACAAACAGGGGTCGGGCACATCAGGCACCCTGGCGCACCAGTCGAGGGAATCTGGCACAACTCGACGCACGAGCCGCCCGGGAAAGGCAGGCTGTCCCCACGGGCACGCCGGCCTTCCCGCAGATCGCTGTCCGCACCGTCTCCCTCGCTACATCACCGGAGTCCGTGTGACCTCGACCGAAGCCGCCGTCGGGCCCGGCGTCCGTACGATGCCGGCACCGCTGAACATGGTCGGCTCACCTACACCCACCACGAGGACTGGTACAGCGACGAAGACGAAGGCCCCGCTTCTGGAACGTCTCCGCCGACATCTACGCCCACGAAGGTCGCGGAACGATCGAGCGCGTCGGCGACTTCGAGTTTGTCCGTATCGGCTCCTTCGAGACCCGCGACATGTTCGGCGTCCTCGTCGGGTACGACGGCGACCTGGGCCTGATGGCCGAAACCTCCTCGACCCGTACGCCGGCGATGTCCGGGACGACCTCGACGAGTTCACCGAGCCGATCGACTCCAGCATGCTGACTGCTGACTCTCGCTCTGGTGCGCTGGTGTCGAAGCAGTTCGGTCTCCGCCTGGATGCGGACTGAGCTGGACCTCTGGCGGCGCGGGGTGAGAAACCTGCAGACGAACGCTTGAGAAGGCCCAGCTCGCCAGGCGGATAGTCAGCAAGCGGGCCGTGCACAGTGTGTCTCGGGCGGGCCGGCCGGGGCGGACGCGGGCGCCGTCTGGGTTACGAGAACCCCCCGCGGGGCTTCGCGGGGTGACCTCACGGCTTGGGGGCGGTGGGACTGGGGGTCTGGGGGCAGGCCTCCCGAGTCCTCACCCTCGGGCCAGTGCCCGAGCCGTGGAATGGAGGCTTGGCGGGTCGTTCTGAACTCTGCTGCGGGCCGTGGTCCTCCGTCGTGGCCGTAATTTCGTCTGCTGGGCGGGGGCGTGGGGTGGCTGTCAATGGTGCCTGCAACGATGGTTCGCATGACCAGCACAAGCGACACCGCAACTCAGGCCGCAGACATAGCGGAAGGGCTCTTCACCCCCTCGGTGGGCACGGGTGCGGAGCCTGTCTCCGTCCTGGCCTACCCGGCCGGAGCGGATCGCCTCGCCCGCCGCGAGGCCTTCCGTCCCGTGTACGAGGCGATCTGCGTCCAATTGCCGCAGCAACGCGGCAAGTGCCTGCGATCGGGACGGCAGAGGCTGCTCCGGATGTCGAAGACCGTAACCGCCCTCCGACCGCGCCGAGATCCCCGCCCAGCCTCAAGTGATGCCTAAACAGTAGTGGTTGTCCAGCGAACGTCCCGTACCTGTGCCTGCGAGGCACACTGGGGTGTGGTCGCGCCTGCTGGTCGTATCTGCCGACGGGCCGGCCTTCGCCCTGGTCAGCGCACCTTGGTCGGAGTACATGATCAGACGAAGGCCGCTTCAGCGTCTGGCGAATGCCTAATTCAGTGACCCAGTCCGAAGTGGCGAGCGACCACAGAACTAGGTCTTTGGTGCCGGTCTGCCTGGGCCCGCGGTCCGATTCGCCGCGCCCCCGACAACAGCTAGCGTCCCACCATGCGTATAGGACTACTTGGCACCGGCAATGTCGCCCGAGCACTGGCCCACGGCTGGAGCGCCGCAGGACACGACGTGCTCCTCGGTTCGCGTCAGCCCAAGGACCGGACAGACCTTGGTCTCCCCGTAGCGAGCCTGAACGAAACAGCCGCCCACGCGGAGGTACTCGTCAACGCCACTCCGGGGACCGTCTCCGTGGAACTGCTGCACTCCATCGGGGCACCGGCCCTGGCCGGCACCCTGCTGATCGATGTCGGGGTCGGCCTCTCCGACGACTTCACCGAGCTCTCGCACCCCAACAGCAGCCTGGGGGAACAGATTCAGGAAGCCTTCCCCCTGACCCCCGTCGTCAAGACGCTGTGCACCATGGACTCCACCGTCATGATCGCCCCGGACGGTCTCGTCGGCCCGAGCACGGTCTTCCTCTCCGGCAACGACGCCGAAGCCAAACGGGCCACCGGCCGGCTGCTCACCGACCTCGGCTGGCCCCCGTCGTCTCAACTGGACATCGGCAACATCACCACCGCACGAGGACAGGAGCACTTCGCCCTGCTCTTCATGGGCATCGCGGGCGGTCTGGGGGCTCACACGTTCAACATCAACGTGGTCACCCGCCCCTCTGCTCAGAGTCCGCAGTCCATGTGATTCCGGCTGGTGGATCACAGTGGGGTGATACGCCGTCATGAACTGCTCGACACGGAACGGGACTTCGTCCGTCAGCTGCTGCCCACGTCGTTGCGGGGCCGCAAGCGGCTGGACGACCGGACGGTCCTCAACGGGATTTTGTGGAAGTTCCGTACAGGGGTGGCCTGGCCAGACGTGCCCGAGCGGTACGGCTCGTGGGCCACCCCGCACACGTGTTTCCGTCGTTGGGCGAAGGATGGGATCTTCACCCGCGTGCTCCGGGCCACCCAGGTGAAGAGGACGCGGCAGGCGACATCGACTGGCCGGCCTCTGTCGACTCCACCCTCGCGCGGGCCCACCAGCACGCCGCCGGAGCCCGATAAGGGGGCGTCGCCGGGCTCTCTGCAGCGTCCAGGGCGCCCTCCAGATTGAGGAGCGGTGCTTCCTTCGGCGCTTCCTCGCAGTCCGGCGCGTGCAGAACGGCCGCCGGGCCGCGGCAGGACCTTGCGGACCACGGCCTGCGGAGAGGGCTGCAGGCGCTCGGTGGCGACTTGGTCGTAGTCGACGCCGTCGACCGGTCGTACGTGGTCGGGGGCGCACACGCGCACCCGATACTCGGCCGCCTCCACACTGCCGTCCTACTGATGAAGGTGCATCCGCACCGTGCGGCTATTCGGTGGGGCCGTGGGTGCTCGGCAGGCGTGCACGAGCGGGGAGTTTCAGTTGGTGGCTTGGGGTTGGGCCGGGCTGAGGTAGTGCATGGCGGTCTGTGCGGCGTGCAGGTCGAACAGTCCCCGCAGCTCCTCGGCTGCCGTCTTGAGGAGGTGGCCGTCGCGGGTTGCGTGGAGGGTTTCGAGGACGAAGACGACGTGGGTGGAGTCCTCGGTGACGCGGGTGCGGTGGGCGTCGCGGTGGTTCCAGTGGCGGGTGAGGACGCTTGTGGTGTCGGCGTAGATGATCTCGCCGGGCTTGGGGTGCTCGATGGTGTCGGGTTCACCGAGCGGGGTGAACTCCTCGGTTCCGTCGGCATGACGGATGTCGATGTCGCCGGTGACGTGGTCGAGGTCGAAGGCGCCGGCGGGCAGGCCGTGGCGGACGGAGACGGCGTTGTAGGTGTCGACGGCCGGATTGATGCGCGGCAGGGTGCCCTTCTTGGCGAGGCGGCGGCCGAGCGCGTCGACGCTGGGGCGGATGCGGCGGGGGTTGGTGCCGAAGGAGCGGTAGGCGGTGTGCCACGCCTCGATGCGGGGGTCGGTCTCGTCAGCGGGCCGCCAGGTGCCATCGGCGAGCTGCCGCTCCAGTTCCTCCAGGGCGGCGGTGGTGTGGGGCCAGGGTTCACGGCCGCGCAGGCAGGTGGCGGTGACCAGGGCGATGAGCGTGTCAGGGAAGGCGTCCGCGACGGCGGGGGCGATGCGGAAGACGGTCATGGGAGGGGTTATCCGTTCCTGCGTGCGTGCGTGCGTACGTACGTGGGCGGGGATCAGGGCTTCCAGGGGCCGATGCGGTCCAGGCGGCGGCGCTGCTGCTGCGCGGCGGGGAGGTCGAGGTCCTGGCCGCGTTCAGCGAGGTGTTCGGAGACGGCGGTGCGGTGTTCGACGGGCTTGTGGTCGTCGTACTTGAACTTGGCCCGCACGTCGGTGACTTCCAGGCGCAGGCCGCGGATGCCGGGCAGCATCCGCCCGTAGGGGGGCTGGTCGACAGTGACGGGGGCGTGGTCGCCGTCCGGCTGGAAGTGGGCGAGCTGGCGGCGCAGCAGCTCGGCCTTGGCCTCGGGGTCGTCGACGATGTGGGCGCGGCTGGTGAACTGGACGGCGGTGTAGTAGCTGGTGGGGACGCCGTCGGTGGGCAGGGTGTCGGGCTTGGCGCGCCAGGGGCCGGGGATGAAGGCGTAGTCGCCGAAGACGGTGAACAGTACGTTCGGGTCGTGCTCGATCGCCTTCCAGACGGGGTTGGGGCGGGCGAGGTGGATCAGGAGGTGGCCGGGGTCGCTGGTGAAGTGGGTGGGGACGGCGACGGGTGCCTGGCCGGGCAGGCCGTTGACGCTCAGGAGGCCGAAGTCGTGGCCTTCGGCGATCCAGGTCTGCCATTCGGCTTCGTCCAGGTCGGCGTCCCAGGGCTGGATGAACATGCTGGTCTCCTTGCAGTGGTGCGCGGTAGTGAGGGGGTGGTCAGGTGAGGGCGAGGAGGCTGACGGCGACGGCGGCGGTGCCCAGGCCGACGAGCTGGCCGCGGTGGATGCGTTCCGCGAGCACACTGCGGGCGAGCAGCACGGTGCCGGCCGGGTAGAGGGCGGTGATCACCGCAACGACGGCGAGATCCCCGCTGCGTGCGGCGAGCAGGAACAGCAGGTTCGCCACCGAATCCAGGACGCCCGCGGCGGCCGCCATCGCGTACGCGGGCTTCTCGGAGCCCAGCTTGCGGTACATCACCCCTGCGGCGGCCAGGGTGACGGCCGAGGAGACCGTCCGGCCCACGATCAATGGGGCCACGCCACTGTCGGACGGCGCCTGGTGCAGGAAGATCAGCTGCAGGGCGATCGCGGCGCCCGCGCCGAGGGCCAGCAGCAGCGCGGTACGGGACGGGCGGGCCGATCCGGCGCCGTGTCCGGCGCTGACCAGTACGACTGCGGCCAGGGCGAGCGGCAGGCCCACGAGCCCGGCCATGCCCAGGTGCTCGCCCTGGAGCAGGCCCACGCCCACGGGGAGCATGGCGGAGACCAGGGCGGTGACGGGCGAGAGCACGTTCATCGGGCCGATCGCCAGGGTGCGGTAGAGCAGCGCGAACGCGGCGGCCGAGGCGACCCCGGAGGCGGCGCCCCAGCCGAGGGTGGCGGCGCTGAAGGAGGCGCCGAGGGAGGGCCACAGCAGCAGCTCCACCGCGAGCGAGGCCGGGGCCGCGATCATCACGGTGCGCAGTACATGAGCCTTGCGGGCGCCGAGGCCGCCGAGGAAGTCGGCGCATCCGTAAGCGAGAGAGCTTCCCAGGGCCAGCAGCAGAGCGATCACGGTACGTACATCCCTTACTCTTTCATTAGAACGACTAAACCGTACAATGAACCGACCGGTATGTGTCAACAGAACGACCGGACGGTGCATCGAAGTGGTCCACTCGCGAGGAGAGTGATCAGATGGCCGAGACAGAGGAAGCTCTGCGGACGCTCGCACACAACGTCAGGACGGCCCGCAACCGCGCCGGCCTGTCCCTGGACGAACTCGGCCGGCGCGCCAAGGTCAGCAAGGGTGCTTTGGTCGGACTGGAGAAGGCTCAGGGCAACCCGAACTTCGCCACCCTGGTTCGGCTGGCCGACACCCTCGGCGTCTCCGTCTCCGCCCTGATGGAAGGCCCGGCCGAAGGCCGCGTCCGTGTCGTGACCGCCGACGCCGTGATGCCCCTGTGGGCTGGAACGCAGGGCAGCGAGGCACGGCTCATGCTGACGACCTCCGGCCCAGCGCCGGTCGAGGTCTGGCGCTGGAAACTGCAACCGGGCGAGGAATACCCCAGCCACCCCCACCAGGCCGGAGTCGTCGAAACCGTCAGTGTCACCTCCGGCCGGATGACCCTGATTGTCGACGGCACCGAACACGCCGTCGAAGCAGGACAGACCGCCACCTTTGACGGCGACGCCTCCCACACTTACCGCGGCTCCGGAACCGAAACCTGCGACCTGATCATGACTGTCCACCTGCCGCCCGGCCCCGTCTCCGCGACGTGACCTGCACAGTTGGGGAGCCGAGGGTGACGGCACCGTCATGCTCGGGCCGGGGGTCCAGCTGTCGTTAACGCATGTCGGATTAAGGTGCAATTTCACTCAAAGCGGCCCCACTTCGTCTGCCGCGAGACCGGCACCGGCACCAGCTCGCGCCCGGCAACGTCATCGGAGGGCGTATCCACGGCCCCCGTGAACAAGCCACCCGCCGGGCCTTCCACCGGCCGACCCTGGGCAAGCCCAAGGCGAGCGTGGGCAAGCCGCCCCGAACGGCGGCTTGGCCGCCCCCGCCGGGTCTCGCTGCGGTGGTGGCGGCCCCTGCCGCGCATCCCGGCCGGACCAGCGAGGAGGAGGGGGCCGTGCGCAGCTTCGAGGTGGAAGAGACGGTCGTACGGCGCGACGTGCACCGCTCCGGCGGTGTGGAGTGAACAAGCGCTGCGGGTCGTCGACGACACGAGTGCGGCTCTGGTGACCGCGTGCGCGCCGGAGGCGGACGCTCGCTGGCCCTCCCTGTACGCCAAGGCACGGGCCGCCGGAGAGCGGTCGGTGCGCACCGAGGCGTTCGACGCGATGGCGATGGCGATGGCGATGGGGGAGTGGGAACTGGCGCCCAGTGGGTGGCAGGAGACCGAGCTGCTCGCTGTGGAAGCCGCCGACCGCGTGGTTCAGCATCAACGCCGCGTCAGGTGGGCTGTGGCCGCTTTCGGTATCTCCCGCGGCCGCGACGCCGCCGAGGAGGAGGGGGCAGGCCACAGCGTCTGCGCCTCAACACCGGCAATCCCGCGCTCTTCGGCTTCGAGGCACCCGAGGAGATCCTGCAGGACATCATCCGCACTCCCCCCGGCGCATGGCTACAGCGATTCGCGCGGTATCTTGTCCGCCCGCCGGGCGGTGGCCGCGCATTATCAGGAGCGCGGTCTGCCGGATGTCGGCGAGGACGACGTCTTCCTCGGCAACGGCGTCTCCAAGCTCATCCAGATGTCGGTCCAGGCGCTGCTCGACGGCGGCGACGAAGTCCTCATTCCGGCCCCGGACTTCCCGCTGTGGACGGCGGTCACCAACCTCGCCGGCGGCAAGGCCGTGCACCACATCCGCGACGAGTCCGCCGACTGGTTTCCCGACCTCGACGACATGGCCGCGAAGATCACCGACCGCACCAAGGCCGTCGTCATCATCAACCCAACAATCCCACCGGCGCGGTCTATCCGCGCGAACTCCTCGAAGGCATCCTGGACCTCGCCCGCCGCCACGCCTCATGGTCTTCGCCGACGAGGTCGACGACAAGATCCTCTACGACGAATCCGTCCACCACACCGCCGCGGCCCTCGCCCCGACGTCCTCTCCTGACCTTCAGCGGCCTGTCAGAGGCCTACCGCGTCGCCGGTTTCCGCAGCGGCTGGCTCGTCGTCTCCAGCCCCAGGCAGCACGCCAAGAACTACCTCGAAGACCTGGTCACCCTCGCTTCCATGCGGCTGTGCGCCGACGTCCCAGCCCCGCACGCCATCCAGGCCGCACTCAGCGGCCGCCAGAGCAGCAAGGACCTCGTCCTGCCCGGCAGCAGGCTCCACGAGCAGCGAGACATGGCCTGGGAGAAGCTCAACGAGATCCCCGGCGTCTCCTGCGTCAAGCCCAAGGGCGCCTTGTACGCCTTCCCGCGCCTGGACCTCAAGGTCCATCCGACCCACGACGATGAGAAGTTCGTCCTCGACCTGCTGTCGCGGGAGAAGACCCAGGTGGTCCAGGGCACCGGCTTCAACAGGCCCCGCCCGACCACTTCCAACGCCGCCCTCCGCCCGGCCGACACCCTCACCGTCACCATGCTCGACCGCCTCGACCGCCTCGACCGCCTCGACCGCCTCGACCGCCTCGACCGCCTCGGCCCAACATGGTCGAGCTCATCACCAGCGCGCAGGACCTGGCAGAGCGCGGCCACCGCCTGGAGATCCGCACAGGCCCCTCGCGGGCACCTACGACCCGGACGGCGTGGGCAAGGTCCTCTTCGTTGTCTTCGCCGCGATGGCTGAGGTGGAGCGGGAGTTCATCCACGAGCGGACCCTCGTCGGCTTGGACACCGACGCGGCGAACGGCAAGCACGGCGACCGTCGGCGGCGACATGCTCGCCGTCGCGCTGTGGCGCCGCGACGCCAAGGAGTCGGTCACCGCCATCGCCGTGCACCTCGGCATCGGCCGCTCCACCCCGCACCGCACCTTCGCCGCGTACGACGAAGCCGTCGCCACTGGCCGCGAGTCCGACAGCCCCACCACGCGATGAGGAACGCCATGGACGGCGACCCCGCCAGCGGCGGGTGAATTATTCGGTTGCGGGGATGTCCGGGGACCTTCAAGCTTCTTCTCATTGCGTCGGTGCCCGTTCCGGGGCCCGGCGCTGTGTTTCGAGGTGATGACGTATCTCCCAGGCCAAGTAGCCGCTCGTTCTGAGGCGCTCTTTCCGGTTGTCCGCCATGGCGGGCTTCTGAGGTATGCCTCGACGGCGGTGTTCCAGATGGCCTGGGCCCGTTGCACCCTGCTTTTCCCTGTTGCGCTGTAGGCGTGCGGGGGCACGTCCAGGCCTGCCCCTGCCCCCTTTTCCTTCTGTACGCGAACAGGAATCTTCCTCGTGTCAACCGACACCCATCCCCACGGCCGTCCACGCCCCGCTGGGGCCGGCCGTGCTGCCACGATCACCCTGGTCGTGGTGCTGATCGCCGAGCTGATGAACGCGCTCGACGGCTCGATCGTGCACACCGCACTGCCGTCGATCCAGGCGGACACCGGTGCTACCAGCGCCGCGGTGCAGTGGATCCCCGCCGCCTACACACTCACCTTCGCCCTCGCCCTGATCACGGGCGGGCGCCTGGGTGACCTCTTCGGGCGCAAGCGGGTCTTCATCGCCGGTACCGCCCTGTTCACGCTGGCGTCGCTGCTGTGCGGGATCGCGACCGGGCCGGCGCCGATGCTCACCGTCGGCTTCGGCCTCGGGATGATCGGCGCTCCTCTCGCCGACCTCACCCTCGGCAAGGTCGCCCACCACCACGCAGGATCGGCCTCCGGCCTCTTCAACACCGCCACCCAGCTCGGCATCGCGCTCGGCACCGCCCTGACCACCGTCATTTTCTTCACCCACATCAGCGCCGGTACCCGCGGCCCCGCCGTGAGCACCGCCTTCACCAACAGCCTCTGGTACGTCGTCGGCACACTGATCACGATGTGGGCGCTGATGCTCCTGCTTCCCAAACCGACCCGCACCAGCTGACGTGCGAGGGGCGACGGTGACCCCGTACCGTCGCCCCTCGGCCTCCGTCGAGAACGTCACTGACGAAACCCTGCGCCGCACCGCCGCACTGACATCTACTCTGCACGCACGCACGCGGAGGCCGCAGGGGAGAGGCACAGCGCCATCGGCCACCACTACGAGGAACTGCTGGCGCGGGGCATCGTCAGCGAAGTCGAGTCGTCCTTGGGGATGTGATCCGCCCCATCGCCGGACCCCGCAACGCCCCCGAACCTGGGTCACTGGGTCCTGGGTCCGGCGTTTCCCCTGGTCGACGCGGAACGATCAGGTAGCTGGGCCCCGGGCCCGCCGCTCGTACCGACGGATGCGCCCGGAGTGGTCCCGAGCCCCCGCGCCCAGCGATACCGTGGTGAGACACGCCAGTTCTGCCCTCTGGAGCCCTCCATGAGCGAACAGCCGACCCCCGCCGACACCGCCCCCCGGCAGCAGCTGGAGCCCGCGGCCGCCGACGCGGTGCGCGCGTACGCGGCCAAGACCCGCGCCGACGCCGACCGGTTCGCCGCCGTCCTGGAGGACATCGCCACCAACGGCCTGCCCGCCGTGGAGGACTGCACGCCCTGGGAGGAGCTGCGCGAGGCCCACCTCGCCCGCCTCGCTGCTGAGCGCCCGGCCGTCGCCTGATGGCCCCGCAGCGCGGCCTGCGCCGCGCCCGGATCGCCTTCTCAGACTCCGCCGCGAAGCAGCTGGAGAACATCACCAGCGAGGCGGAGATCCACGCCGTGGATCGCGCCCTGGTCGTCGTCTCCGTCGACCCGGACGTCGGTGAGCCGATCTCCGGCGACCGCGCCGGCCCCCAGCTGCGCCAGTACGCCGATGAAGTCGAGCGCGTACGGCTCCTGTACTTCGTCACCGCGCTGCGCACCGTCGTGGTCGTCGCGTACATCGAGGTCTAGCCCGCGAAGGAGCCGAGGTGCCGACCGTCGTCCAGCGGCTGTGCGCCCACCGCGAACTCAGCGCGCTCCGCAGCGTGCCGGAGTGTCCCTTCAAAGTGACCACTCTCCACGGGGGACCTCCTGCTGAACCCGGGACGGGCGCGGCCTGGCTTGAGTTCCTGTGCCCTGTGCACTCCGACGAGCTTCCCTCGTGGCCCGTGCCGAGCCCCATGCCGACAACGGCTCGCTCCCGCGCGGCACTGTGCTGGATTACCGGCCAGCTGAGCAGCTGCTCCAGTCGCACGCCGACCTGTGGCTGACGCCTCTGGCCGGGGTGCACCCAGAGACGTACGCCAGGCCGGCCGCATGCTGTGCGACCGCTTGGAGCGGGAGGCCGGCGGCGAGGACAGTCCGCTGCACGGCATGGTGACGATGATGGGGTTGGCCTGTCGGTCGGCTGACGGGGACAACCTCAAGCAGGCCGCTGTAGCCCCGGGCTGCTGCGAGACGACCGCCCTGAACCTGTAGCCACGGCTGCTCGCTGCACCCGGCGACTGCCTGGCGCTGCTCCTGGTGCTGCTCGTCCTGCTGGTCCGCTGCACGGCGGGTCTCGCGTGTAGCGCAGCATTCGCACGACCCGGACGGCACACGGATGCTGCTCGTACAGCAGGCCGACCCCAGCCGGAGCAGCGGCGGACAGCTACTGCGCGCTGCACGGGAGCCTGCTTGGCTTTGTACGTGAGAAGCGAGCGACAGCAGATGTCGATGACGTTTTTTGTGGAGCGCACACTCTGCGTGACTATTGATCTTGTTGATGCCTCTGAGGAGGTCGCCCGAAAACAGCCGTCCACGACCATGTCGTGGCTGACGGTTCTGGGCCGTGAACGAGGTCATGCTCCGCTTGGAGGAACTGCTGTTCCTGTCCTCCCCAGAGATTGCGGTGGTGTCGGCGAAAGAACACGGCGAGGTGATCCGTTGGATCGCCGCAGTCCGCCCCGACGACTTGCCCAGCATGCACGCCTTCGTCAACGGCCGTGAATGTGATCTCGACGCTGTCATCGCGGGACTTACCTTGCCCTGGAACTCAGGAATAGTGGAAGGCCATGCCAACCGAATCAAAATGATCAAGCGTCAAATGTACGGCAGAGCTGGCTTTCCCCTCCTCCGGAAACGCGTCCTCTTGGTGTGAAGGCCTGTGTGCCGAGGCACGGTAGCTGTCACCGACTCGGCCCGCCGTTTATCAACAGCGGGGCGATCAGCCGAATCCCTGCCAGTGGCCACGCGAAGTCACGTGCTGCAGCGAGTCGTCATGCGTGGCGACGCTTGGGTCTCGGCGGCGGTCCGTAGGCCAAGGCGAGAGCATTGCGTACTGCAACGCGTCCGGCCGCTTGGAAGGCTCTGGGGTGGGAGTCCACTTCGTGGACATGCATGCTGCGCAGCACAACCACTACCGCCGCGGGTCCGGCGCTCAGCTCCGCCAACTCTTCGCGGATGCCCCTGCCGAGGGCAGTTTGGTACGTGGCTAGCTCTGTTTGGCTGATGGATCCGTGAGCAGTCATGTGGGCGGCCACCTTGAACACGATTCCCTCCTCCCATGGCTCGAAGTCCACGGTGACCTCCGCAAAATCGGAGGGACAGCTCCTCTGACGTGCATATACAGCCCGGACACCCCGGATAGGGTGGGGAGGGAAGGTTCTGGCCTCGGAGTCCACGTGACCACGGTAATCCGAGAGATGGCAGATGAGGGCCCTCGCCCTGCCTCTTGCTGACCGTTGTGGTGGCAACATGACTGCCTTCGGCTCAGCGTGCACGGCGTGATCGACCACAGAAATTGATCCAGAACCCGAAGTCATCGACATTCGATGCTGCTTCTCATGTACGTAGCACCTGCTGCTTGCGCCAAGCACGGCTCGGCGGGCAGCAGCACGACGCTGCCCTCCCGCCCCGGCGGCTGCGTAACACCGCAGTTCTGCGATGTTACGCGCGAGATCTATGCACGGCTGCTGCATGCAACGTCCGTCCCCACGCTGCTCACCCGCGCATTTCCCCTTCCTGGAATGGTGTACCCGTTCGCGGAAGCAGTCGCCGGTTGTTCTAGAGGACCAGAACAACACGGTTCCCCTAGCTTGATCTTTAACGTCCGCCGTCGAATGGCGAGTCGAACTTGATCACTCGGTGCGGTAACCGGGGTACGCGGAAGCGGCCTTCGTCTGAACATGTGCTCCGACCAAGGAACACACACGTCCAGTACGAAGGCCGTGAGGATGAGGCTGCTGCATCACGATGCCCGGCAAGAGCTGTTGGCGGAACTGTCATGCTTCCGGGGGGAGTTCTTCTCCTGCCTCACCGCTCGTTCGGACGCGTTGTTCGAGCTGGATGATGCCGTTCTGTGCGGCGACGGGCCGGTGAGGACGCTGGCCGAACTGTCGCTGGTGGGTGAACACCGCCGGGGCCATGGCGGGCTCTACGCCGCCGTTGCTCATGGACGCATCGATGCCGACCGGCTGCGGCGGGCAGTGGCCGCGGTGCCACTGCCGCGGGCTGCCGATGGCCGGCTGGTCCTGGCCGTCGATGTCACCTGCTGGCTGCGGCCCGACGCACATACCCCGCCGGAACGCATCCTGTGCCACACCTACGGACGGGGCAAGAACCAGCACATCCCGGTCCCCGGCTGGCCGTACTCGATCGTCTGCGCTCTCGAACCAGGCCGCAGTTCATGGACCGCACCCCTGGATGCTCTTCGTCTGGCACCCGGGGATGACACTGCCACCGTCACCGCCCGACAACTGCGCGCTCTGCTTCAGCGATTGATCACCGTCGGTCAGTGGCAGAGGGGCGACCCGGAGATCCTCATCGTCGCGGACGTCGGATACGACGCACCCCGCCTGGCATTCCTGCTGGGAGACCTACCCGTGCAGGTGCTGGCCCGGATGCGCTCGGACCGCGTCTTACGCAGGGGCCGCCCCGCCCCGCCAACCCCACACCCTGGGCCGGCCGCCCCGGCACGGCGGCGAGTTCGTCTTCGGGCAGCCTGACACCTGGAGCATGCCGGACACCGAAACCGTCACTGAGACACGCCTCTACGGCATTGCCACCGCCCGCTCCTGGAACCGCCTCCACCCAAAGCTGACCTGCCGCTCTTCCTTGGCCGCAGCCGACGGCACCCTCCCGATCGTCGAGGGGACCGTGATCCGCCTGGACATCGACCACCTGCCCAGCGGAGCCACCCCCAAGCCGGTCTGGCTGTGGTGGTCCGCAACCGACCCGGCGTCGCCGACGTCGACCGTATTGGGCAGTCATACCTGCGGCGCTTCGACATCGAGCACACGGTCCGTCTCTTCAAGCAGACCCTCGGCTGGACCTGCCCCAAGATCCGCAACCCCGAGGGGGCGGACCGCTGGACCTGGCAGCCTCGTGATAGGAGTGCGTGGCGGGTCTAGATGGTCGTGTCTTGACCCAGCCCGTCAGCCTCTGAGGAGGCAGAAGGGGTGTCCAGCCGGATCGGTGAGGACTCGCCATTTGTCCTCAAGGGGCTGGTGATCCGGCTTGCCCGCGCCCAGCTCCAGCAGCTGGGCCTCGGCTTCGTCCAGGTCCTCCTCGACCTTGAAGCAGATGTGAAGCTGCTGGGGAATGGTTTGGTCAGGCCAGCTGGGAGCCCGGTAGTCGTCAACCCGTTGAAAGCCGATGAAGAGTCCGTCCTCACGGTTGAGGCCGGCGAAGTCGGCGTTCGACTTCGGGTGGCGTTCGAGGCCGGTGGCCTGCTGATAGAACGCCGCCAGGGCCAGTGGATCAGGGCAGTCGAGGGTTATCGCGCTCAACTTCATCTGCAGGGGCATGGAATCTCCGGGCCGCTCGGTGGACTTTCGCGATGCACACCCTAGAGGCGGCTGCCTGCGGTTGAGTTTGGTAGGGCGGCGGCAGCCGCAGACTCTCACTGAAGCGGTAGTGGTCTGACTGGTAGCCCACTGATCTACAGGTGTTGCCCCTAGCGCATTAAGCAAACGGGGCGTCCCGTATGATTAATAGCATGACGCTGCCCATCGCCCCGCGCGGGCGCCCCCGAGACGTTCGTGCCCATCAGGCGATCCTGACCGCCACGACAGAGCTCGTGACCGAAGTCGGCTACGCGGCCACCTCAATTGGAGCGGTGGCGGCTCGGGCCGGCGTCGGCAAGGACACCATCTACCGCCGATGGTCGGGCAAGGCCGAGTTGGTGTACGAGGCGGTCTTCACCGAGACCGAGGCGGCTCCGGCACCGGATACCGGCAGTCTGACCGGCGATCTGACCGCCCTGCTGGAGGCGCTCATCCAGGAGTTCTCCGCCCCGGCCGCCGCCGCTGCTCTGCCGGGCCTGCTGGCCGACTTTGCCGGGAGCCCGGGGTTGCAGGCCCGCATCCGCTCCGAGTTCCTGGCCCCGGCCAAGGACGGCCTGGTGGCCGTGTTCGAGCGAGCCGTCCAGCGCGGCGAGGCCGACCCCGGCCTACCGGTCGACCTGGTGCTGGACACGCTGGCTGGAGCCGTCTTCTTCCACGTCGGCCTGGTGGGCGAGCAGCCCAGCCGACAGCTGGCCACGCAACTGGCGGCCGTCGTGGGCCGCGGAATCGAGACCCGATGAACGCCTGGTTCCTCGCCGCCGGCATAACCGCCGGCGTGGTCGCCGCCATCCACGCCGTGGCGGGCGGTCGGGATGTCGTCCAGCCGCTGCTGGCCAGCAATCTTCCCGACGAACCTCGCCGCGTCCTGCACGCCGTCTGGCACATGGTCACGGCCGACCTGGTCCTGGCCGCCGCCGCACTGATCTGGCTGGCCCTGGGCAACCGCCCCGGCGGTGACACCATCGCCTGGCTTCTGGCCGCCCACTTCGTCGCCTACTCGGGCGTCTTTCTCGCTGTGTCTCTCGCGGCCGGCTGGTCGAAGCCACTGCTGCGCCTGCCGCAATGGATGCTGCTGTTGCCGGTGGCGGTGCTGGCGGCGGCTGGCGCAGCGTGAGCCCGCAGGGTGCAGCCTAGAAGGCATGACAAGCGCGCCCATCGTCGTGCACCGGCCCCTCTGCCCGCGGCGGCCGACGGGTGACGGCGCACCGGCATGGCCGTGATGAAACCCTGGGCACGGCCTACTCCGACCACGACCTGGTGATGTTCCGGGAAGCGGCTGGGGCGGACCAGCCGGACGCTGTCATGGATGACCCTCGCTGGGTGGAGTGGCGAGGTGGCCGCCCGCATCAGTGGGACGCCGCTTGACCAAGCCGAAGCCCCCGGTACGCCTCCGCGTGTCCGGGGGCTTGAGTCGTTGAGTGCCGCGCCATCAGTGGGCGGCGTCGTACTGCTCCATCAGCTCGGCCGGGATGCGGCCGCGGCTGCTGACCTCAATGCCCTGGCTCTGGGCCCACTCGCGGACCTTGGCCGCGTCGCCGTGACCGGTCTGTCCGCGCCTGGCCGTCCGACGCGCGGCCCCGCCGATTTTGCGGCCAGCCCCCATAAACGGCCCCAGAACATCCAGCAGCTTCTGGTAATTGTCCTGCCCGAGGTCGACCTCGTAGTTTACGCCGTCGACGCTAAAGGTGTGCGTGGCGACGTCTTCGCCCTCGGCTCCGGTGAGGTCATCGGTATAGATCGTTACGGTGCGCTGAACCATTGCAGTAGGCCCTTTCGTATGTGTGAAAAAGAGCCTACTCGCCATCTCGGCAACGTGTTACCGGTGGGGGATGCCTTCCACAGCGTCACGGGCCGCTCGCCTGCCGTTCCAGCTCCATGTAGCGCTTCAGTGGCACCGGCTCACAGCCGGGAATGGGGTATTCCCGGTGCTCATTTATCCCGGTCACATGTAGCAGGTCAAGACCTTGAAGTAGGCCCGCTCGGTCGCGGTGGTGGGCGCGGGGATGGCATGGCGCTTGGGGACGGGCCGGTTCGGCTGGTCGTCGACGGATGGGTTGGTCGGTGTCGCCGGTACAGTCGGCCCGGGGGAGTCCTCAGTCCCGCAAACTGCCCCACCCAGCAGTAGGGCGAGGCCGATAAGCGCGGTAGTGAGGAACGGAAAGAGCGGCCGATTTGGCATGACGACTCCTTGGGGGCATTAGCTTCATGGGTGCTCGTAAAGGCGGGTCGTCCTTAGCCGTATGGCCACGTTGTGGGCCTCGGAAGAGGTCCCATTCGTAACGAATAGAAGCGACTCGGCGGCCTGTTAGTTGGTAACAAGCAAAGGGACTTCCGGCTCCGGTTTATCCGCTCTACTGTTATGCGCCCGTCGCCTTAGGGGCGCTTCATGAAGTCATCGCAGATGGACCTGTACGCCGTGCTGGACATCTCGCCGGATGCCCCGCCAGCCATCATCCGGCGGGCATACCGGCAGCAGCTCCTGCGCCTCCACCCGGATCGCCGGCCTCAACCCGGCCTTCGAGACGCTGAGCGACGAGGCCAAGCGGCGGACGTATGACCTGGAACAACGAGCGCAGTGGCGAGCCGCTGGCAGCAACACGGCGGACCCACCCCCCTCAAACCACCGCCCGAGCCGGAGCCACCACCGCCATCACCATGCTCGACCCGGTTGAACCGGTGCACGAACCGCTCGTGCAGAGTATCCAGTTCGCTCGCCCACAACCTGACATTAGCAAGGTCCCCACCCATAACCAGAGCAACGACGAACCTGGCCACCAGTCATACAAAGAACCGTTGCAGCACTAGGCCCGCCGCTACGTGGCATGTGCCCAAGCCGGCGACGATTAGCGCCGCTCCATACAGTGGCGTGGCATGGCGACCGCCACCGCGTAGCTCAGAACTGGCGCGCACAGTCAGCGACATCCACGCGACGCTCATTGAGCTGTCCGGTCCCACCCGGCACCGAGCCGTGGTCCGGCAACCACAGGGTGGCGGCAGACGAGCCTTCGCAACAAGGGACGTTTCGCATCCCGTGGACGACGGGTACGAGGGACCTCAGTTCCAAACCACGGCCTTGGCTCCATACTGGTCGGGCCCCCGATCACCCACAGAACGGTTCCATGGCCAAGAACAGCAGCTCTTCGACCGTCGTCCCCGACACTGCGTGGCTGGGACGCGGGCGCCACCTCGGGCCCGCGCCCGAGCAGGACGTCCGGCGCAACCTGACCGCCCTCAAGGCGGCCGGGGTGCTGGACGACTTCCTGGATCTCGACCCCGTCGAGGCGGCCCGCTCCACCGTCCTGCACCCGCGTGACGAGTCCGCCGACCCCGGCCCGTCGGCCCGTCGCCTCTTCGAGGCCCGTTGGCGCGTGGCCGACGACATCACGGTGCGTGCGCAGTTGACCATGTACGACTCCGAGGCCTGCCGCAAGGAGGACGAGGGCATCACCTGGATCCTCGCCGCCGAGGCAGAGGTGACATGGGACCTGCGGTGGCCCTCGCCCGCCACCATGTTCTGGCCCGACAGCGACCGGGTCGCCTGGGATCACGACACGGTGCCGGGCGTGCGCCTGCGGGCGGTGAACCACCTGCCGAAGGACGACGATGAGCTGCGGCACCGGCTGCGGGACTGGTCCCGCAAGAGTTGGTTCATCCATGTCGTGGTGCACGAGGCGATGACGCCGGACGCGAGGGGGCAGCAGCCGGTCTCAAGGTTCCTGCCGCCGAGCCTGCGGCACCGGGTGATCGAGCACCGGGGCACACCGGAGCAGGCGCAGATCGCCGACTTTGCGTTGAAGCGGGAGTTGAACGTGCGGCTGCCGCGCGGCGGCGCCGTCGTCCTGCCCACGGAGCCGCGGAGTCCGGATTACGACGCGGAGCTTTTCACGGTGCGCAGTGTCTTCCTGGACGGCTCCGAACCGACTGAACTCCTGGACATCATCATGAAGTTCGCCGTGCTGCCGCGGCCGCTGCCCGACGATGCCGAGCGAGCCTTGACGCGACTGCGACAGGGCTGGCACCTGCTGACCCCGGACGAGGAGCTGGTCCACGCCCAGAGCATGGTCGTCAAGTACGCTGAGGCGCTCGATGCCATGACGAAGTCCTGTGACCTCTACCGGGAGGCGGCCGACGCGGCGCATGCCGCGCTGGCCGAGGTGACCGGCGGCGACGGTGTGCCCCGTCCGCCCGCACCAGGGCCGGTCAAGGCGGGCGGCTCACCGCTGAACGCCCTCACGAAGGCATTCGGCCGCTTCCGGGAGCCGAACACGTAGAGCGCGCCGATGTCATTCCTCCGCCCCGCTTCAGGGCCTCCCGCTAGGCGGTCTGCCGAACAGGGAGACGACGAAGGCTTTGGTCAGCCTGAAGAACGACTGGGACGGCCCGCCCTCCCGGCGTGCGCGGGGCCGACACTTCCTGACCAGGGAGTCTGGGCGCGGGGAGGGGTCTTTTCATTCAGCTGAGATGGAGAGTGAATGGCCCGGTGCCGACAGCTTCGATCCTCAGCCGTGGGATGCCCCCGGGGCACAACGAGAAGGTCGGCTCTGTACTGATCCGCTATGCGCATATCGCGGAGCCCAGGGGCAAGCCGTGGGAGCAGGGCGAGGACGCGCCAGCCTTAAGCCAGCGAAGGCGGCACAGCGAAGCTGACGGGGCCAAGCCGCCCGTGCTCGCCTGCTCCTGACGCTCGCTGCCCCGCTGGAGGGCCCCTGGCCGGGCGAGGCAGGGGGGAGCAGCGCGCTTCCGTCAGACGGCCCCTCGCTCGTACGGGGTGCGGGTGCCGGCGAACATTCCCTCAATCACACCGCCCTGTCGGACAGGCCCTTGCGGGATGGGGACGGCCGTCGCCCCGCGCACCTTGTGGGCCCTACACGGGCGACGGGCCGGGCGTCCGGTCGACGCCGTACGGCCCAGTTGCCGCGTCCGGGTGGGACATCGGCGGGAAGGGCAAGAAAAAGGAAAACGGAAGAACCAGGAAAGGGGAGAACCGGCGACGGAGCGGGGGCGACCCACAGATCCCGAAGACCCCCTACCTCTGCTCCGCTATGTCCCGGGCCTGCTGGGCGATGTCCTCCAGCACGACCTTCGGGTCGGCGGACGGAGCGACGGCCTTGCCGATGTTCCGCTTGATGGTGTTGCTGACCTGAAGCCAGGACGGTTCGTTGACCGGGTAGAGCTGGGCACCGCGCAGTGCGGTCAGGAACTGCTCGCCGCTGGGATCCGCTGCCGCGTCCTTGGAGGCCTCGGTCGCGGACACCGTCGAGGGCAAGAGGTGGTAGCGCCCGGCGAAGTCGCTGAGGTTCTCGTCCTTGTAGACGAACTCCAGGAACGAGCCCACCAGTTTGCGATTGTCGTCGTGCTTGAAGGCCATCATCCAGTCGGCGACGCCCGCCGACGGCGGGGTCTTGCCGTCGCCCAGCGTGTCCGACACCGGCATGCTCAGGGTGCCGACCTTCATGCCCTTCGCCCTCGCCTCGTGGAGGAGCGAGGGGTAGCCGTTGACCATGCCGACCTCGCCGCGCAGGAAGGCGGCGAAGGCGTCTTGCCGGTTGAGCTTGGCCGGCGGGACCGGGCCGGTCAGGCCGGGCGAGACCAGGTTGTCCTTGATCCAGCGGAACGTCTGCGTGTTCTGCTCGGACGCGATGCTGTAGCCGCCGCTGCTGTCGGCGTACCCCCCGCCGTTGCTCAGTTCCCAGATCAGGGCTTCGGCGTGCGCCTCCTCGGGACCGAGCGGCAGGGCGTACGGGTAGAGCACGCCCTCATTCTTCAGCGCCTCGGCCGCGTCCTTCAGGTTCGACCAGGTCTTCGGCGGCGTCGCTCCGGCCTTGTCGAACAGCTCTTCGTTGTAGAAGAGCAGCCGACTGCTGGCCACGAAGGGCAAGCCGTAGAGGATGTTGCCGACCGAACCCGCCTCCACGAGCGGCGGTAGGAAGTTCGCCTCCGTCCCGACCGACAGCAGCTCACTGGCGGCGTAGAGGCGGCCCTGCGCGGCGAAGTCGGAGTACGCGCCCATCAGGGCCACGTCCGGGGCATTGTCCTCCTTGACCATGCGGGTGACCTCGCGGTCGACGTCGGCCCACGGGTAGAGCGTCACCTCGACCTTCTTGCCGGGGTGGGCGGCGGTGAAGGCGGCGGTCAGCTTGTCCCAGTACGCCTTGGAGCTGGTCGCCGGGCTGTTGCCGTACTCGGCGGCCACCAGGCGCAGCGTCGTCTCGCCGCCGCCGCTCCCGGACGAGCCGCAGGCGGTGACGAGGGAGCCCAGTAGTCCGAGTGCGGCCACGGAGGCGGTCGCGCCGAAGAGTCTTGGTCGCATGGATGTTTCCTCTTGATCTTTTTTTGGACAGTACGGCCGGAATTCTCTCCTGACTCAGGACGTATTGCGCCCCCTGCTCAATGGTTGTGGCCATTGCTCCAACTGCGTCGATTGCGACTGGTGTCTTCCGATATGCCGACGCCGATTCCGACGCGCGTAGACTCCTCCGCGGTGTCCAACTCGACTCCCGTACGGAGCATTGGCAACCGACGACAACGCAGCTAGGTGCGGTGCCAGGCGTCGCGAGCCCGGCAAGGTCGGCAAGACACCCCTTAGCCCGTGGTGCCGGGGTGTCGGATGTCCGCGTACACCCGCGCTCGGGCCCCGGCCTCTCCCGGCGTACGCCACAACCGGGGTGATGCCGGAGGTGGCCCACTGCTGCTGGAGGTCATCGTGTCCTCGTCGGCGGCGGTGACGTCCAGGACCACCAGCCCGGGTTCGGCTATGTGCTGCTCGTCGATGCGCATGCCCCTTGCCACGACACGGCGTGGCCGGCGGTTCGCCAGCGGCGCGCGACCGCTCGGGACGAGTGATCGCCGTAGGCGTGCTGCCCGCTGCCGGTCGCGTCCGTACGGCCGGGCCCGTAGACAGGGAGTGCAGCCCGCGGTCCGATGACAGACGGGGTTTTACGGCTGCTCTCCCTCTCGCCGGGGCCCGCGCTACCCCGCGCGCGCGGGCTCCGGCGAAATCCCGGCAGGAGGCTGCCCCGGGTCGCGCAGTGCGGAGCGCCGTCGTCGGGCGAGTTCTGGACGTTGCGGAAGCCGACACATCCCGAGAACTACCTCGGCTGACCCGGGCCGGGCGCAGTGGTGCTGAAGCCGCGCGTGGAGCCGATGCTCGCCCAAGCCCGGCAGACGGTGCCCGCACCGGGCGTCCTGCAGCGGCACTTCCCCGACCTCGTGACGGCCGCGCGCCATTCTCTGGGGGTTCGGCTGACTGTGGTGTGACGTCGTGCTCCGCCTGCTCGTTGTGGTTGTCACGGCGGTTCCCCGGGAGAGTGGCTCTGCGGTGGATCGTTGCGATCGACGATGAGCGGCTATCCCGACTGGGAACTCGCTGCCGACTCATCCAGCACAGCGAGGCGCACATCGCCTGGTCCACGATCACCCTCATGACCAGACGCCTGACCAAGCCCGTCAAACAAGGCACTGCCCTTCCCCCGCCTCCACGTGAACCGGCGCCTCGGACGGTGGACATCCGCGCCCGATCCGACGGGATCCGGCCGGCACCAGAACCGCTTCGCTGACCGTCACCCCGAAGGCAGCCGGAGCAACCGTGCCTTTCGGATGATCCAGGGGCGTCAGAATGGTGCGATGGACCATCACTTCGTTGGCATCCCAGAGTTGACCGGCGTTCCCCGTGTTGCTGTCGTCATCGACGTCATGCGCGCCTTCGCCGTGGCTGCCTGGGCCTTCTCACGTGGCGTCGAGAGGATCGTCCTGGCCTCAACGGAGAGCGAGGCACTTGCCTTGAAGGAGAGCCGCTCGGGTTGGCTGGCTTTGAAGGACGGAGCTCCAGCAGCGGGCTTCGACGCGGTGAACTCACCTGGCTTGCTCAGGTCATGCGATTTCGCTGGCCGCACGCTGGTGCAGAAGACGACGGCAGGGACCGTGGGCGCGCTGGCCGTCGCGAACGCACCGCTGGTCTTGTGCGCGAGTTTCGTGGTGGCCGGCCCGACCGCGCGGTTCCTGCAGACCAAGGATCCCGGCCCGGTGACGTTCGTTGTCACCGGTGAGGGAGGCCAGGCCGACGAGGACCTGGCCTGCGCTGAATACATTGGTCAATCCATGGCCGGACGCGATGTCGAGGCGGCCCCGTATCTCCATCGGGCCAGGACTTCTCGTGCCGCGGCCGAACTTGCCGGTGGGCTGCGGAGCGGATACCACCCAGACGATGTCGATCTCTGCTTGGAAATCGACAGGTTCCCCTTTGCGATGATGGCTTGCCAGGAAGAGTCTCTAACGGTGCTCCGTCCCGTTGCGGTGCCTGACATCCCGTCCAATATCCGCTGACCCGCCGGAACTTAGGACTTTCAGGCGGCGGATCTCACCCGGTCAGGGCGGGCTCTGCCGCCCGCGCCCGCGCACCCGGGCCGTCACGCTTGTAGGCCAGGCGAAGGCTCCTGGTCGCGCCACCAGGCGGCAGCACGCGCGAAGTTGCCCCGCCGCCACTCACCCGATCCAGCGACAGCACCACACCTGTTGCGCACGCTAGGTCACTCCGTGCCGCTGAGCTGCACCGTTCCTGACCGAACCGTGTTGTGCCGCAGTTTTCTCCCAGAGAAGAAGCAGCTGCCGCACGGCCTGGTCCTCGACGGCGAGCTCGTGGTGTGGTTGTGCAACCAGCTGCCGTTCGACGCGTTGCAGCGCCGTGCCTCGTCCGGCAGCCGCACCGTCCAACAGCTGGCCGCAGCGATGCCCGCACACTTCATCGCCTTCGACATCCTTCGAGATCCGCCGCGCCGCCCTGGAGGACCTGTTCGCCAAGCACGGCCTGACGCCTCCGTGGACGCTGTGCTCGATGACGACGAACTCGGTCTTCGCCCAGGAGTGGCTGGAGCCCTGGACTGGAAATCCTTGGAGTGGAGAGGCTGGTGATCAAGGGCCGGGCGCTGTCGCGTGCGCCGGTGACGGATGTCGCGGAGCGGACGGTTGCCACGTTGGCGCTCATCGTGTCCATCAGGTCACCTTGGCCTCCGGACCGTCAGTGCCCGGTCCCGTTTGCCCCGGGCTGGTGCCCGGCCTGCTGCCCGTTGGCCCGGCTTACTCCCGCCATCCATCACTGTTCGAGGTCGGTTACCTCACCGTCGAACACGCGAAAATCTATGTTGACTGGAGTAGACATTGGTCAGTGGTGTGGATATGGTTTCTCTCGTAACCCAGAGAGACCGCAGGGCCTGGCAGAGACGAACTGCCCGGCAGCAGTACGGCAGTTGCAGAGCGGTGCGGTGCGGTGGTGGAGTTTCGAAGCCAGGGTTGTTGCAGGACGGCGACGGGACTGACGACCGGACCGGGCGGCCCGCAGTGATCAGGGGCCGCCGTGAGCAGTACCGCAGTTGACGCAGTGGCAGTACCCGCAAGTGCAGTTCGCAGTACCCAGCAGTAGTAGTGAGCAGCACTTCGGTGAAGGCGTCGGCTGCGGACGCGCGCACCGGGAAGTTCGGCAGTGGGGTTCTAAGCCAGAGCATACGCAGGACGGGTGACGGGGCTGGCTGCCGAAGAGTGGCGCTATCGCAGGCCACTGAGCAGTACGCAGTACAGCAGTACGCAGTACCTCGTTTGGTAAGCAGGTGATCACCGAGGGAAGAACGGAGGAACCGAGCGCCATCAGGATCGCCCGGGCGGAAGTCTCGAGCCCGGGTACCGCAGGACATCGACAGTGAGGTGGTCTCCGGTCAAGCAACCGCGATCCCCGTACCCCCGACTGCGTCTCGGTCGGGTCTGCGGACACGGAAGGTCGGCGCAGTACCAGGGCCGGCAGATGGTGTAGCAGTTCCTTCGGGGCCCTGGTGCCGTACGGCACCAGGGCCCCTCCACGCGTTCGACAGAGAGGTGCAATGACCGCAGACGACTCGTACGGCTGTCTCGACGACGATGACTCCCCCGCCTACACGTGAGTTCGCAAGGACGTAACCAGCGGCCCTGTTGCTGCTGCCCGTGAACCACATCGTTAGCCCTGGCTATTCAGCGGAATTGGGTGATCTGATGCCCTGGTAGCAGAGAGGCGCCGTTGACCTGCAAGGATGCGGGTGTCTTAGCCGTATCTGCTGCAGAAGTCAGGGCACCGTTCTGGTGGTTGAGCGGACAAGGTGGCACCGCTTGGTGTCCATAACGGCTGCCGGGAAGAGGATGATCGGGCATGCCAAAGGGCGCTACTGACTGTGTGCGGACCGGACGAGGCTGACCGACGTGCTGGCCACCGTGATGCGGTCCGGCAAGGTGGCCGACTGGCGGGACCGGGCATGCGTACTCATCCAATTCGTAGGGAGCAGTGGTCAGTTCACCTGCCACCCGCAACTGCCCGTACTGCGACCAGCCAATCACCGTCGTCGCGCTGCCGTCCGCCCCGGAGGCGGCCCGGCCGGTGATCGCACCCCGCGGGCCCCCGCTGAGGCGGTGCCGTGACCTGACCCACCGTCAACCCTCGAGGCCCGCCGGCGTTCGGTCGGGGGGGCCCGAAGCGCTCTCCCCACTCCCCATCCTCCCCGCATCGTTGAACAGCTCAACCAACTGGGGAGCGGGAGCACGACCGGGGATCTTCGCGGCTCTGACCGGAGTTCCGGTTGCTGCTGGTGATCTCTGCCAGGCGGGGGTGAAGCCGTAGGGTCGGCTGTTCGTGGTCGACGACTATGTGCTGCCGGGGCTCGGCCAGGGATGGTTACGATTCTCGCGAATCGCTCCCCGCCTCCTAACGGGTTTCTGTCTGAGGGCCGGCCTCGATGAGCGCCATGTTCTCCTCTCCCCACTGCCCCAGCGGGGCCATCGCCTTATTGAGTGAGCGGCCGAAGTCGGTCAGGGAGTACTCCACCTTCGGCGGGACCTGGTGGAAGTCCTGACGGTGAAGCAGGCCGCTGGCTTCCATCTCCTTCAACTGGAGGATCAGCACCCGTTCGCTGATGCCGGGCACCGCCCGCCTCAGTTCCCCGAAACGCAGCGGCCGCTCGTCGAGCGAGAAGAGGATCAGGCCCTTCCACTTGCCGCCCATGACATCGATCGCGGCGTCGAGCCCGCAGGTGTAAGTCCGCTTCCTGATGTGTGTGTTGTTCGTGTTGTTCGCGTGCGTCATCGGTGCTCCCACAGACAGAAATGTAAGTACCCACAAAATTGTCGGTACTTGAGGATATGTGTGTGCGGAGACCAGCATGGAGGCGTTACGCAAGAACCGGGAAATGGAGCACAAATGAGCGGCCACAACCGCACCCCTGTCACCGTCATCGGGCTCGGCTCGATGGGCGCGGCACTCGCCCAGGCGTTCGTCCGCGCCGGGCACCCGACGACCGTATGGAACCGCAGCGCGGAGAGGGCCACGCCCCTCGTCGCCCAGGGCGCCGTCCACCACGAGGACATCGCGGACGCGATCGCCGCCAGCCCGCTGGTCATCACCTGCCTGACCACCTACGACGCCACGCTCGCTGCCCTGGCCCCGGTCGCCGCCGCGCTCACCGGGCGCACCCTGGTCACCCTCAACTCCGGTACCCCCGGCGGCGCGCGCCAGATGGCCGACCGGGCCGCCGGGTACGGGGCACGATTCCTCGACGGGGCCGTGAAGAACGTCCCCGTGGCCGTTGGGCTGCCGGACACGCTGCTCTACTACAGCGGCGACCGGGCCACATTCGACGAGCACGAGGCGACGCTGCGCGTGCTGGGCGGCGACACCGTGCACCTCGGGGAGGAGCCGGACCTCGCGGCCCTGTACGAGTCGGCCGTGGGCGCCACCCTGCTGCCCTCCCTCATCGGGTTCTTCCACGGCGCCGCGCTTGTGTCCTCGCGTGGGCTGAAGGCCAGCAGCATGGTTCCGTACTCCGTCAAATGGCTGGAGATGATTATCGCCCTCCTGCCGGGCATCGCGGAGGAGATCGACAGCGGTGACTACAGCAGGCCGTTGTCCTCCGTCGGCAACTTCTACGAGGGGATCGCCTATGACAAGGAACTGGGCGAGGAGGCGAACCTCGATGTCGCCTGGACCGAGCCGATGCACGATCTGCTGCGGCGTGCTGTCGCCGAAGGCCACCGCGAGGAGAGCTTCTCGGTTCTGTATGAGCTGCTAAGGAAGCCCGAGCAGGCCACGCCGGGGGCATGACGGCGGCGGGGTAGCCGAGGAGGGCCGCAAGTGTGTGCTGGATCCTGTGTCCGGCGAATGCGACATCCATCGAGGAAAGGGCAAGGAGTGAGGTCAGCCTGTACTGGAGCTGTTACCACTGAGCGACAAGCGGTGTCAGGTCTCAGGTTCTGGCTCAGCTTCTGGACGCTGTTGGTGGTCTTCAGGTCGTCAGCCTTTGGCAGAGCCGTTGGAAGTGGCTGGGTGGTCGTGGCGGAGAAGCCGGGGTGGGGCCGGGCGGGAAGCATTCGCTGAGTCGGACGATGTTGGTTTCAGCGGCTGTGAGTACGTGTTGGACGTGCGTCTTTGCCAGGCCGCGGTAGCGGCAGTGGCGCAGGCCATGCGCGTGGACCGTTTCTGGATCCGTGAATCACCGGGGCGGTCCTTGAGAGCCTTGGCTGATGCACTCTCGCCGCACTGGTGGTCATTGCTTGGTCGGCCGATCATTCCGGGCAGAGGGCGGCAATCCGGGGCAGCCGGGCCGCGATTCTGCTGTGGTCGTCGAAGTCGAAGTTCCAGGCAGGGTCGAGGGTCGGGATAGTTGATCGTGAAGGCGTCGCTAGGGAGTTCCGCACCGGTCGTGCTCTCGTAGGCCTCCCACGCGATGCTCAGCGTTTGCTCGCCTTCCAGATCGATTCCCTCGGCTGCTGCGGCATGGACAGCGGGTAGACCGGCGAGACGGTCGGCGTCTGCGATGACTTGTTCGAAGGCTGTGCGGCCTTGGGCAATCAGCCGGCCGCGGAAGTAGTCGAAGCCGTCGTCGGAGCATCCGCCGTTGATGAGGTAAGCCGCAGCCCAGAGAGGTGCTAGATAGGAGGCGGCCATCAGATCCCCCAGGATCTGCTGGGCGTCGAGGATCTCCTGCGGCTCGTTGGGTTGCCAGTAGTGCGGTGGCCTGGTTGGCGGTTTCGTCGGCATCCGATGAATCGGCGGATCGGCCGCGAGCTTGTTCAATCACGTGCCAGAACTGTTCGATGTCCATGACGGCACAGCATGGCCCCCGGGTCAGACAACTTGACCGGTCTCGATGGGTCGACTCGGCTGGATTGAGCCCTGATCGGCCCCCGAGGGTGTCAGGGACGTCCATCTCATTGCTGGGTGAGGATGCGAGGATGCCAACAAAGTGGAGCCGTCGTGCCCACCGTCACCAGCGCGCGTGAACTCGCACACCCCGCGCGCGACGAGATCCGCCTCGAAGGGGTGCTGCACACACTCTCAGACCCGATGCGGATGCGCATCGTCCGTCCAAGCTCAACGGGCTGCGTCGCGACGACCTGGACGCGCTCTTCCCCGGTCTGCTCGACGCCGTTCTCGCGGCGGCGGCCTTGGAGGCGGATCGGCTCGGCGGCGCTAGAACCAGTTGATGGTGAGGGGGAACGCGGTGGTGGCGGAGGCTGTCGTGGAGTCCGTTGCCCTGGCGGTTATCTGCAGGGTGCCGGTCTGCCAGGGCTTGCCGGTGATCCGGCCGGTGGCGGTGTCGATGCTCAGGCCGAAGGGCAGTCCGGAAGCGCTGTAGCTGACGGGTGGTTTGCCGCCGGTGGCGGTGATCTGGATCGTGCAGCTCTGATTGAACTTGCAGGTCTGCGTACCGGGGTTGGACACCTTCAGGTCCCCGTCCGGCGGCGGAGTGGTGCCGCCGCAGCCCGGTGCGGCCTCCGGCGGCAGCGGGACCCGCCACAGCTGGGTGTCGTTCTCCGAGCCGACCAGCAACGTCGAGCAGTTGGCGTACGTGAGGGTCTCGCCCTGCGGCTGCGACGGCAGCGCCACCTCGGCGAGCTTCGTGCCGACGGCGTCGTAGATGTACGCCGTGTTGGCGCCCAGTGGGCCGCCGCTGCGCAGTGCGTAGGACTTGCCGGTGGGGGAGAAGGCGCCGTCCGTGGCGAAGACCGGCCCCGGACGGACCGGGGTGAGCGTGTTCACCTGCCCGGGCTGGGGTGGCAGCGGGGCCTTGTAGAGCTGACCGGCGGCCCCGATCAGCTTGCTGGCGACGTACAGCTGACCCGTCGTCGGATTGGCGAGGAGCGACTCGGCATCGTGTCGGCCGTCGGAGTAGGCGAAGCGCAGGGCGGTGGGCGTCACCGTGGCATTCGCGAGCTGGTCGGGCTCGGGGAAGCTGTAGACGGTGAGCTCGGCGCGGCCGCTGAAATTGTCGCCGATGTCGCCGACCTGGATCACGGTGCGGCCCTGCGCGTCTGTTCCGACGGCCAGCCCTTCCCAGTCGGTGTTGGTCGCGCCGCTGAGGCTGTACGTCGCCTTCAGGACGCCGGTGGCGCCACCGCAGTCGACGGCGAACACCTGAGTGGTGTTGCCGCTGTCGTTGACGGCGTAGAAGACGCCCGGGTGTCTGGCGCTCATGGCCAGGCCGCTGAGCTCGGCGAGGCCCGGGGGCAGGGAGCACGCGCGCTCCGGCGCGGCGGACGGCGCGGCTGCGGCCGGGGTCGGCGGGGCCGCGAAGAGGGCGGCGGCGGTGATGAGCACCGCGCCCATGGCCGTACGAATCAGGTATCGGGGCATGAGCACAATGTGGCGGCGGACGGCCAAGGGTCCAAGCGCGCAACGCACACCTGTTGGGCATGGGCCGATGCCCGGCGGGCATGGTGGCCCACCCCGTCGCCTTGCCTCCTCACCTCGCCGGTTCCCGCACGGGTGCGTTGTGCTTGGCGTGGGAGAGGAAGGCGCGGGCGGCGCGGCTGAGCGGGACGCGCGGGTGGACGATGCCGACGGCGCGCAGCAGCGGCGGGGTGAAGGAGCGGACCTCCACGCGATGGCCGAAGGCCCGTAACACCATGTCCCGGTACCAGATCAGCGAGCCGCGCCCGTCCGCCACGCTGGTCACCCAGGCCAGCCGCTCATCAGTCTCCACCACAGCCACCGGACGCACTCCGGCCTGGCCGAACATCGCCTCAAGCTCCGTGCGCCGGCCGGTGCCGGGGGTCGGCAGCACCATCCGCAGGCCGCCCAGCATCCGGAACGGCATCGGATCGGGGAGTCCGGAGCCGGGCGGGGAGATCAGTACGACCTCGCGGTCCTGGAGGTGGTGTGTGGACAGATCCTTGTCGACGGGCAGATCGACCAGGCCCAGCTCCGCCGCACCGTCGGTCAGGGCCCGTACGAGTGCCTCACGGCTGTCGTGCTGGAGCAGGCGCACGTTGATGCCGGGGTGGCGTTCGGCGAAGGAGGGCACGAGGTCGGCGGCGAGGTCGAGGGAGAGGGTCGGGGTCGCGGCCACGATCAGCGTGGCCGGCGAACTTCCGCCGTGCGCCGGACCGATGTCCTCGATCGCCTCCACGGCGTCCAGGACGGTGCGGGCCAGGCGTACGGCGCGGGTGCCTTCGGGGGTGAGAGTCGCGCCCCTGCCCCTGCGGTCCAGGAGCTCCACGCCCAGATCACGTTCCAGGGACTGGATGGAGCGGGAGAGGGCGGGCTGGGCGATGTAGACGGAGCACGCCGCGGCGGTGATGGAGCGGCAGTCCGCGACGGCTACGAGGTAGCGCAGCTGCTGCAGTGTGGGGGTCATGTGCGGACGGTAACTCCAGGGCCGTGAGGGTGTAAGAGGCACACAGGTGAACAAATGTCTGCCTGGTCAAGGCGATTGACGTCCGGTCGGCAGCACTTCATACCGCGGCGGCATGGGTCATGGATGGGCGTTGACACTGCGGGCCGCTCGCCGCACGATGCAACGCGACATGGCGGTGTTACCGCCGGTTACGTCATTCGCGGCGTCCGTACGCCCCTGCGTCCTACGCCCGTACGCCCCTCTGCCTGCCACCGCTCCCTCGCCAGGTCCTGCCCGGAAGCGACTGCCTGGAAGTAACTGCCCGGAAGTAACTGCCCGGAAGCAAAAGGAGAGCCCGTGATCTCTCAGCCCGCCCGGTCCTTCCGTCGGGACCTCGTCGTCGTGGTCAGCCCGTTCGAGGAACCCAATCCCGCCATGGTCGTCGCCGCGCAGCGAGCCGGCGCCCTCGGCCTGCTCGACCTCGGCAGGGACCGCGACCGGGCGCGCACCGCGCTGGCCGCACTTCGCGGACGCGGGCCGTACGGAGTCCGGGTACCGGCCGGATGCCCGCTCACCCCGGAAGAACTGCCCGCCGCCGTGGACACCGTCCTGCTCGCCGAAGAGTGGTGGCGGGCCGGGACCGGTGAGTGGGCCGCCGACGGCAGGCGCCGGCTGTGGGCAGAGGTCGTCAGCCCCGGCGAGGCGGAGGCCGCCGTCGCCGCCGGAGCGGCCGGGCTCGTGGCCAGGGGGCACGAGGCAGGCGGCCGGGTCGGTGAACTGACCACCTTCGTACTGCTGCAACGCCTCCTGGCCGACCGGGAGCTGGACGTCCCGGTCTTCGCGGCCGGAGGCATCGGACCCCATACGGCCGCCGCCGCCGTCGCGGGCGGCGCCGCCGGTGTCGTACTCGACGCACAGCTCGCGCTCACCACCGAGGCAGTGGCCGAACTGCCGGCCGCGGTCACGGCCGCGATCCGTGCCATGGACGGCAGCGAAACCACGGTCGTCTCGGACCACCGCGTCTACACCCGCCCCGATCTGGCGTTGCCCGAAGGCGACATCGCCTGGCTGCTGGGCGCGCGCGGCCTGAGTGCACAGCCTCTGCCCATCGGCCAGGACGGTGCCACGGCCGCCCGGCTCGCGGCGCGTCACCGCACGACCGGCTCCGTCGTGCAGGCCGTACGTGCGGCCGTCACCGGGCACATCGAGGCCGCCGTACGGGTCCGCCCCCTCCTGCCGCGCCCGGGCGAGGAGCATCTGCCGGTCGTCCAAGGACCCATGACCCGGGTAAGCGACCGGCCCGCCTTCGCCGCCGCCGTCGCCGACGCGGGCGGGCTTCCCTTCCTCGCCCTGGCCGTGATGGACGGCCGAGAGGTACGCGGGCTGCTCACCGAAACCGCCGAACGCCTCGCCGGCCGGCCCTGGGGAGTCGGCCTGCTCGGCTTCGCCCCGGACGAGCTGCGCCGCGAGCAGCTCGCCGCCGTCGCCGAAGCGCGCCCGCCGTACGCGATCATCGCGGGCGGCCGCCCCGCCCAGGCGGCCCCGCTCGAAGCCGCCGGGACCAGGACCTATCTGCACGTACCCTCGCCGGGACTGCTGGACCAGTTCCTGGCTGAGGGAGCGCGGCGCTTCGTCTTCGAAGGGCTCGAATGCGGCGGCCACATCGGCCCGCGCGCGGCCTTCCCGCTCTGGGAGGAGCAGATCGAGCGACTGCTCTCCTGCCCGTACGCCGCCGAACTCGACGTACTCTTCGCGGGCGGCATCCACGACGAGCGCTCCGCGGCGATGGCCGCTGCCGCCGCCGGGCCGCTGGCCGAGCGCGGCGCCCGGACCGGCGTACTCATGGGAACCGCCTACCTGTTCACCGAGGAGGCGGTCACCGCCGGAGCCGTACTCCCCGGCTTCCAGAGCACCGCTCTCGACTGCGACACCACCACGCTGCTGCGCACCGCCCCAGGCCACGCGACCCGCTGCGCCACCACGCCGTACACCGATGCCTTCACCACCACCGCCGAGCGGCTGAGGCAGGACGGCGCGAGCCCGAACGAAGTGTGGGAGGAGCTGGAGAGGCTCAACCTCGGGCGGCTGCGTATCGCGAGCAAGGGCCTGCGCCACACCGCGACGGGACCCGTCCCGGTCGACGAGGAGGAGCAGCACGGCGAGGGCCTCTACATGCTCGGCCAGATCGCCACCGCACGCACCGCCACCACCACGGTCGCCGCCCTGCACGCCCAGGTGACCGAGGGTGCGACGGACCTGCTCGCCGAGCGTGCGGAGCGGCTTCGGGAGCCTGAGCCCGCCGCGGACCGGGAAGCCCCGCTCGACATCGCCGTCGTCGGCATGGCCTGCCGCTACCCCGGCGCGGACGACCTCGCCGGGTACTGGGCGAACATCGTCGCCGGGACCGACTCGGTCACCGAAGTGCCCGCCGACCGCTGGGACGCCGCCGCCTACCACGACCCCGACCCGGCGCGGGCGGGCGAACGTACCCCGTCCCGGTGGGGCGGCTTCCTGGCGCCCGCCCCGTTCGACGCGCTCGCGCACGGCATCGCCCCGGCCTCGCTCGGCAGCATCGAGCCGGTGCAGCTGCTCGCCCTCGACATCGCCGCCCGCGCCCTGGCCGATGCCGGTTACGCGGGGGAGCGGCACTTCGACCGCTCCCGCACCTCCGTCGTCTTCGGCGCCGAGGCCGGCACCGATCTTGCCGGTGCCTACGGCTTCCGGGCCCTCCACCCCGGCTACCTGGGCGAGCTGCCGCCCGAACTCGATGCCCAATTGCCCCGGCTGACCGAGGACTCCTTCCCCGGCGTCCTCGCGAACGTCATCGCCGGGCGCGTCGCCAACCGCCTCGACCTCGGCGGCGCCAACTGCACGATCGACGCCGCCTGCGCATCCTCGCTCGCAGCCCTCGATCTGGCCTGCAAGCAACTGCGCGACCGGGACAGCGACATGGCGTTGTGCGGCGGAGCCGATGTGCACAACGGCATCAACGACTACCTGATGTTCGCTTCCGTACGCGCCCTTTCGCCCACGGGCAAGTGCCGCCCCTTCGACGCTGCCGCCGACGGCATCGCGCTCGGCGAGGGCGTCGCCTGCGTCGTACTCAAGCGCCTGGCCGACGCCGAACGCGACGGCGACCGTATCTACGCCGTCGTCAAGTCCGTGGGCGCCTCCAGCGACGGACGCTCCCTCGGGCTCACGGCCCCACGGCCCGAAGGGCAGCGACGCGCCCTGGAACGTGCTTACCGGCGGGCCGGGATCACCCCCGGTGAGATCGGACTTGTGGAGGCGCACGGCACGGGCACCGTCGTCGGTGACAGCACCGAACTGGCCGTCCTCACCGAGGCGTTCGGGGGTGGGGGCGTAGGCGGGCGCGTAGGCGCGGGCGTCGCGTCCTGCTCGCTCGGATCGGTCAAGTCGCAGCTCGGTCACACGAAATGCGCGGCGGGCCTGGCAGGGCTCATCAAGGCGGTACGGGCCGTGTACAGCGGCGTACGACCGCCCACCCTGCACCTGAGCAGCCCCAATCCCGACTGGCAGCCGGACACCAGCCCGTTCTTCTTCGACACTGAGGCCAGGCCGTGGTCCGCGCTTGGGGGCCGGCGGCTCGCCGCGGTCAGCGCGTTCGGCTTCGGCGGCACGAATTACCACGCGGTGCTGGCGAGTTACGGTGATGCGGGCGAGCCGGCGCACGGGCTGGACAGCTGGCCCGCCGAGCTGTTCTGCTTCCGGGGCGCCGACCGGGCGGCTGCGCGCCGCGCCATGGACCGCCTCGTCGCCAGGCTGGAGCAGAACGACGCGGCAGGGCGCCCGTGGCCGCTGCGCGACCTCGCTGCCGAATGCTGGGCATCCGCATCCGCATCCGCATCCGCCTCCTCCGCCGATGACGGCGCGGTCCAGGTAGCGCTCGTCGCCACCGACCTCGACGACCTGGCCGCGAAGCTGAGCCCGGCCCGGGACTTCGTCGCCGCCGACGGGGTCCATGTACGGGACGAGACCACGCCGCCTGGGCAGGTCGCCTTCCTCTTCCCCGGGCAGGGCAGCCAGCGGCCGGGCATGCTGAGCGACCTCTTCGTCGCCTTCCCGCGCTTGCGGACCCTGCTCGACGGCGCGGATCCGCGCCGCGTCGCCGCGATGTTCCCGCCCACCGCCTTCACCGCCGAAGAACGAGCGGCCCAGCGCGCGGCCGTCACCGACACGCGGACCGCCCAGCCCGCACTCGGCCTCGCCGGCGCCGCCGTGCACCTGCTCCTCACCTCGCTCGGCGTACGCCCCGACTGCACGGCCGGCCACTCCTACGGAGAGCTGGTCGCCCTGTGGGCAGCCGGTGCCTATGACACCGCGACCCTCCTGCGGCTCAGCGACCGCCGTGCCGACGCGATTCTCGCCGCCGCCGGTGACGACCCCGGGGCGATGGCCGCCGTGTCCGCGGCCCCGCACGAGCTACCCGGGCTGCCGGCCGGATGCGTCGTCGCCAACCACAACGCACCGGAGCAGACCGTCATTTCCGGCCCGACCCCGGCGGTCGACGCCGCCATCGCCGCACTGTGCGACGCGGGCATCGCCGCCGAACGCATACCGGTGGCCTGCGCATTCCACAGTGAGGTCGTCGCCGGGGCGTCCGAGGCCCTGTCCGGCGAGCTGGCCGGTGAGGTCGTGGCGGGGCCGGGAATCCCGGTGTGGTCCAACACCACAGCGGGCCGCTACCCCGCCGACCCGTTGGCTGTACGGGACATGCTGGCCCGCCAGCTCGCCGAACCAGTGCGCTTCGCCGAGCAGATCGAAGCGATGTACGCCTCCGGAGTGCGGACGTTCGTCGAAGCCGGACCCGGCCGGGTGCTCACCGGTCTCGTAGGCCGCACCCTGGGTGACCGGCCGCACACCGCCGTCCCGCTCGACGTGCCGGGCGAACACGGCCTGACCCGCCTGGTCACCGCACTTGCCGAACTTGCCGCGGCGGGCGTCCCGTTCGACCTGGAACGTCTGTTCAAGGGCCGCACCGCGCCGCTGCCCGCCGAAGCGCCCAGGCGTGCCGGATGGCTGGTGGACGGCCATCTCGTACGGACCGCGGACGGCGAGCCGGTGGCGGGCGGACTGCTTCCGGCCCGGCGGGTGGCGGCGGCGGGTCCGGTGGCAGCTGTGGACCGGCGGGAGGACGCCGTACTGGAGTATCTGCGCGGGGCACGGGAACTGGTGGCCGCGCAGCGCGACGTACTGCTGGGCTACTTGGGGGCGGAGGCAGCTCCACCCTCGGCAACGATCCCGCCCGCCCGGGAGCAGTACACCCCCGAAGTGCCGGCTCCGCGCGCAGCGGCCGAGGAACCAGAGGTTTCCCAGCCCCTGACGCCAGATCAACTCATGGACGCGATCCTGGACATCGTCCACGTCCGCACCGGCTACCCGAGGGAGATGCTCGACCCGGCTCTCGACCTGGAAGCCGACCTCTCGGTGGACTCCATCAAGCGGGTGGAGATCATCGGTGCGCTCGCCGATCGGATCGGGTTGCCGCGAGGGGCGGACGGTCCGGCGGAATCGGCCGTCGAGGAACTCGCCCGGCTGAAGACCATCAGCGGCATGGTCGACTGGCTGACCGCGCGAGCCACCCCCCTGGCCGTGACTCACTCCGCCGACTCGCCTACGGCCATGGCGTCGGACCCCGTTGCGAACTCCGCCACAGGCTTGGGTGCGGGCTTTGGTGCGGGCCTGGCGGTGAACCCTGGCACGGGCCCAGCATCGGACCTGGCTTCGGGCCCAGCGTCGGACCTGGCCTTGGGCCACGCTTCGGACCTGGCCCTGGGCCCTGCTTCGGGCCGGGATGCGGGCTTCGGTACGGGTGCGGCCGTGGGCTCTGGCGCGAGCCCTGCCTCGGGCCCTGCTGCGGTCCCGGCCTTGGACGCCGCCACGGGCCTGGGTGCGGGCTTCGGTACGGGTGCGGTCTCCGACCCGGTCTCCGACCCGGCCTCCGGCCCTGCCGGGGTCCGCGCCTGCGGCATCGGCACCGGCTCCGCCACCGAACCGGGCGCCGAGCGGGCCGTTGCCGGTGTCGCCATGGGGCGCCTGGATACGGACCCAGGTGAGCCCCAGGTCGCTTTCGCTCGCGGTGGCGTCGTGCGGTCCGCCCCCCGGACCGCCCGGCTGCTCGTCGAAGTCGCCCCCGTGGGGCCGCCCGTGAGCCGTGAACCCGCCGACGTACTGCCCGGACGGCGGTTTGCCGTGGTCGACGACGGCCTTGGTGTCGGCGTCGCCCTGGCCGCCGCGTTGGAGTCCTACGGCGCCGAGGTGCGTACCGTGCGCCGGGAACGCCTGGCGGACGCCGCCGGAGCCGACGGCGTGGTGGACCTGGGTGCGCTTCGTGCGGCCGAGGCACCCGTGCTTCCGGAGGCGTTCGGGGCGTTGCGCGAGATACTGGTGGCGGGCACGCGCCGGCTGCTGCTCGTTACCGGCTGCGGCGGGGCGTTCGGTCGTACCGCTTCGTCACCGCACTCCGCCGACCCGGTTCCTGGTGCGGGGCTGTACGGATTCGCCCGTACGGCAGCGATCGAATACCCCGGCGTGGAAGTCCGCGCCGTGGACGTCGACCCCAAGGACCGTCCCGAGCGGATCGCCGCCCACCTGATCGCCGAACTGTGCTCCCCCGAGGAGCCGGTGGCCGTCGGCTACACCAACGGCACCCGTAACAGCCTGCGCACCGTCACCACCCCCCTCCCCGACACCGAACCGCCGCCACCGCTCCCGCTCGGCCGCGACGCGGTGGTGCTGTTCACCGGCGGAGCGCGCGGCATCACCGCTCGTACGGCCGTCGCCCTCGCCCACGCCACCGGATGCCACATCGAGCTCATCGGGCGTACGCCACCCCCCGACGACGCCGAGGATCCGGCGGTCGCTCACGCCCATGACCGGGTCACCCTGCGCGCGGCCCTTGTCCGGCAAGGCCTGCGCACCCCTGCCGCTGTTGAAGCGGCCGCGTCCCGTGTCCTTGCGGCTCGTGAGATACGCAGCACCCTCGCCGCGCTCGGCGGTGTCGCCGCCTCCGTGCGCTACCACGCGGCGGACGTCACCGACGCCGACGCCGTACGGGCCGTAATTCAGGACATACGCGCACGTCACGGCCGCCTCGACGGGATCGTGCACGGTGCCGGAACCATCCAGGACAGGCTGCTGTGCGACAAGGACCCGGCGTCCTTCGCGCGCGTCTTCGCCACCAAGGTGGACGGTGCCCGTCACCTCGCCGACGCGGCCGCCGACCACGGCGACGCGCCCGCCCCCGGCTTCCTGGTCTTCTTCGGCAGCGTCGCCGGGGTCTTCGGCAACCGCGGCCAGGCCGACTACGCGGCCGCGAACGACGCCCTGGACACCCTGGCCGCCACCCCGGCCTGGTCACGCCGCTTCCCGGGCCGGGTCCTCGCCGTCGACTGGGGGCCGTGGGCCGCCGAGGCCGGCGGCATGGTGACCCCGGAACTGGAGCGGATGTACGCGAGCCGCGGCATCCCGCTCCTCGATCCCGCCGCGGGCACCGCCGCGTTCCTCGCCGAGCTCGCGCACGGCACCGTGGGCCAGGTCGTCCTCATGGCGGAGCAGCCGGGGGAGGCCCGCCATGGCTGACCTCCGACGCGGACCCCGCCCGGCCGACGCGGCCGTCGTCGGCATGGGCGCCGTGTTCCCCGGCGCCGCCGACCTGGCCGCGTACCGCAGGAATCTCTTCGCCGGCCTGGACGCCATCAGCGACGTACCGCCCGGCCGCTGGGATCCCGAGGTGTATTACGACCCGAACGGGGCCGAAGGCCCGGCCCGCAGCGATCACTTCTACTGTCGGCGCGGCGGTTTCATCGACGACCTCGCCGCCTTCGACCCGACCCGGTTCGGCATCATGCCCGCGGCCGTGGCCGGGGCAGAGCCCGATCAGCTGCTCGCGCTGCGCGTCATCGCCGAGGCGGTGGCCGATGCGGGGGGCGATGAGCGGCTGCCCGCCGACCGCTCCCGGATCGGCGTGATCCTCGGCCGCGGCGGTTTCATGGGCGTTGCCACAGCCCGCCTCGACCAGCGCGTACGCACGGCCCACCAGATCGCCGCGACTCTGCGTGAACTCGCTCCCGAGCTGGGCGAGGACCGGATCACGGCGGTCCGCGAGGCGTTCCAGGCGGGTCTCGGCCCGGAGCGGCCGGACGCGTCCATCGGCCTCGTACCCAGCTTCACGGCCGCCCGGACCGCCAACCGTCTGGACTTCCGGGGCCCCGCCTACACCCTGGACGCCGCCTGCGCCTCGTCGCTCCTCGCCGTCGAGCAGGCGGCCGGTCTCCTGGCGGGCGGCAGCTGCGACCTGGTGGTCGCGGGGGCCGTGCACCACTGCCATATCGCCACGCTGTGGAGCGTCTTCACGCAGCTGCGGGCGCTGAGCCCGACCCAGACGATCCGCCCCTTCGACCGCCGTGCCGACGGCACGCTGCTCTCCGAGGGCACCGGCGTCGTCCTCCTCAAGCGCCTGGCGGACGCCGAACGCGACGGCGACCGTATCTACGCCGTCGTACGAGGGGTTGGCGTGGCCGGTGACGGCCGGGCGTCGAGCCTGATGAGCCCCCTGGTGGACGGCCAGGTACGCGCCCTGCGGCAGGCGTGGGGGCAGGCCGGTCTCGACCCGGCCGCGCCCGACGCGCTCGGCCTGCTGGAGGCGCACGGTACTGGGACACCGGTCGGCGACGAGACGGAACTCACCACCGTGGCCCGGGTGTTCGGCCCCCGGTTGGCGGGCGCCCACCCGGTCGCGATGGGCTCGGTGAAGTCGATGCTCGGCCACACCATGCAGGCCTCGGGGATGGCCGGGATGATCAAGGCCGTACTCGCGGTGTACGACGGGACGCTGCCCCCGACCCTCCACCTCGACGAACCGCACGAGGGCTTCGCGCGGACGCGCATGCGCCCGGTGACGGCGGCGGAGCCGTGGGAGCGCGGGCGCGCACCGCGACGGGCGGGGGTGAACGCGTTCGGCTTTGGCGGCATCAACGCACACGTGGTGCTGGAGGAGTCACCGGGCAGGGGGGCCGTGCCGCTGGTACGGGAGGCGGGCCCGGCCGACGCGACCGGCCACGCGGTGCGGGGACGTGCTACGGAGACGGCACTGCCGGTGAAGGGTACGGCCGCGACAGGCACGGCGGCGCCCGCTGGACTACCGCCGGGCACAGCGCGCCCGACGGGCGGACCGCTCAGGGCCGGGGCGGCGGCCCCAGGCACCGCGCCCAAGCCCGCTGTGCCACCTGGCAAGGAGGCACCCCGTCCGCCCGCCGACCCGGGGCCCCCGGGCGGGACGGAGCCCAGGATCCACCCTGGCAACGAGAGCCCTCCACCACCGCCTGATCAGTGGCCCCCGAGGCAACCGGCCTCGGCGTCGGCGGGTCCGGTTCCGGCGGCGTCGGCAGGTGCGGGCTCGGTTCCGGGGGTGTCGCCAGTTGTGGGCTCGGTTCTGCCGGCGCCGGGATCCGCTGGCACGGGTTCGGCGGCCTCCGTTTCGGCTTTGGCCGCCTCCGCGGGCCAGGACCCCGCGGGCCAGGATCCGGCGGCCTCGGCGCCTGCGGCCTCGCCTGTGGCGGTCTCGGTATCTGTGGGCGCGGACGCGCCGGGTTTCGCATCGGCGGTCTCGCGCCCGACGGCCTTGCCAACCGCGGACCCGGTTCCGGAGGCTTCGGTGCCCGCTTCGGCGGTTCGCCCGCCGGTAGCCACGCGCCCTGTGGCGGGCGAGTTCGTGCTTCGCATTGCTGCCGCCACGCCCCGCGAACTCCTGGGGCTGCTCGAAGCGTTGCCCGATCGCTGGCCGGCTTCCGAGCCGCTCGGCTCCGGTGGTCCTTGTCGCCTTGCTCTCGTCGGGCCCTACGGGCGCAAGCGGCGGGCCCTCGCAGCGGCGGTTGTCGCTCGGGGGAAGCCGTGGCGCGGGCGTGGCGGTGTGTGGTTTGCGCCGAGGCCGTTGCTCGCGGGCGACGCCCGGCTCGCGTTCCTCTTTCCCGGGCTGGAGCCTGAGTTCGCTCCCTGCGCCGACGGCGTTGCCGACCACTTCGGGCTGCCCCGGCCCGCCCTGACCGGCGGCGGCGCACTGGTCGAGCGGGCGGTGGACGCCATCGCCGTCGGCCGGTTCTTCGCCCGTGTTCTCCCCGAACTCGGCATCCAGGCCGACCTGCTGGCCGGCCACAGCCTCGGCGAGTGGACCGCCATGGTGGTGGCCGGGATGTACCCGCAGCAGGCGGTCGACACCTTTCTCGATTCGCTGCGCCCCGGCGATCTGGACGTCCCCGATCTCGTGTACGCGGCCCTCGGCTGCGGCGCGCGGCAAGCGGCCGACGCGCTGCGTGGGCTCGACCGTGTTGCCGTCAGCCACGACAACTGCCCCCACCAGTCGGTGCTGTGCGGCGAGCCACGCCCCGTTGCCGACGCGCTGAACCGGCTGGCTGCCCAGGGCGTACTCACACAGGAGCTGCCCTTCCGGTCCGGCTTCCATACGCCGATGTGGGCCCCGTACCTCGATCAGGTACGCGCCGCCTTCGCCAGACTGCCGCTGCGGCCGCCGACCGTACCTGTGTGGTCGGCGACCACGTGCGCTCTCTACCCGGCGGGCGAGCACGAAGTCCGCGACGTGGTGCTGCGGCACCTGCTGGAACCGGTGCGCTTCCGCGAGCTGACAAGCCGGTTGTACGCCGAGGGTGTACGGGCCTTCGTACAGATGGGCCCGGGCAGCCTCCCCGGATTCGTGGCGGACACCCTGCACGGCCGGGACCACCTCGCCGTCTCCGCGGGCGCGGCCCGGGGCGGCGACGGGCTGAACCAACTGCGCCGGCTTGCCGCAGCGCTGTGGACGGAAGGCCTCGATCCCCGCTGGGAACGCCTGACGGGCCGCAACCCCGGGATGATGGCCGGACTTGCTTTGCCCCCGGCGCCTATGGCACCTGTTTCGCCCACAGCGTCTGCTGCGCCCGCTGGGCCCGTGGCACCTGTTGCGTCTGCTGTGCCTGCTGCGGCCGTGGCACCGGCTGCGCCCCCTGCGCCCGCTTCCCCCGTCGCGCCGACAGCGCCCGGACCGGGTCTCGTACGGCTCGACCTCGGCTCCCCGCTGGTCAGCCTCGGCGGCAACGCGCCCGCGTTGTCCGTGGGCGTCCCGTCCCGGCCACCCGACGCCTCAAGCCCCGCCCTCGTCTCTGCCCTGGACGCCGTACTGGAGGAGACGGGGGCCGCGGCACGCAGCGTCGCGGAAGCCTGGCGCGCGGCCCCCGCCCTCCGGCCGCCGCCCACCGCGCCACGGACGCACCGCACCCGCCGTCGGCTCTCCCTGGAAACCATGCCGTACGTGCGTGACCACTGCGTCTACCTCCAGCCCGACACCTGGCCCGAGCCCTCGGACCGGTTCCCCGTTGTCCCCATGACGACGCTGCTGGAGCTGGCCGCGGACGCCGCGCGTCAGGTTGTGCCCGGGCGTGCGGTGGCCGGTTTCGACGATGTGCGGGCCCTGCGCTGGCTCGCCGTCGCCCCGCCCGTCGATGCCGAGATCAACGCTTTCCGCGACCCCTCCGACAGCGGCCGGGTGCGGGTGGATATCGCCGGGTGCGCGACCGTCACCGTCGTCCTGGCCGACCGTCGTCCCGCCCGCCGGGCTCCTGATCACTCGGCGCTGACCCGCGAAGGGCCGCCGCCGGTCAGCGCCGAGGCCCTCTACCGCGACCGGTGGATGTTCCACGGGCCCGCCTTCGCCGGTGTCCACGAGGTGACCGCCGTTGCCGACGACGGCATCCGGGGGGTGCTGCGCGCCCTGCCCGCGCCCGGCGCGCTCTTCGATGCCGCCGGGCAACTCCTCGGGCACTGGATGCAGTTGAGGCTGCCGGTCGACCGGCTGGTCTTCCCCGCGTCGCTGGAGCGGGTCCGCCTCTACGGGCCCGCCCCACGTGACGGCGCACTCGTACGCGCCACCGCCCGCATCCGCGCCGTGCGGCCGGGCTCCGTGCTGGGCGACGTGGAACTCACCCACGGCGACGGCACCGTACTGGCCCGCCTGGAGGGCTGGACGTACCGGCGCTTCGCCGCCGACGAGCGGGTGTGGCCGATGAAGTTCACGCCGGAGATCTGCGGCATCGGCGAGCCGCAGCCCGGCGGCTGGTGTCTCGCGCGGCGCCGCTGGACCGACCCCGCCTCGCAGGAGCTGGTGATGCGGCGCTACCTCGGCGCCGCCGAGCGGGCGGCGTACGAGCAGCGTCCACCGCGGGCCCGCGCGGCCTGGCTGCTCGGCCGGATCGCGGCGAAGGACGCGATACGCGGGCTTCTGTGGGAGCGCGACGCGGGCCCCGTCTTCCCGGCCGAGGTCCCCGTGGGCAACGACGACCAGGGTCGCCCACGGCCCGAAGGCCCGCTCGCCGCAGGGCTACGGCTCTCCCTCGCCCACAAGGACCGGCTGGCAGTCGCGTACGCCCAACCCGCTCGCACCGTCGGCATCGGCATCGGCATCGGCATCGGCATCGACGTCGAGACCGTCACCGACGATCCCGCCGCGCTGAGCCGTATCGCCCTCACCGCCGACGAGCGGTGCCTCGCCGAGGAGCTCGCCGCGCGCGGAGGCACCGGCCGGGCGCAGGCGCTCACCGCGCTCTGGTGCGCCAAGGAAGCAGCCGCCAAGGCGGAAGGCACGGGCCTGGGGGGACGCCTGCGGCAGTGGACTGTCATCGACGCTCCGGCAGGGCTCCTGGTGACGTCCCCCGAGGGCCGTAGCCACGCCGTAAGGATCAGCACGGTCCACGACCTGCCCGGCCCCGGCGACGAGGGACCCACCCTCCATGTCGTCGCCCGGACTGTATCCACATCCGCATCCACCACCACCCCAGCCACCACCGACCCGACGGAGGCCAGCCATGGCATCTGACCCCACGGCCGAACGGATACTCGCCGAGATCACCGCCATGCTCGTCGAGACCGTCGGCGACGAGTTCCTCCTCGCGGAGGAGGTCACTCTGAAGACCACGTTCAACGAGGATCTGGCGCTGGAGAGCATCGAGTTCGTCGCACTCGCCGAGCTGCTCCAGCAGCGGTACGGGGCGGCGGTGGACCTGATCGCCTTCCTGGCCGAGAGGGACATGGAGGAGATCCTCGCCATGACGGTCGGCGACCTCGTGTTCCACATCGCCGGCGCAGCGCCGCCGGCTCCGTCGGCCTCGCCGACCACGTCATCCCCATTGGCCCCGTCAACCCCGTCAACCCCGTCGATCCCGTCAACCCGGTCGGCCTCGTCCGTCTCGGCCGCCTGAGCTCGCCATGGCCGAGATCCTCGCCAACTCCGTACGCTTCCACGTGCAGCGGCTGCCGGGCCGTGACCGCAGTGCCGGCGAACCCGTCGCCGTCTTCCTCCACGGCCTGGTCGTGGACAACCTCTCCAGCTTCTACTGCACCCTCGCCGTCCCCGCCGCCCGGGCCGGGCACGACGTCGTCCTGTACGACCTGCGCGGCCACGGCCGCAGCGAGCGGCCGCCCACCGGGTACGACACCGACAGCGCCGTACGGGACCTGACCGCCCTGCTCGTCGCCCTCGGCCTCGACCAGCGCCCCGTACACCTCATAGGCAACAGCTACGGCGGCATGCTGGCGCTCCACACCGCGCTCGCCCACCCCGGCCTCGTCGCCGGGCTCATCCTCATCGAGGCACCGCTGAGCGGCCCCTGGTTCGAGAACATGCTCGACACGCTCTCCGTCGCCGCCCTCGACCTCGAAGGCAGCCACGTGCCGCAGGAACTCGCCTCGATCGGAGCGCGCAAGGCCGCCCGCCTGACCACCACCGCCGATGAACTCCTCAACCGCACCACCCTGATCGACGACATCGCGGCGGCCCGGCCCTTCACGTTCAGGGACTTCGCCCGGGTGCACTGCCCCGTGCTGGCCGTCTGCGGCGAGCACTCCGAACTGCTTCCCGGCGCCCGGGAATTGGCCCGCCACGCACCCCACTGCACCGTCCGCGTCCTGCCGGGCCTGGGCCACGACGTACTCAAGGGCGGCACCGACGAGCTCCGGCGGGCGGTGCTCGACCGACTCGCCGGGCCCGCGCGGCAGCAGCCCGAGGCGGTGACGGTATGAAGGTGCTGTTCGTCGTCCCGCCGTTCGCCGGACACGTCAACCCCACGGTCGCCGTCGCCGCCGAGCTGACCGCCCGCGGACACTGCGTCGCCTGGACAGGACCCGCAGGGGCACTGCACCAACTGCTGCCCGCAGGCGCAGAGTTGCATCCCTCCGGCGACAGCGCGGAAACCGGCGGCTACGGCACGCTCCACGATCACTGGCGCGACCTGCGCGGCGTCGCGGCCCTGCGCTTCCTGTGGGAGGAGGCGCTCATCCCGCTCGCCCATGCCATGCTGCCCGGCGTCGAGAGGGCGGTCGACGCGTACGCCCCCGATGTGCTCGTCGTCGACCAGCAGGCGCTCGCCGGAGCGGTGGTCGCCCGGCGACGCGGACTGCCGTGGGTGACGTCCGCGTCGACCTCGGCGGAGTTCACCCGGCCCTTCGCCGGCTTCCCCCGGGTGGGGGAGTGGGTGGCGGACCGGATCGCCGGACTGCTCGCGGCCTGCGGGGCGCCCGCAGGCTGGGACGCGCGCTTCTCGGACCGCCTGGTCCTGGTGTTCTCCACCCCCGAACTGGTCGGCCCCGGCGAGACGTACCCCCAGCACTACGCCTTCGTCGGCCCGGCCCTCGGCCCGCGCCCCTCCGACGGCTCGTCATTCCCGTGGCAGCGGCTGGATCCCGCACGACGCCGGGTGCTGGTCTCGCTCGGGACGCTCAACCGGGAGGCGGGCGGCCGGTTCTACGCCACAGTCCTGCTCGCCGTGGAACAACTGGCCGACCGCGTCCAAATCATCCTGGCCGCACCCGCGGACACCGTCGGCGAGGTGCCGGACCACGTCCTGCTCCAGGAGTACGTCCCCCAACTCCAACTCCTCCCGCACCTCGACGCCGTCGTCTGCCACGGCGGCCACAACACCGTCTGTGAGGCCCTCGCCCACGGCCTGCCCCTGGTCGTCGCGCCGATACGCGACGACCAGCCGATCGTCGCCCAACAGGTCGAGGCGGCCGGAGCAGGCATCCGGGTGCGCTTCGGCCGGGCCCGGGCGGGCGAGCTGCGCGACGCACTCGAAGCCGTACTCGACGACCCCGCTCACCGCCACGCCGCCCGCCGCATCCAGACGTCCTTCGCCGCGGCCGGCGGTGCCGTGACCGCGGCCGACCGGTTGGAGAAGCTGACATGACACAGCCCCGTACCCGCGTCCCATGGGCGGCCCTCGCCGTGCTGGCCGGGCTCACCGCCGGAACCGTGCGCGCCCGCCGCGGGCTGGCCGCCGTACCGGTCCTGGATCTTTCCCCCGACGCGAGCAGCCCGCCCCGGAACGAATGGCACCTGATCACCGCACGCGGAGTCGACGTCGACGACGCCACCCTCCGCGCCGCCGTGGCCCACGCGGAACGAACCGGCTTGCAGGTACTCGACCTGCTGCCCGGCCGCCTCGACACGGAACGCGCTCTGAGCCTGCTCCGCGTCCTCGACCCCAGCGCCCACCACTACGCCCGCACGGCCGAGGGCCGCGGCACCGGACACGCCCTGCTGGTCGCCGAGGACGTCCGGCGCCGGGCGGGGATCGGCAGCGGCACAGAGCTCGGTCCCGAACTCGGTCCCGAACTCGGGGCGGAGCTCAGGACCGACGAACTCCACACCCTCCTCAAGCGCTTGAAGGAGTACGCCGCCACCGCGACCGGCGTCGCCATCGCCCCCGGCCTGGCCGCCCCCACCCCCGACCTCGCCCTGCGGGCCGCAGAACTCCGGGCCCAGGGGCTGCCCCCGGGCCTGGTGGCCACCGCCCAACTGGCCGGTCTCGCCCTGCTCCTGCGCGCGGCCGTCGCGGACCGGCGCTGGGGCGCGGCGGCCGCCGCTCTCTACTGCTTGCAGCCCGTCCTCGTCCTCGGCGGTCCCCGGAGCCCCCTGCGCCCGGCCGACCTGCCCCGCGCCGCCGCCGCGCGGCCTCTGCACTCCCTCGGCGCCGCACTCCGTACCGCCGTGAGCGCCCGCCCCAGCCCCGGACCGTCGCCCGAACTGGAGGCGCTCCGGCCGTACTACACCGCCGAACTGAAAGCCGGCACCGACCGGTTCTTCGAGGACCGTCGCCCCGACTGCCCCTGGTGCGGCTCCGGCTCTCTCTCCGTACGCACCCGCGTCCCCGACCTGTTCCAGGGCAAGCCGGGCCGGTTCACCCTCGAACAGTGCGGCGACTGCGGGCACGTCTTCCAGAACCCCCGCCTCTCCCTCGACGGCCTCGACTTCTACTACCGCGACTTCTACGACGGCCTGGGTGACGGCGGCGCCGACGTCGTGTTCGCCAGGATGGGCCGCTCGTACCGCGACCGCGCCGAAATGCTGAAACCCTTCGGGACCCCCACCGCCTGGCTCGACGTCGGCACCGGGCACGGCCACTTCTGCGACAGCGCGCGCGACGTCTGGCCCGACACCCGCTTCGACGGCCTGGACATGGCCGCCGCCGTGCGGGAGGCACAGGCGCGCGGCTGGGTCACCACCGCCCACCACGGCCAGTTCCCCGACCTCGCCGCCGGGCTCGCCCACCGCTACGACACCGTCAGCATGTACCACTACCTGGAGCACACCCGCGACCCGCTGGCCGAACTCGACGCGGCCGCCGTCGTACTGCCCACCGGCGGCCATCTGCTCATCGAGCTGCCCGACCCCGAATCGCGCCTCGCCCGCCTCCTGGGCCCCGCCTGGCTGCCCTGGTTCCAGCCCCAGCACCAGCACCTCATCCCCCTCGCCAATCTCCGCCGCGCGCTGGTGGAGCGCGGATTCACCGTCCTCGCCGAGGAACACGGCGCGGCCCACCAGTCCTGCGACTTCTTCGGCGCCGTCCTCCTCACCGCCAACCGGCTCGCCCCCAACCCGTACGCCCCCTGGGGCCCTGGCCGTGCCACCCCGGCGCGGCGGGCGTTCCGCGCGGCCGTGCAGAGCGCGTCGCTGCCGTGCTACGCCGCCGCGGCGGCCCTGGACGCAGTGCGTTCGGCGGTGGCGCGCGCCACCGACGGCGGCAACGCCTACCGCCTGCTCGCTCGCAGGACACCCGCCGACACGGAAGGCTGGTGAGTACGTGCTGGACCTCGCCCGGCGCCATACCGCCGACCCGCTCTTCCGGCTAGTCGCGTACGCCCTCGAATCGGCGCACGACCGCCAACCGGCCACGGTGTGGAGCGCCCCGCACGCCTTCCACCTCGGCTCGCCGCACCTCGTCGCCGCCGCAGGCTGGCCGGTGGCAGCCGCCGCCGCGCCGCGAGACGACGGTCTCGTACGGCTGAGCTCGCTCGCCCACCCCGCACAGAGCTGCGAACTCCCGCTCACGGGACCGCCACAGCCCCACCCCGCCTGGGCCGCCCGCACCTATACCCTCCTGCGCACCATGGCCCGCGCCGGATACGGCCGCGGCGGAATCGATCTGCACATCCACTCCACGCTGACCGCCGCGACCGGACTTTCGAGCGCCGAACCGCTGGAGTGCGCCGTGGCACTCGCGGTCGCCGACCTGCACGCCCGCCCGCACACCGGCCCCGTCAGGCCGCGCCCGCCCCGCGGCAGGGTGGCCGCCCTCGTCCGGGACGCCGCGCCTGACGGCGACGACGCGCTGCGCCAAGCCGTGCTGTTCGCCCGGCCAGGCCGGGCTCTGCTGCTCGGCGGCGGCCACGGCGGCCGACGCCACGTCCGCCTCGACCCGGCCGAGCACGGGGCGCGGCTGATGCTGCTGGTGACGCGCGGCGACAGCCCGGGCGCGGGCGATGTCCGGCGCGCTGTGGCGTGTGCCCGGCGCGCGGGGGCCACCGCCGACTGGTGGCCCGGTCCGCAGCCGGAGCGTAGCGCTCTGGTGCTGCTGCCGTACGAGCGGCTGGCGGCCGTACGTACCGGTGTGGCCGAGGAGTTCCGCAGCCGCGGACTTCCCGTGCCGCGTCTGGTGAACATCACCGTGGCGGGCGCGGCCCGCCGCGAAGAGTGAGAGTAAGGACAAGGAGGAACACCCCATGAAAACAAGAGCCTTGCCGGACCGGACACGGGCCCGGTCCACGACGTGGCGGGCAACCGTCGCCGGGATCTTCAGCACCCTCGCCCTGGTCGCCGCCTTCGGCGTATCAGATTCAAGCGCCGCGCAGCGGCCCGCGGTCGCCGCGCTGCCCAGCTACGACCACGTCGTGGTCGTGGTCTTCGAGAACAAGCAGTACGGCGAGATCATCGGCAGCGCCAACGCCCCCTACATCAACCAGCTCGCGAACGCCGGCGCCAGTCTGACCGCCATGAAGGCCCTGACCCACCCCAGCCAGCCGAACTACTTCAACCTCTTCTCGGGCGCGACCCAGGGCATCACGGGCGACGGCTGCTACACCCCGCAGTCGATGAGCGCCGCCAACCTCGGACAGGAACTGATCGCCGCGGGCAAGACCTTCGCCACGTACAACGAAGACCTGCCGAGCGAGGGGTCCACGGTCTGCACCAGCGGTCAGTACGCGCAGAAGCACAACCCCTGGTTCGCCTTCAAGAACGTGCCTCTGAACACCGGAAAGACGTGGGCGCAGTTCCCCAAGAGCGACTTCTCCCAGCTGCCTCATCTGTCGTTCGTCGTCCCGAACCAGTGCAACGACATGCACTCGTGCCCGGTCGGCACCGGAGACACCTGGTTGAAGAACAACCTCGACGCGTACGCGCAGTGGGCCAAGGCCAACAACAGCCTGCTGGTGCTCACCTGGGACGAGGACAATTTCCTCGGCTCCAACCAGATCGCCACGGTCTTCTCCGGCGCCAAGGTCAAGCAGGGCAAATACAGCAGCGCGTACAACCACTACAACCTGCTGCGTACCTTCGAAGACCTCTTCGGCACCACCCACGCCGGCAACGCCGCGAGCGCCACCCCCATCAGCGAGGTCTTCGGCGATGGTACGACGCCGCCGCCGGACGGGGACCTGAAGGTATCCAACCCCGGTACGCAGACCTGCAAGTTCAACCAGAGCTGCACCATCCAGATCACCGCCACCGGCGGCAAGCCACCCGTCAAGTACAGCGCCACCGGACTGCCGTTCGGCCTGAGCATCGACAGCGCCACCGGCCGGATCACCGGCAAGCCCTGGCAGACCGGCACACTCCAGATCACCGCAACGGCCACCGACTCCACCCCGGCCTCGGCCACCACCACCTTCCCCCTCACCGTCAACTGGTTCTGACAGTGCGTCAGTGACAGGAAGGGAGGCACGGTGTACTTGTCGGCAAGCCGGGCCGCCGACACCACGGCGGGCGTACGCCGCACCCGGCCGCGCCCGCCGCGCGGCACCAGGGTCCGCCGCGCGGTCGCCGGCAATGTCATCGCCCTCGGCGCGGTCAGCCTGGTCACGGATGTCTCCGCCGAGATGGTCACTGCCGTACTGCCGCTGTATCTCGTGGTCGGCCTCGGCATGTCCCCGCTCGCCTTCGGCGCCCTCGACGGCCTCTACCAGGGCGCAAGTGCCCTGTCCCGGCTGGTCGGTGGCCATGTCGCCGACCGCGCCCAGCGCCGCAAGCTCGTCGCGGGCGCCGGTTATGCCGTGTCCGCCGCCTGCAAACTCGCGCTGCTCGCGGCCACGACACCGTGGGCGATCGGTGCGGTCCTCGCCGCCGACCGCACCGGCAAGGGACTGCGCACCGCCCCGCGCGACGCGCTCATCTCCCTGTCCTGCCCGCCCGAGGAGCAGGGCCGCGCTTTCGGGGTGCACCGGGCGATGGACACGGCCGGCGCGCTGCTCGGCCCGCTCGCCGCTTTCGCCGTGCTGTGGGCCGCTCGTGACGGTTACGACGCCGTGTTCGTGGTCAGCTTCTGCGCCGCCGCACTCGGCGTACTGCTGCTCGTACTGTTCGTACGGGAGCCGTCCGGGGTTACGGCCCCGAGGAAGGGCGCGGAGAAGAACGCGGACAGGAACGCGGACAAGAAGAGGCACCGTCCGGGTGCCCTGCGTTCCCTGGCCCGTACTTCAGGCTTGCCCCGGCTGTGTCTGATCGCCGCGCTGCTCGGCGTGGTCACCGTCAGCGACTCGTTCCTCTATCTGCTGCTGCAGCGCCGCCTCGACCTGCCCGCCCCGTACTTCCCGCTGCTGCCCGTCGGCGCCGCCGCCGGATTCCTGCTGCTGGCCGTGCCGCTGGGGCATCTGGCCGACAGGATCGGCCGCCGACAGGTCTTCCTCGCGGGGCACGGGGCGCTGCTCATCGCGTACGTGCTGCTGCTCGCGCCCTGGGGCGGCGGGCCGGTGGCGGCCGGAGCCGTACTCGTACTGCTCGGCGCGTTCTACGCGGCCACCGACGGCGTACTGATGGCCGCCGCCGGTCCTTTGCTGCCCACGGACCTGAGGGCGAGCGGCCTCTCCCTCGTCCAGACCGCGCAAGCCCTCGCCCGCTTCGCGGGCTCACTGCTCTTCGGCGCGGGCTGGTTGTACTTCGGGCCGGAAGGCGCCCTGACCGTGGCCGCCGCCGGTCTGGCCGTCGCGCTGGCAGCGGTCGCCGCCCTGTCCACACTCCACCCCCACCCCCACCCCCACCTCCACCGACGGAGTCCCTCATGAGCATCAGGGCCCGGCTGCTCGTCCTTGTGCTCGTCACCGCCGTCCTGGTCGTGGTCGCGGCCGTAGTCACCCTGCGGGCCGCCGACCGCGCCGCCGAACGCGATCAGGCCAGAACGGGCGAACCGGCCGCCCGCGCCGGTACGGTGACGTTGCGTCAGCCAAAGCGGCTGCTCTTCCGCAACCTGGCCTGGGGGCCGCAACGCGATCACGTCTCCTCCGTCCCGCTGACCACCCCGGCCGGGCCCCGCACCTCCGCGCCCCGTGACTGCCTGCGCTTCCACGCGGCCGCCGGGACAGGCATCTGCCTCCGTGCCACCGGCGGAGTGGTCCCCGGTCACGAAGCCGTGCTGCTGGACGCGCGGTTGCGCCCCGTCCGTACCTTCCCGGTGCCCGGGATGCCCACCCGCGCCCGCGTATCGCCGAGCGGACGACTGGTGGCGTGGACGGTCTTCGTCAGCGGAGACTCGTACGCGGGCAGCGCCTTCTCCACCCGTACCGCCGTCTACGACAGCCGCACCGGCACCCTCCGGCCCGACCTGGAGAAGCTCGCCGTGATCAAGGACGGGCGCCGCCACCGGGCCGCCGACCACAACTTCTGGGGCGTCACTTTCGCCGCCGACGACAACCGTTTCTACGCGACCCTCGCCACCCGTGGCCGTACGTACCTGGTCGAGGGCGACCTGGGCCGGCGCACACTGCGGACCCTGCGCGAGAACGTCGAATGCCCGTCCCTCTCTCCGGACGGCACTCGTGTCGCCTTCAAGAAACGCGTCCCCGGCGCATCCGCCGGTACGCCCTGGCGGCTGTACGTCCTGGACCTGCGCACCGGCAGTGAGACCGCGCTGGCGGAGCGCAGAAGCGTCGACGACCAGGCCCTGTGGCTGAACGGCCGCACTCTCCTCTACGCCCTGCCCGGCGACTTCGGCGCCGACCTCTGGTCGGTCCCGGCGGACGGTGGCGGCACACCACGCATGGTCGTGAAGTCCGGCACGTCCCCTGCCGTGGTCGACTGAAAGGGCTCCCCGGGGCTTCCGGGCGTCACCGTGCGCGCAGTGCGGTGGCCGACTGGGCTCTGGAGCGTACGTCCAGCTTCTGGTAGATACGGGTCAGCCTGGCCTCCACCGTTTTGACGCTGAGGAACAGCTTCACCGCCGCCTCCTGTTGCACGGCATCCGAGAGCCCGAAGAGCTCATCGCGCCTGGCGGTCAGACACTCGTAGAACTCGCCCCGAAAGCGTGACGCTTCCGCGAACGCCCTCTCCGGACAGCATCAGGCAGCAGACTCACCTTCACGGCCTTCGTCGTGGTCAGGTGCACCTTGGTCGGAGCACAGGAGATGAAGGCCGCCTCTCCGTCCGTCACTTCCCGAACGCCCATGGCGTGGCCAGATATGGCCGCGAGAGAATCAGACCATGGGGATCGACTTGCAGTTGCACGACAGCCGCCCGCACTGGCCCAGCCGACGCTCGAAGCGCAAGCCGAGTTTGATCCGCCAGTCCGGCGAGCACGGTGAAGCGCTGGCTCAGCTGATCGCCAAGCTCCCCGCCAACACCTCGGGAAAGCTCTGGACGGTCGACCCCTACAAAACACCGTCCTCAACGAGCAAGAGGCCGAAGCCGCACTCCGCGAGATCCCAGACTTCCTGGATCGCTGCACTCACGACTTCCAAGCCAATGCGGTCCGCCACCTAGCCACCTACCTGCTAGGACTGCGCCACGACTCCCGGCAGCTACCTCGTCTTCGTCGGAGACTAACCAGACCAGCGGAAGGTTAAAGAACCTCCCAATGACGATGCCAAGCCGCCGCCGTGACGATCGGTAGGACTTGCAGCACGCTCCCTGGTGCCGTACGGCACCAGGGCCCCTCCACGCGTTCCCGCTCCCAAGCACTCACCAGTGAAGGTGAAAAGACCGCAGAAGACTCTCTGGGCCGTCTCGATGACGACGACTATCCCGCCTACACCATGGGCCGCGCCGCCGAGATGATCGGTACCACCCCCGGCTTCCTGCGCGCCATCGGCGAGCACCGCCTGATCACCCCGCTGCGCTCGGAAGGCGGACACCGCCGCTACTCCCGCTACCAGTTGCGGATCGCCGCCCGCACCCGCGAACTCGTCGACAGCGGTACCCCGATCGACGCCGCCTGCCGCATCGTCATCCTCGAAGACCAGCTCGAGGAAGCCCAGCGCATCAACGCCGCACACCACCGCGCGGCGCCAGGACAGAATCCGCCGTCAGCGGCCTGAAGGTGAGCGTGCCTGCCGGCCTCGGCGGGCCGCCGCACGCCCGGTCAGAGCGTGCTGCGTGGTCGCTTTCCTGGCGCCGATGCGCCTGGACCTCGTGCCGGGCGCTCTCCTGGAGGGCTCCAATTCCCGCGTGACGCAGGCGGGTCGGCTCGTTTCTCCGCAGGCGTCGCGGTGCAGGACGCACGCGTGATCGATGACTCTCGCGTGTCTCACGTGGTGTTGTGAAGGTGCTGCGTTTAGCGCCCTGTCTCACGGTGCGCCGCTATGCTCGCCTCGTGGGCGAGATCGTGGTGGTGCGCGATGGCGCTGGGCCGGAGGTCCTGCTTGTGCATGGCGGTGCCGGCCCGCGGACGACGTGGGGCGCTCTCGCTCCGCTGGCCGATCGGTGGACGCTGGCATATGTCCATCGCCGTGGCTATCCGCCGAGTCCACCACCACGGGAGGGCCAGGACTTCGAGGTGGACGCCCTGGATCTGGCGCCGCTGCTCGTCGGCCGCCCGCACGTTGTCGCCCACTCTTACGGCGTCCTCGGGACGTTGATCGCGGCCGCTGCGGCGCCGGGCAGCGTGCGCTCGCTCACCCTGATCGAGCCGCCGCTCACCTACCTTGTCCCTGACGATCCCGAGGTGGCGCGGCTCGAGCGCATCGGCCGTGCGGTCCTCACCCAAGGGGTGGATACGGACCCGATCGAGCTGCGCGAGTTCCTCCATCTCGCGGGCGCGCCCATCGGCGACGGCCCGCTCCCCGAGGACGTGGTCGCCGGCGTTCGGCGGGCGCACGGTGGCCGGCCGCCCAGCGAGGCGCGCCCACAGCTCGACGCGATCCGTGACGCCGGCGTCCCAGTGCTCGTCGCGTCCGGAGACCACGCGGCCGCGCTCGAGCGGATCTGCGACGCTCTCGCGGATGCGCTCAGCGGCGAGCGCAGCGTGCATCCGGGCGCTGGTCACTTCGTCGCCGAAGCACCGGGCTTCGCCGAACAGCTTGAGACCTTCCTGCGCAAGAGCGTCACGTGGCGAACTTCTCGCAACAGGTGAGTGTGGCGGCGAGGGTGAGGAACGCGGAGAACAGGTTGGCCGAGCGTTCGTAGCGGACGGTGAGCCGGCGGTAGCCGGTGCGCCAGGCAATGGAGCGTTCGATCTTCCAGCGGTAGCGGCTATAGGTTGTCTCACGTGGCGTGATGCTCGTGCAGCATGATGCGGGCCGTGGGTGCCGATCTCTCGAAGCGTCTGGTTCCGGATGAACTCTGGGAACTAGCCACCCCGTTGCTACAGTCGTTGGCTACTCGTCCACAGGGCGGCGGGACTGCTCCGTGTGACGAGCGGGCCGTGTTCACGGCGGTGGTGTACGTGCTGACCAGTGGCTGCGCCTGGCGGCAGAGTATTACCGGGCGTTTGTCGCCGGGCACGACTCTGCCCCCGTTCTTTCACCCGGACGCGGCGTGACGCGGTGAGGAGTCAGCAGTTGTCACAGGCGCGGGCGCGTGGCAGACCGCCCGTGTGGTGGCCGGAAGGAGCGCGGATGGATCTCTACACGGTCGAGGCCGTGCTCGATGCGCGCGGTGGTGTGCGGTGGGAGGCGGGGGATGCGTGGCTGGCCGGCGGCACATGGCTGTTCTCCGCACCCCAGCCCGGGGTGTCGCGTCTGTGGGATCTGGCCCGGATGGGCTGGCAGCCGCTGGTGCTCGGTGAGGGCGGGCTGGAGATCGCGGACACGTGCACGGCGGCTGAGCTGCTGGCCTTCGCCATAGAGCCGGATGGCCCCTGGCCAGATGCGCGTGCGCTGATGGACGGCTGCTGCCGGGCGTTCTCCTCCTCCTTCAAAGTATGGAATGCGGCCACGGTGGGCGGCAATGTGTGTCTGGCGCTGCCCTGCGGCGCCGATGGTGTCGCTGGCGGCCGCCCTGCACGGCACCTGCGTGCTGCGTGCGGGCGACGGCCAGGAACGGCTGCTGCCGGTACGCGAATTCGTCACCGGGCCGGGCCGGACGGATCTGCGGCCGGGGGAGATGCTGCGCAGCCTGCGGCTGCCGGCTACGGCCGTGGCGCAGCGGACGGCGATGCGCCGGGTGAGTCTGCGGCCTGGCGGGCATTCGGCGGCCCTGGTGATCGCTACGATGGCTCCCGGGTCCGGGCGTTTCACGCTCACGCTCACGGCGGTCACGACACGCCCCGTGCAACTTTCCTTCGGCCGGCCGCCCACGGCGACCGGGCTGCGCGCGGCGATCGAGCAGGCCGTCGACGCATCACTGATCGTGGACGACGTCCACGGAGCTTCCGCATAGCGCCGTCACCTCATCGTTCATCTGGCCGACGAAGTGTGGTGCGCATTGATGGCGGAGGAGTGACGTGGCCTTCACGTTCATCCTCAACGGCCGACTAATGCGCGAGCAGCCGGCGCCCGGGCAGTGCCTGCGCACGTATCTGCGCCGGCAGGGCTGCTTCGGGGTGAAGAAGGGCTGTGACAGCGGTGACTGCGGAGCCTGCACCGTGCACGTGGACGGCACCCCGGTGCACAGCTGCCTCTACCCGGCACTGCGGGCCCAAGGCCGGGCCGTGACCACGGCGGAGGGTTTGTCCGAAGGCAGCCGACTGCATCCCGTGCAGCAGGCGTTCGCCGCCGTCCAGGCCTTCCGGTGCGGCTACTGCACCCCCGGTTTCGTCATGACCGCCGCTGCCATGACACCGGCCCAGCGCGCCGACCTGCCGCAGGCACTCAAGGGAAACCTGTGCCGCTGTACCGGCTACCGCTGCATCACACAAGCCATCCAATCAGCAACTCCGGCCCGCGGTGACACCGAGCGCACAGCAGCAGGTGCTCCCCTTGCTGCGGAGGTTGAGGACATCGTCACGGGCAGAGCCCGCTTCACCCTCGACCGCCCGGACCCCGCAGGACTGCTGCACGTCAAGCTGGTCCGCTCGGAGCACCAGCACGCCCGCATCGTCGGTATCGACATCACCGAAGCCCTCGCTGTACCGGGAGTTCACAGCGTCCTCACTCATCACGACGCCCCCAAGGCATGTTTCTCCACTGCCCTGCACGAACATGCCGATGAAGACCCGGCCGACACTCGCGTCCTGGATGACGTCGTCCGTTACGCCGGGCAGCGTGTCGCTGCGGTCGTGGCCGACAGCGAAGCCGCCGCCGAAGAGGGCTGCTGCCGCGTCCGTATCACCTATCAAACCTTGCCCGCGGTCACCGGCCCCGAAGAGGCTCTGTCGGCCGCTGCCCCGCACATCCACCCCAGCGGCAACATCGTCGACGAACTGCACACCACCATCGGGGACGTCGACACCGGCCTGGCCGAGGCGGACTTCTGTTACGAGGGCACCTTCCGCACGCATCGAGTCCAGCACGCCGCGCTGGAAACTCACGCCAGCCTCGTCTGGGAAGGCGATGACGGACGGCTGCACGTCCATACCGCCACCCAGGCACCTCACCTGACCCGCCGGCTCCTGGGCAGGGTGTTTGGCCTGCCGCCCAAGCGCCTGCATGTCACGGCCGCACGGCTGGGCGGCGCGTTCGGCGGAAAGCAGGAGATGCTCACCGAGGACATCGCCGTGCTCGCCGCGCTGCGCAGCGGGCGGCCTGTCAAGCTGGACTACATCCGAGCCGAGGAGTTCACCGCCACCACGCGCCACCCCTTCCAGGTCCGGGTGAAGATCGCAGCCCGTCGTGACGGCACGCTCACGGCACTGCGGCTGCACGTCCTGTGCGACACCGGCGCCTACGGCAACCACGGCCCCGCCGTCCTGCGTAACGCCTGTACCGAAGCGCTGATTCTCTACCGCTGCCCGAACGTCTCGGTCGACGGCTGGGCGCTGTACACGAACAATGTTCCGGCCGGTGCTTTTCGCGGCTATGGCATCGGCCAGGTCGCCTTCGCCGTCGAATCAGCCCTCGACGAGCGCGCCCGCACGGCCGGCATCGAGCCCCTGACCATGCGACGCAAGGCCTACCCGCACCCTGGACAGACCGCCCACGCCCCGACAGCCGACGGCACCCCGCCCACCGCGGACCACGGCATCACCGGCTGCCTGGACCTCATCGAAACCGCCCGCTCCCAGCGCAAGGACACACCACCCCTGCTCCCCGGGCCGGCCTGGCTCGTGGGCGAAGGTACGGCGGCCACCGTCACCCACACACAGCCCTCCGACGGCCACATCGCCCAGGCCGCCGCCACCATGCGTCCCGACGGCACCTACGACGTGTACACCGGTGCACCGGAATTCGGCAGCCAGGCCACCACCGTCCACCGGCGTATCGCCGCCACCGCCCTGGCCACCACCGTCGAACGCATCCACCTCCATCAGGGCGACACCGACCTGCTCACCCACGACACCGGGGGCTTTGTCTCCACCGGATCCACCCTCGCCGCCCGTGCCGTCCAGGACGCCTGCCAACGCCTGCATACGGTGATCCTGGACGTGGCGGCCGCGTATACCGGCATCGACCGGTCCGTCTGCCGGCTCGGCCAGGACGTCGTCGACTGTGCCGGCAGACCCTTGCCCCTGCCTCTGGTGCACCAAGCCGCGCGTGACGCCGACCGGAAGCTTGCTTCCACTGCGTCCTGCGACGCCACCGGGGGCACCCCAGGTCTGGCGGCCAACGCCCAGTGGATCCGCCTGGCCGTCGACCCGGCCACCGGTCTCGTCACCATCCTCGGCTCGATCCACGCCAGCGACGCCGGCACCGTCCTCGACCCCCAGCAACTCCGCGGCCAGATCGAGGGAGCCGTCGCGCAAGGCATCGGCACGATACTGATAGAAAACATCCGAACCGACCAGCACGGTCGCGTCACCACCACCCAGCTGTGGACGTACCCCATCCCGCACATCAGCGATGTACCGCACACCGACGTCCACTTCGTCCCGGCGCCCGGCCACCTGTGCGGGGCCAAACCCGCCAGCGAAGCGGCGTTCAACCCCGTCGCTCCGGCTGTGGCCAACGCGCTGCGCGACGCCACCGGCATCCGTTTCACCACCCTTCCCCTGCGCGCCGACATCATCTGGGCACAACTGAACGCGAAACAGGCGGGCCTCGCAGCGGCCGCCCAAGGAGGGATCAGCGATGGTGAATCCTACCGAGCCCGATGACAGCAAGCCGCCGCGGTACGCCGCCTCGCCCTCAGCCGTCGGTGGGGGCCGGGACGTAGTCGTGATCGGGTGCGGCACCGTGGGGACCAGTGTGTTCCTGCACCTGGTGGCCCCGGACGTACAACCTCACCGCGCGGATGGCTCAGCCCGGAACAGCGACCGCCTCCGGTCGGTGTGTTGGTGGATCCCCACCCGGTTGGCTGGGGGCTGGCGTTCGGAGACGACGACCCGCTGCTGATGTGCAACAGCGCCGTCAACCTCAACTCCATCCTGGCCGAGCGGCCCACGGACTTCCTCGACCACCTGCGCGGGCACGGCTGGACAGGACACCCCCAGGACTGCGTCCCCCGTTCCTGGATGGCCGCCTACTGTCACCTGCGCTACACCCGAGCCCGCCAGGACGCCATCAACCGCGGCATTCAAGTCCATCACGTGCGCGCCGCAGCCCACACCATCACCAAGCAGCACGATACCTACCGGATCCATCTGGACACCGGCCCAGAAAACACTGCCAGCCACGTCGTCATCTGTCCCGGCGTCCACCGCCCACGCACCCCCGACGGCTTCACCCCCCACCAGCACCACCCCCGCTATCTGGACAGCCCCTATCCCGCCGCCCGCCTGCGCCGTCTGTCCGCACCGGCACGCGTCCTGGTGCTTGGAACCCACCAAAGCGCCATCGACGCCGCCCTGGTGCTGTGCCGCGCCGGACACCACACCACGCTCACTTCACCCTCCGGCCAACTGCCCGCCGTACGCACCTCGCTCAAGGCCCCCACCCGACCACACCCCCCACTGCAGCGCATGACCCAACTGGACCCCACCGACCCCCGCCTGGAAGACAAGATCACTCGCCATGTCATCGAAGCGATCCGTCTGATCGAACGGCGGCCCCTGCGCCACCAGGTCTCCACCAGCCCCGACCCGGCCCAGCGGCTGCGCGAGGAAATCACCTTGGCCGAGACCGGAGCCTGCCTCTGGGCCGACATCTGCGTCCCTGTGATCGAAGCCATCATCACCCTGGCTTCCGCGCTACCCCCCGCACGCCGCAGCGCTCTCATCGCACGCTTCGCCTGGTTCACCAACCGCTACGCCACAGCCACCACTCTCATCAACGCCCGCCGCCTGCTCACCCACTTCACCTCCGGGGCGCTGAAGGTCGCCGCCTCCTACCCGACTGCCGCCACCTTCACCGACGGCCTCTGGCACATCCAGCGACCCGGCGCGGGCACCGAGTGCTTCGATCACATCGTCAACGCCACCGGCTTCCACCCACCCCAGGTGCGCTGGGGCTCTCTAAACGACACCCTTCACCTGGACCACGCGCCCACCCCACATCCCGACACCCACCCCATTGATCACCTGACAGCCGACCTGCGGCTGCGCCGACAGCCCACGGCGCCACCCGAACGCATCTGGCTGGCCGGTGTCTGCACGCACATCCGCACCCCCTTCGCCAACCACCTGCGCAACGCGGTCCACCAGGCCCAGCAGGTGGCGAAACAGGTACGCGCCTGAAGACCTCCTTGCCGGCCAGATCAGTGAGATCGGCAGCACCTGCTTCTCACTGCCTTGGGCAGGTGGCCCCCACACTGTCGGGACCACAGGTGGCGAGGCCTCCTGGTCCCCAGACAGCACCCAGGTGGGCACCGGCAGCGGGTCTGTCAAATGAACGGATCTGTCTCACTTGCGGTGGTGACGGAACGTGTCTGACATCGTTGACATCGCGTGCGTGATGTCAATGAGCTACCGCACCGACGACGAGCAGAACGCCGCCATCAACGCCTACATCCGCTGGCGCAATACCCGCGCCGAGCCCAAGATCACCTTCGCCCCCCCCGGACTCACCCTCCGGACCTGGACCCAGTACCCGACCCGCGCTGCCTGACCGCCACCCCGGGTGGTTTCACAGGCAGCGGTTTACTCGCCCCCTTCGGGCGAGGGGCGACGTGTCGCTCGCAGTCAGACGACGGGCCAATACGCGGGTGGTGCTGCCGTCGTCCTCTTCGATGTCCCGGACATGCTCGAAACCGATTCCGTCCAGCAGGGTCAGTGAGGCCTTGTTCGGTGCAGCTACGGTGGCGTGCACCTTGGTCAGTCCGAGCGTGTCGAAGCCATAGGCGACGATCGCCTCTGCCAGCTCGGTCCCCAGGCCAAACCCCCATGCCGCCGGCGCCAGAGCGTAGATGATCTCGTGGCCTCCCACGACGTCAGTCGGCTTGATTTCGGCATGCCCGACCAGGAGTCCGTCCCGACGAACCGCCCAGACATTGAACAGGTTCTGGGCATAGACCTTCGTGAAGATCCGCCCGAACAGGGCCCGGTCTGCTGCTTCGGAAGCAGGGCCGTCACCCATCCACTGCGACATCCTGGTGTCCTGGAACAGAGCGACGAAGCCCTCTTCGTCCTCGGGGACGTACGGCTCCAGGAGCAGCCGCTCGGTGCGCAGAGTCGGGGTCACAGACGGCGACGCTACCCACGCAACACCCAGGTCGCCAAACCACTTTCACATGCACCGATATCGCCCTCCCCGCCCGCCATGCGGACCGTCCCCGGAGCCGCAGGCCGAGCCCTCATGCTCAGCCATTTACACGGCCAACGCTCTGAGCCGAGCCACTGGATAGCCGGAGCAGTACGTCAACGGCGGGTTCCCTGACACCCTCCTGGAGTCCGACTGCGAGGCTTGTCAGTGGCAGGGGTGATGCTTTGCATGTGAAGACCCAGGATGAGTACCCGATTTCCAGTCAAGCCGTGGATGGCCGACTGCCTGATCCGCGTTCCGTGATCGAGGGCACCGACTGGGCTGCGCTGGAGCACGCCTACGGAACGGCGCAGGACACGCCACTTCGCCTGCTCCAGCTCTTGGACGAGGACCCGGAGGTTCAAGCGGGAGCGCTGGGGCTGCTGGACATGTCCGTCCTTCACCAGGAGTCCTTGTACAGCGCGACGGCGCCGGCCGCGCTGTACGTAGCCGCGGTGCTGAACGACCCCCGCACTCTGGCAGGCCATGAGAACTACTCCACCTGGGACGACCGCCCTCGACCGCTGCGGGCCGCGTTGCTGGAATGGCTGGGGCAGGTCGCGGATTCGGCCGCTTACAGCGAGACAACCGGCGAAGACGACGGCAACGATCCGGGCGTCACCGATGCGGTCCGGGCTGTCCGCGCCACGATCCACGACGCCGTCTCCCTGCACCTGCTGGCCCCGGACCCCACTGTCCGAGAGGCCGCCCTCAGCGCCACCACCGCGCTCCTTCAGTCCCCCAAACTGGCCGGTCGAATATCCGGAACCACCCAGATCCTCCGGCGGCTACTGGCCCAAAGCACCGACCGGCGTGAACGCGCTGCCACCATCTTGACCATCGGCGCCTGGGGCGAGGACACCATCAGCTGGCTCGCCGACCCCGACCCCGCCATCCGTGCCTGCGCCGCTCTGTCACCGGGATGCGCCAGTAACGCCAAGGCGACGCGGACGATCCTCCGCGCACTGCTCGACCCCGCGGCCATCGACTCCTGGTTCCTCGAACCCACCGCCACCGACCCCTGGGCTGGAGATACGCTGCCGCAGATCACAGGGCGCCTGCGGCACGCCCTTCTGGCCACGGCCATCGACCGGGCCAACGACTTCGAGGAACTCCTGCCAGCCGCCTTGGCCTCCGTGCCGTTCTGCAGCAACCTCACCATCGCCGAGGACTGGGGACCGCTGCTTGCTGCGGCATTCCCTTCCGGCTATGACCAGAGTGCCAAGCTCACTCCAGCCCAGCACCGTTACCTGGATGCTCTCGCCGACCGCGACGTGTGCTGGCGATACACCCATCTCGTCACCTCGTGGTTCGACGACGTCGGCCTTCCCGCGGACCGCAACGCCATCAGGGCACTCCTGGCCGGGCCGCGGCCCCACCAATAGGGACGCCGACTCGGACTGCTCAGCCACCAGCGCCAGGCAGGAATACCGCACGGTTCGAATGATGCCCCCCGCCAGCTGGCGCATCGACGTGGACCGCGCAGCGGCGCGAGGCATACGCCAACGACCTGGGAGCCCCCACCTCGCTGGTCGGCGTCACCGCCAGGTGCAACCGCAGTAAGTCCGACCAAGATCCGGGCACCTGGATGCCGCCCAGCGGTGAAGTCCACTGCCAGTACGCCGCGGAATGGACCGGAACCAAGCTCCGCTGGGACCTGACTGTCGACCCGCAGGAACAGACCGGGCTGCTCGACCTTGCCGAGCAGTGCCCGACCACCGAAGTCCACTTCGAACCCGCCCCGTAGCCGAAACGCCCACGCCCCTTGCCTGGCCCAGACGATGTCAGGCAGGGGCGTCCTCACCCGTGAGTTGTGGCTGGTGCCTGCACCGGCCAGAACCGCCAGGCGAACGACGAGGCGGTGAAGCGTTGGGTGAACAGCGCCGTGACGAGGTCAGTTCTCGGTCGCTTGATCGACGTGACTCAAGACTATTTGTTCCGCCACGATGTGGCTTTGGAGCCGGATCCGTTCATGACCCGTGTGCGGCGGGAGGAGCCCATCGCCCGGGTGGCGATGCCCTACGGCAGTGGCCCATGCTGGCTGGTGACCCGCTATTCCGACGTTCAGTTGGTGACCTCCGACCGGCGATTCAGCCGGGCCGCTCTGGTGGGCAAAGACTTCCCGCGAATCACACCGGCACCGATCGCGCAGAGCGAAGCGATCAACCTGATGGACCCACCTGTGCTCAACCGCATCCGCCGGCTCGCGACGCACGCCTTCGGGCCTCGCCAGCTCGAACGGCTGAGCCCCTGGGTGCAGGCGATGATGGCCATGACCCCCGAGGGCCGGACCGCCGCCGCCGAGGCCAAGCAGCAACTGCGCGCGTACTTCGATGGTCTGACCGCCCGCCGTCGCGCCGCACCGGGCGAGGACCTGCTCAGCGCCCTTGCGACCGCCCGGATCGGCACCGAAAAACTTACCGACGCCGAACTGGCCGTCCTGGCAATGCTGCTGATGGTCACCGGCCACGACACGACCACTTACGACATCAGCAACATCGTCTTCACCCTCCTCACCCACCCAGCTCAGCTCGCCCAGCTACGGGCACGCCCCCAGCTGTTGGAGCAGGCGATCGAGGAGCTGCTGCGCTACATCCCCTTCCGGCAGGGCGTCGGCATCCCCCGCATCGCACTGGAGGACGTCACCATCGACGGGGGTGACGATCCGTGCCGGCGACACCGTCCACGTCTCGTACCTCACCGCCAACCGCGACGAGCTCGCCTACGACCGCCCCGACGAACTCGACTTCGAGCGGCCGTCCCCGCCCGCGCACCTGGCCTTCGGCTATGGAATGCACCATTGCCTGGGCTCGCACCTCGCCCGCCTGATGCTCCGCACGTCGATCGGCAGCCTGCTGACACGGTTCCCCAGTCTCCATCTGGCCGTACCGGCCGAGGAGGTGCACTGGAACACTCAGTCCATCTGGCGCTACCCCGTCACTCTGCCGGTCGCGTGGTAAGCGCCGTGCCGACCTTGTGCCGCCCCCATGTCGCCGTCCCCGAACACGTCGTCACCGCCGAGGAGACCCTCGATCTCGCCCGCACCCCGCAAGCCGGACACCCGCAGCTCGAGCTGGCCCTGCGTCTGATTGCCAACACCGGAGTGCGCACCCGCCACGTCCTCCAGCCGCTGGAGGCCACCCTGAAGCACCCCGGTTCGAAGAGCGCAACGTCCTGTACGAAAGGAGGCCAAGGTACGCCTGCCACAGGTCATCGAGACCGCGCTGGAGCACGCGGAGCTCACGGCCCCCGACATCGACATGATCATTTACGTGTCGTGCACCGGGTTCATGATGCCGTCGATGACAGCCTGGCTGATCAACAGCATGCGGTTTCGGCCCGACACCCGCCAGCTGCCCATCTCACAGCCGGGCTGCGCGGCAGGCGGCGCGGCAGTCAACCGTGCACACGACTTCTGCACCGCCTACCCACAGCGCAACGTGCTCATCGTCGCGTGCGAGTTCTGCTCGCTCCTTCGAGGGGCGGGCGCCCCGGCGGCCCTTCTTCTTCCGGTTGGCGGCTGGTCCTTCTTCTCCGGTATGACTGCCTTGATGTTCCGTTCGCGCAGGTGGGCGCGGTTGCCACGGGACGAGTAGGCCTTGTCCCCGGCGACCGCGTCCGGTCGGGTGCGGGGGCGGCCGACCGGCCCGCGGAGCCGTACCTTCGAGAGCACGGGGATGAACTGCGGACTATCCGCGGCCTGTCCGACGCTCAAGATCAGTGCCAGTGGCCGACATCCGCGGTCGGCGGCCAGGTGGACCTTGCTGGTCAGCCCGCCGCGCGAGCGTCCAAGCAGGGCAACTTTCAACCGGAACTCGCGTCGTCGCCGGATGCGCCGCCGCTCCTGCCGATCGGGATCGCATGCGGCGTCCGCCCGGTTTGTTCCTCCGTGCCACCCCCTTTTGCTGGGCCTTCCCCTCCTCGACAGCCGCCTTCTTCAGGGCGGCGAGAACGTCAGGATCGGCATGCATCCCCGCCGCGTCGTGGTGGGCCCGGCCCGTGGTGGAATCCACGCTGACATCAGGGACAAGTCCACCCGGCCCCGTTTGGCCGCCTCGGCGATCAGGCCCTTCAGCAGGGCTTCGAAGACACCAGCGTCCCGCCACTGCCGGAAACGGTTGTGCACGGTCGGCCATGCGCCCCTGCGCTCCTGTGCTGAACCGCCAGATCACGCCCTCGAACTGCTGCCGCAGCCGCTCGGGGTACGGGCCGTACCCGCCGACCGGCAGGTACGGCCCTATGAACCCCCACTCCTCGTCTGTCAGTTGCACGCGCGTCACGCAAGACGATCTACCGGTTCAGGCCCCGCTGCGAGGGCGAATCCCGCAGATTGAGCACGACTCGATACGCGCCCTGGACGCCTGACTGTGGAGGACGAGCGGCCCGCGCCCCGCCGCCGTCGGCGGGGCCGGTATCCCGGTTACTGCCAGTCGAGGCGCCCGTCGATCACGCGCGGCGCGTTGTCGTCCCCGAAGCCCCGCCCCTCGCACAGCGCGTTGGCGACCTCGGTCAGGTAGGCGGCGAACGTCGCCTCACCCAGGCTCGGAAGTTCGGCCTCGGCGTAGTCGCCGAGCAGCCCGTACCCCTGGCCGGGGGTGCAGTCGACGAAGGTGCCGTAGAAGCCATCCGGGTCGATGGTGGTGATCGGCAGGCAACGCTGCCCGGGTTCGTCTTCCAGGCGCTCGGCTGCGACCGGGCCCTCGAACCACGTGCCCAGGTTCTCCAGGGGGCCGATCCCCTCACCCTCGGGCAGGAAGTACCCGGTCGGCTCGGGAGTGTCGCGGGATGTGGGCCAGTCGAAATCCGAGGCTGGTCCGGTGCCGTTGCGCACCAGGTAGAAGGCGCGCACATCGGCCGGGACCGTCAAGTCGAGATCCTGCTCCAGCGAGCGGAGCTCGTCCTCCGTCGCGGGGGCGGGCAACCGCTGGAAGGTGCGGGGCGCATGCTCTTTCAACCACGTCTCGATCCGTGCCCAGGCGGCGAGGGACTGCTCAGCCCGTATCTGATCATCGGTCATAGCCCGGACCATAGCCGTGGGGTATGACACCGGTCGCTGGCCACTGACAAGGCATCACCAGGACCCCGCATTGATCACGACCCAATACGCGCCCTAGTAGGGCTTGATCAGGTTCACCCGCCGGTGGCGTGTCCGTTTGATCGGGTGTGTCATTGACCGGTTTGTGACACCTGGAGAGTCTGGAGGACTTCGCGGCGGATGCACGACGCCGCCCGCCCGCTCTCGCCGACGATCGGAACCTTCGCCGGGGCCCAGCAGGCCAACCACGTACAGCTGCCAGTCCGGTGGATCGGGGGCGTCCGAGTCGTCCATGCTCATGGTGGAGCGCTCGCCGGGGCGGCCCGTCAGTCCTTCGGCCTCGCCGACGCCTTGGCACAGAGGTACGGACGCGCGAGCAGCAGGCCGGTGCCGGTCATGGCGATGCCGAAGTACAGCGGCGCGAGGTGGATGAAGTCGGTGTAGTGGATCGCGCCGTGCACCACGACAGCCGGCAGGAAGCCGGCGGCCGCCGCCGCGGCCAGGGTCCAGAACACCCAAGCCTCACCCCGCCGCCAGCCCCACGCGCTGAGCAGAGTGATGGCCACCGCGGCGGCCATCAAGGCGCCGCCGAACCCCGCCCGGTCGTGGGCGACGAACGGCACAAGCCGGGGATTCACGGATTCCAGCGTCTGCGTGCTGGCGCCCAGGAAGGCCAGGTCGGTCGGCACGAAGACACCGGTCAGACCGACCCCCGAGATCACCGCTCCGCCGACGAACAGCCCCGCTCCCGTGACGATCAGCAGCAGCTGGCCGACCAGCGACCGCCGGCGCTCCGGCTCCGGCCCCTCGGGCGCCAGGCGCCACCGCGGTGCGTGCGGGGTCCGACGGACCGCGGCCACGAACATCGGAAACAGCACGATGGTGGTGGCCGTGTGCAGGGGTTCCACGAAGCCGGTGGCCAGGAAGTAGAACAAGGTGGGAAAGCCGATCGCCCCCGAGAGCAGATACACCTCACGGGCCCAGGGCCAGCCGCGTCTGATCCCGCCCACGGCGAGGCCGGTGTAGAGGGCGCCGATCGCTACCATCGTGCCGGCCATGGTGATCCGGTCGTGCTGGAGGAAGTGCACGAGGTGGTGGTTGGCGGCATGCAGTTCGTGCAGCGTCATGCCGAGGTAGTCGCGGTCGTACCAGAGCAGCACCGGCCCGAGCGTGATCGCCGCGGCGCCGAGTCCGGCGCCCGTCATACCGAGCCCGACGAGTAGCGCCCACCACCAGGCGGGCCAGCGGCGGGGATCGCGGCCGACGTCCCGCAGCACCGGAGCGGGCGCGGTGGGCGTGGCTGCCTCGGTGACCCGTTGGAACCAACCGGGTCCGGCCGCGACGAGCACCCCGGGCCGGGCGAGCACGACGGCGCCCGGCTCCTTGAGCGCGGCGGCCGCGGCGGTGACCGATGGGTCGGACGCATGGACCACGCGCGGGTCGTCGCTGCTGGTGAACCCGTCGACATAGGGCTTGAGGGCGGCCTCGGCCTCCGGGTCGCAGGCGCGGACAACCAGCGGGATCGAGCGGCCGGCAGCGGCCTCGCGTACGGTCGCCGCGTCGGCCGCCGAGACGGGCGCCACCTCGACGACACCAGCCCCGAGCGGGGGCATGGCGCGTACCGCTTCGCGGGCGAGCGAGGGCGGGACGGATATGCCGAGACGGACGGTCACGGGCACCCCGGCGATCTCGCCGGCGAGCCGCTTCGGCGGATGGCGGTGGCCGAACCCCCGGGCGATCAGCCGCGCGCCGGCGGGACGGGAGCCGATCGAGGCCAGCAGCCGCAGTGCGGCTCGCTGCGAACGGCGCTGGCCGAGGACGGCAGCGGCCGCGCCGCGCAGCGGGTGATACGTCCAGTCCGGCATCAGTCGCTTTCGCTCTCCGTCGCGGTGACCCGGTCACCGGGCGCGGTCCAGCCGAGCACCGGCGTCATGGAACGCAGCGTCGCCCGCGTCGGCGTCAGCCGGGCGGCAGTGTCGCGCAGCAGCACCGCGGGCGGCCACGACAACTGGCCGACTGCGCCGAGCAGGGCGGAGCGGCGCGCGATGGCCTGGGTCCGCGGGCGGCGCAGCAGGTCGTACGAGCGGAGCGCGCCGGCCACATCCGGGGTGCCGTCAAGGCAGTGGGCGAGGGTGACCGCGTCCTCCAGCGCCTGGCAAGCGCCCTGGCCCAGATTAGGGGTCATGGCATGGGCCGCGTCGCCCAGCAGCGCGACCCGGCCGCGGACGAAGGAGGGCAGCGGCGGCAGATCGTACAGGTCGTGTCGGAGCACCGCGTCCGCGGGGACAGCGGCCAGCAGGGCGGGGATGGGATCCGGCCAGGACCCGAACCGGCGCAGCAGTTCGGCGTACTCGGACGAGCCGGAGGCCGCTCCCGCCGGCAGCGACGCGGTCGCGAAGCAGTACATCCGCCCGCCCGGTAGCGCCGTGTAGCCGAGCCTCGCTCCGCGGCCCCAGATCGCTGCGCCCTCGGAGGGCGGCTCGGCGAGGGGCTCGGTGGTCATGCGCCAGGCCGTGTAGCCGGCGTACCGGGCGCCGGCCGCGTCGGGCCACAGGGCGCGGCGGACCGCACTGCGCAGCCCGTCGGCGCCGACCACGAGATCGGGTCGGGACTCGCCCCTACGGTGATCGACGACCAGGCAGCGGCCGCCGTCGTGGACTGCGGACACCTCGCTGCCCGGCCGCAGGCTGTCAGGGGGAAGCGCCTCGGTGAGCGCCCGCAACAGGTCCGCGCGGTGCAGGACCACCAGGGGATGGCCGAAGCGGCGCGCCAGCTCCGCGTTGTCCGTACGGGACAGCCAGCGGCCCTGGCGGTCGCGTACGCCGCCTGTGGCCTCGACGGCGCCGAGTGCCCGGACGGCGTCGGCCAGGCCGAGCACCTCAAGCGCGTGCAGCGCGTTCGGCCACAGGGAGATGCCGGCGCCGATCTCAGTGAACTCCGGGGCCCGTTCCAGCACCTCGACGCGCCAGCCCCGGCGATGCAGGGCGATGGCCGCCGCGAGCCCGCCGATCCCGCCGCCGACGATGGTCGCGGCGCGCTGCGGCATGGGTCCTCGCTCTGGGTTCGGGGGCGCCGCCCCCGGTCAAGTGGCCGTCGATCCGGTGTCCGGGCGGCATGCGACGCGACGCAGGTCCGGCGGAGCAGCGTCTCATAGCAACATGTCGACAGACGCCTGTCAATGTGCCGAGCGGCAGACCGGCCAGGTTGGTATCGCCGTGGCTATGTCTCGGTGACAGGTGGGGCAGGCGCCGGTCCAGAGGGCGAGGAGTAACTGCATCTCGCGGACGACCTGGTAGAGGGTCAGGCCGGCGCCGTTTCTTTTGGGGTCCGGGCCAGTCGCTGGAGTTGCAGAAGGCGTGGGCGGCGGAGACGAGGGTGACGTGGTGGTGCCAGCCGTTGAAGGTGCGGCCCTCGAAGTGGGCCAGCCCAGGGCCTGTTTCATCTCGCGGTAGTCGTGCTCGATCCGCCGGCGGAACTTGGCCAGCCGAACGAGCGTGGTGAGCGGGATATCGTCGGGCAGGTTGGAGAGCCAGAACTGCACCGGCTCCGGCTCGGCGGCGGGCCGTTCTGCCAGCGGCCAGCACGCGGGCAGTTCCGGACCGTCGACGGCCTTGCGGATCTCACGTCCAGCGGGCCGGATCCGCAGCGCAAACCGCGACTACATGCGCCTGAACCCGCTGCGGCCGGTGCCGAGACGGGACCCCCTCCCGCCACTGCACGAGCCGGGCCGACTGCTTCCCTGCGGCGATGACCAGCTCTTTCACACTCTTTGGCGCCTCGGGGTAAGCAGGCTGAGGAGGGCACCCGCGGCCGCTGTGTGGCGGAGTGTGCGGCCTTGCGTCGTGCGGGTGGGCACTGACTGTGGTTGAGCTGCCCACCACGTAGTGCAGCCCGCGTGTCTCCAGGCCGAGCCGGAAGGCTGCGGTGTCGCCGTAGCCGCCGTCGGCCACGGCGAGGGGGACATCGACGCCCCAGGACCGGGTCTCGTCGATCACGTCCAGGGCCAGTTGCCACTTCTCGACATGACCCACGTCCGGCGGGATGCCGCACCGTTCGCGGCGGGCCACCTTGGCGGGATCGGCCTGCGGCGAGGTGGGATCCCAGCTCTTGGGGAGGAACAAGCGCCAGTCGATCGCCGCCGAGGCGGTGTCCGAGGCCGGGTGCAAGGACACGCCCGCCTGGCAGTTGGTCACTTTGCCGGCGGTGCCGGTGTACCGCCGCGACACACAGGCCGACGCGTCGCCGTCCTTGAGGAAGCCCGTGTCATCAATGATCAGCGCGGTGGGTTTGCTCGCCGGGTCCATCTTCCACGTGAGTCGGGCCCGCACATGCGCCGGATCCCACGGGGTGGTGGTGATGAAGCGGGGCAAGGGCCTGCCGATTGCCGTCCTCACCCAGCCGGGCCGCCATCGGCTCCACCGATTTCCGCTGCCCGTCCAGCAGCAGCCCCCGCAGATACACCCCACCCCACCGACGCTGATCCGCCCGCGCGGACGGCTCGAACACATACGCCGCGAAATCCTGCAGACGGCACCGGACTTAATCCAACTCCCCAGGTTGTGCCGTCTCACAGGAATACATGACGCGTTGGAATGGCGGCTCTCTGAACTGCGGGGACGCAGGTAATGAGAAAGGAGGCGAACCGGTTGCTCGCGGTCGTTGATGCCCGTTGTACGGCCCCTGAGCTGGGCGGCTGCATTTTGTGAGAGAGATAGCAGGGGCATTGAGGCGACGCCAATGGCGGCGGGAACGTGACCCGTACGCAGTTGGCGGCTTTAGCCAACCGAGCGCTCAGTTTTCCGGGAACGTGCCCGCGCCGTCGGCGGGGGAGTTCGGGTCCGGTGGCCATGAGGCGACCAGCAGGTCGCTGGAGGCGTCGATGCCGTGGGCGGCTCGGTGCCGGCTGATGGCCCGGTCGCGGACGCTGACCGTGAGGGTGGATGAGCCCTCACCGGGCGCGGTGCTGTCCTTCACGGCGTCGTGGAGGTTGCGGCCCGGGCACATCGCGGCGGCCGGAAGGGCGAGCTCGAAGTCCAGTGGCAGGGGGCCTGTTTTGAGCTCACCGCTCGGGATCTCGGAGGTGATCCTCGCGGGCATGCCGTAGGCGGCCATCACCACTCCGTTGGGGCCCTGGATTTCCACGCTCAGCCCCCGTCTCCCAAGCGGCTTCTCCAGGATCAGCGGCTGTCTACTGCCGGCGGCAATAGACAGCTTTATAGAGATCCGTCCGGAATCGGGAGTTCTCGTGCTGGAGTAGCCGTAGCTCAGCACCACCATCTGCGGGGTTGCGGAATGCTTGGGCGGGCGGGGGCCGGGGTCGAGGTGGTGGCCGGGCTTTCCGCACGCGCTCAATGCGGCGAAACCTCCCCCGTCGAGGGGCCTGTCCCCGCTTGTGGCTTGAGTGTGCGCGGCTGGCGACGAACCGGACTGGACGCATCCCGTCGTCATGAACAGCGCAACGGCCGAGGCAGCGGTCCGCCGAGCTCTCCGATGTCCTGCCATTCCCCGCCCTCGTTCCAGTACCGCCGCAAAAGTATCAGGGGTGGCAGGTGGACCTGCCGCAGGGCAGGCCCCGGTAACTGGAACGCTCACTCCGCCAACTCAAACAATCACTCGCCGAGTGAAACGCACAGTCACAGCCCTGTGACTGAGCACTCCAGTTGGCACGCTCGCCGGATGTGGCGCCCAGTTCGGCGTGTCCAACGAAAGAGGGTCACGTGCCCTCGCTGCTGACGGCTAGGGCAGACCCACGAGCCCCCAGCCGCGGCGGGCGGCTTCCGTGGTCACACCGCCCCATTCACTCAGAAGCCCGGTGAAGTTGTCGAAGGTGTCCGGGCGGCCTGCCCAGCCCTCGCTCTCGGCGGCGAACGGCTCGTGCAACGCCTCGAGGTGAGGCTCCACTCGCTCCCAGGCGCGGGCCTTGCCGGGTACGGCCTCAGGCGGGCACACCAGAAGGACGTACGGCCTCCAGCGGTCGGTTGCCGGCGGGAAGAACCCTCCACCTCCAGTCGGCGCAGGATCGTCGGCCGGATCCACATCCCAGATCAGACCGGCGACAAAGGTGTCCATCGCTTCGCGCACGGATGTGTCGACGAGGAGCCGTATGTCGGCCCATGCATCGCCCGCGCGAGCATGCGGGCCATAGGCGCCGGTGGTGGTGAAGAAGACGTACTCGGCGCACCATGCAGACACCCGATCTGGGGGCCACAGCCAGCCGCCGCCGGCCGGTCCGTGCCTCTGGTAATCGTCGTAGAACTCCGTTGGCCAGGTCGCGTCGTCCAGTGCTTGGACCCGGTTCTCGACGGGCGTGCCGCTCAAGTGTTCCCAGTCCGCCATGAACAGCGAAAGATCCAGCCCCATAGCGGCAGCATAGACAGGACCCGCCACAAGGCCGAGGCGGGTCAGCGCTCCCGCCGAAGATCAGCGGCGTACCGGGAGTGCCCTGCCCGCCAGCTGTGGTACTCAAGGTGCCAACTGAACTGCTCAGGTGCCAACTGGCGTGCTCAGTCACAAGCCCGCACCGGCGCGTGGCGCTTTACGGGGTGTCAGTAGCCGAGGTCGATGTAGTCGATGTCGGTGAACTCCACGACGAGTCCTTGGGCGCGGCGGCCGTTGTCCTTGAAGTACTGCTCCTGAGGCCCTCGACGATCAGCCGCGTGAGGTCGTCTTCGCCGGCGGTGGCTTGGCGGTGGCTTCGTCCATGAGAATGGGTTCTGGATCAACTTCTGTGGTGGGTGCACACCGAGTGACAACTGAGGAAGCTGCCCGGAGACGAGCGTGCCGAACAGGCTCTGATCAGGGACGGCTCACCCCGCGTCCGCCGTGAACGTCATCTCTGCTGTATCGACGGTCTTTGCGCGGCGCCCGGGTGCGCCTTGCCATTGCCAGTAGAGGTTGGTGTGCGCGATCACTTGGTTCGGGGCTGGCGCGCCGTACTCGCTGAGGTCCTGCGTCGTATGTGCGTCGCCGACCAGCGTCACGTCGTACCCGCGGACGAAGGCCCCGTGAAGAGTCGCGCGGATGCACCCGTCGCTCTGGGCACCCGTCACAACGAGCTGGCCCACCCCACGCTCGGCGAGGAGCGCCTCCAACGCCGTGCCCTCAAACGAGTCACCGTAGGTCTTGTGGACGAGAGGCTCCGCATCTCGTCGAACCAGCTCCGACACGTACTGCCAGGGCTCGCTGTCCCGCTCGAGACCGCAATCAACGGGAACAACAGCTCCTTCAGCCGGAGCAGGACCTCTTCCACGGCCCGAACTGTCAGCCCAACCGCCTCTACCACGGCTCATTTTCGGGCGACTTCGGCTGCCGCCCGGAGATGCTCAGCAGTCAACCCAGAGTGGCCACTTCACACAAGTGATGCTGTTGGTGATCTTCACTCGATGGGGTGGAGCCTGGGACCGTGGCTGAGTTCATGTCCTCGTGGTGCTGCGCTGGTGGAAGTGGGGCGGTTTCGGCGGTCGGAGGGGTGGCCGCAGTGCAATGGGTTCGGTTTTGGGGCGGGTGATTCCGCCGTTGACGGTGCGGATGGCACGGGCGAGCAATCCACGGGGCACGGCCGCGATGTGGGTGCGCGATCGACTGGACGGCTTGTTCACGGATGCCGACTTCGCCGACTGGTATGCGGCTGACGGACGGCGTGGGCTGTCGCCGGCTCAGCTGGCTCTCGTGTCGGTGCTCCAGTACGCGGAGGACCTCACCGACCGGCAGGCGGCGGACGCAGTCCGCTGACGTCTGGACTGGAAGTACTGTCTGGGCCTTGAGCTGGACGATCCGGGATTCGACTTCACGGTCCTGAGTGAATTCCGCGACCGGGTGGCCAAAGGCAACCGTGCGGACCGGCTCTTGGCGCTGGTCGTGGACCGGCTCGCAGAAGCCGGGCTGGTCAAGCGGCGGGGACGGATCCGGACGGATTCCACCCACGTGCTGGCGGCGGTGCGCCGTCTGAACCGGGGTGAACTGGTCGCTGAGACGCTGCGTTGTGCTCTTGAGGACCTCGCGCTGCAGGGCGAGGGGTGGCTGGGTGCTGCGGGTGGGTGAGGACGGGCTGCACATCCTGCGCGCCGTCTATCACGACGATGCCTCGCCTGGCCTACGGGAGTTGAGGTCCGTGCAGGTCCTGCGGCAGTTCTGGGTCCAGCAGTACTGACACGACGAAGCGGGCCAACTCCGCTGGCCTTGTCGTGCAGGACTGTCCGTGCCATCAGGAGCTCCCAGTCAGGGTTGGTCTGCTTGCACGGTCAGTTACCCCGAGGGAGGGGCGGTACGCGGCTCACGCAGGGTCTGTACGGACGAACAGACCAGCGTTGACCGGCGGCCGGGAGCCTCGGCCAGGACGAAGACTGTCTGCGGCCGCGGTTGGGCGTCGAGCCCTCCGGGCCCGGTGCTTCAGGCAGCATCCTCCATGCCGGTGCCGGTGCCGGTGCCGGTGTCGACAGGTGAAGGTGCTGGTTGAGGCGACTGGACACCTGTCGTTGCTTTGTCGAAGGCCCGGAAGATGGCCCAGACAACAACCAGTGCCCCGGTGATCAGCCACGGCACGTACCAGAGCGAAGTCAGCCACGTGGGGTGGAACAGCGCCTGGACATTGCTGGTCACCATGGCGAGGGCGAGCATCCAACAGAGCGCAGCCCCGGCGACTGAAGCGGCCGTGTGCCACCCCGTGCGTGTCAACAGGGTGCCGTCGGGCGCGACAAATCTTTTACGCATCTTCTCCCCAGAAGAGAATCTTGTGCCTCGGATCGGACCGGCGCACATTTCGGTTCGGTGCTGGTCAAGGACTCCGTAGTCGACCCCGACTCCTCGCCCGGCGCCAGAGGGCACGGCCCGGGACTGGCAGTTCCTTCCTTGAGCCGACGCGGGGTTCCGGCGACCCGTCAGCGGTCGGCGTCGAGTAGCTGCTCGCTGCGTGTGCCCAAAATTTCAACAGAATGTGCCTGAACGTGTGTAGGGTAGCAACTGTTGCTGAGTGGCAACTCTGCAGTTCCGGATGTCCGTGAGGGCCGGGAGCTCAGTGGGGCTGCCGCCAGCGATGAGCGTCCGGCGGCCGTTGGGGTCCGTCGGTTACCGGTGACACCGTGCGCTTCACGCAGAACGCCGACGGCTCATACAAGACGCCAGCCGGTTACTCGAAGGATCTGAAGAAGAACGCGGAAGGCACCTACTCGCTGACCGCCCGCAAGTCAGGGTCGAAGGACACGTACAACCAGTACGGCACGCTCACCAAGGTGACCGACCGCAACGACGGTTCGATCACGGTCACCCAGCACGACGAGGGCGGCGAGAACAAGGGCTTCAAGCTAACGGAGAGCCGCTCGGGCCGCTGGGTCGATCTGCTGAAGACCAACGCGTCACAGTGGCAGGCGAAGGACCACACCGGACGCACCACCGTCTTCGACCTCAACTCGGCCGGCGATCTCGTCAAGACGACGGACACCGAAGGCAAGGCGACCGCGTTCGGCTACGACTCCTCCCGCCGCCTGACGAAGATCACCACCCCCGAGGGGCGGGTCACGGTCTTCACCTACGACGCCCACAACCGCATCACCTCCATGCTGCGGGCCACCGCCTTCAACGGCACCGGTCACACCGGCCCCACCTACACCTACTCCTACACCGCCGAGGACGGCTCAAAGGCCGGCACGACGACGGTCACCGACCCGGAGCAGCACGCCACGAAGTACGAGCACGACGCGGACGGACAGGTCACCAAGGTCACCGACGCCAACCTGCGCTCCCGCTCCAAGACCTTTGACGCCAACCGAAACATCGCCACCGCGACGGACGCGATGGGCGTGGACGGCGTGGGCGCCAACGTGACCACCTACGGCTGGGACGCCCGCAACAACCCCACCTCCGCCAAGCTGCCCACCGGCGCCACCTCCGCCGTCACCGGCTACCAGACCATCGCCGGCACCGACCTCCCCGGCTCGATGACCAGTCCGGACGGCGAGAAGGCCGACTTCACCTACGACACGGCAGGCAACACCGCATCCGTCGCAGCGACCGGGACCGGCGGCGGGACGCGGAACTTCACGTACAACAAGGCCACCCCGACCTGTGGCGGCTTCGAAGGCCAGCGCTGCACCGTCAAGGACGCCCGCGGCAAGGTCACCTCATTCACCTACGACGCCAAGGGCAACCTGAGCAAGGTCACCCCGCCCGCCCCGCTCGGCGTGACGACGTACACCTACGACGACCTGGGCCGGCCGGCCGCCGCCAAGGACGGGCGGGGCGTCACCACCCTCTACACGTACGACCACCGCGACCGGATCAGCAAGGTCGACACCTCGGGCTACGCCACCGTCACCTACTCCTACGACGGCGACGGCAACCTGAAGCAGCGCTCCGACGGCACTGGCGTGACGTCGTACGACTTCGACCCGCTGTCGCGTGAGACGGTGCGGACCTTGCAGAACGGCTCGCAGACCCGCCTGACCTACACGCCGGCGGGCAACGTCGACACCTACGAGGATCCGGCCGGTGTCACCGACTACACGTGGAACAAGGTCAACAAGCTCTCCGAGCTGAAGGACCCGACTGGCAAGGTGACCACGTACACCTACAACAACAACGACACCCGCACGAAGACCACCTACCCCGGTGGCACCGTGCAGGACGTCACGCTCGATAAGTCCGGGCGGCCGACCGCCATCAAGGCGACGTCCCCCAAGGGCACGCACACCGACCTGTCGTACACCTACGGCTACGACCACGACGCCAACTCGGCCACCGAGGACAAGGACGGGTCGAAGATCCGCACGCGTACCGACACGGCCGCGGGTCTCAAGCAGGCGTACACCTATGACAGTGCCGGGCGGATGACACTGGCCAAGGAGACCGCGGGCACCACGCTCAAGACGACGTGGGTGTACTGCTTCGACGCGGCCGGCAACCTCACCTCCCAGTCCGACACCGGCACCTGCCCCGGATCCGGTTCGACGTTCACCTACAACGACGCCTCCCAGCTGACCGCGAAGAACGGCGTCACCACCGGCTGGTCCTACGACCAGGTCGGCAACGAAACGGCCGGAGCCTCCACCACCGCCCAGGCCCGCACGGCCGAGAAGTGGTCGGACTACTCCCAGCTCACCTCCCTGACCGTCGGCGGCAAGACGTACACCGGCCAGTACGGTTCCACCGACCAGAGCGAGCGGATCAAGCTCGGCGACACCTTCTTCCACAACGGGCCGCTCGGCCTGTCCGCCAAGTCGACGGCCGGCGTGGACATGGGATTCAACCGGGAACCCGGGGGCACCCTGAATTCCATGACGACCGGGGGCAAGAGCTACTACTACCTCACCGACGCACTCGGCTCTGTCATCGCACTCGCCGATGAAGCGGGCACGAAGACCAACTCGTACTCCTACAGCCCCCGCGGCGTCACCCGCGCCGCCACCTCCGAAACAGTCCCCCAGCCCCACCGGTTCGCCGGCGGCTACCAAGACCCCACCGGCCTCTACCACTACGAGGCCCGCTACTACGACCCCAACATCGGCCGCTTCAACTCACCCGACCCCTCCGGCCAGGAGAAGAACCCCTACCTGTACGCCGAAGGCGACCCCGTCAACCGCATAGACCCGCACGGAACGCTCAGCCTGAGCGGTGTGGCGGACTTCCTGGATGACACCAATGACATCTGGGGAGCAGCAGTGGGATGTGTTGGCGGAATCGGCGCCGCCGCGGAAACCGGAATCATCGCAACAGCCAGCACTTTCGGCCCGTGGGGCACAGGTGCAGCGGTCGTGGGCAGCTGCGCTGTGGGGGGATTCCTCGGATACAACAATGCCGACATCATCAGTTATGGCTGACGGCTGACGGCTGACGGCTGACGGCTGACGGCTGACGCGCAACGACGAGACGGGAACTGCTGTGATGACGCCTGATAAGACGCGTTACCACAGCAGCGCCCGATACCGACAGGGCAGATAGGGAAAGGATAGACCGGTGAGCAACAAGTCGAAGATGAATCTTTTCATGTCTGTCGTTGCCGTGGTTACCGTCCTGGCTTTCGCCCAGGGCATTATGGCTGAGGGATCGGGCAAAACGCTGCCTCTCATTCTCGGGGGCCTGGGGGTGGTTTCGCTCGCCATGTGGGCCTTGGCCTTGCGCAGCACGAAGAGCAGGTGAAGGTCGGTGGCGCCCTGCTCCACGCTCGAATGACCCCGCCCCGCGCCAGCTGAACTCGGCTCCGGGTCGCCTCTCGCCTCTGTCTCGACTTGAGGCAGCCAGCATGGAGCCGGGAGAAGTGCGCACCCGGCGGGTGGCCGTTTCCATTGGAAACGGCCACCCGCCTTTCCGTGGAGGAACTTCGCCGTAGGTAAGTCTGGTGTGGACATGGGATTCAACCGGGGAACCCGGGGGCGCATTGAACTCCATCGACCGGGGGCAAGAGCCTCACCGACGCGAGCCTCACCGACGCGCTGGCTCCGTCATCGCGCTCGCCGACCAAGCGGGCATGAAGGTCAATTCTTACTCCTACAGCCTGCGGCGTCACCCACGCCGCGACCTCCGAGACCGTGTCCCGCCCCCACCGGTTCGCCGGCGGCTATCAGGACCCCGCAGGCCTCTACCACTACGAGGCCCGCTACTACGACCCCAACATCGGCCGCTTCAACTCGCCGACCCCAGCGAACGGCGCATCTGTTTGAGGGGGACACTCAAGCCCTCTGGGGCGACGTCGCAGGATTCGGTGCGGGCGCCATCGTTGGTGGTGCATGCGAGGCCATCAAGCCATTCCTACGGCGGGAGCTTCTGCGGTGTTAGGACAAGCGGTCCGCTTCGGGGGAGCCTGGGGCGCAAGTACTGCCGCTTCCAATCTGGTAGGCGGATAGCCGAACGCGGGTGGACAGGTCCGCGAACGATACGCGCACCTGCCCACCCGCGTTTCACCCAATAAGAGAGGATACTCATGAATCGCCTCGGATGGACGTTCGAACAAAGAGCGGGCGTTAAATGGTACTTCACCTTCACTTCATTCTTCGCTGCTGTCGGTGTGATTCTTTCAATCATTCTGATCTCCCTGCGAAATGCTGGCGGTTGGGGCTTTTGGTGATTGCTGTCATTGCCTGGGGTGGGATGTTTCTATTCCTCAGGAACACTCGTAGGAGTCAGCCTTAGAATAGGAAACGGAGATAAGGGCCTGCGGAGGGATTGGCTGGTGCATGTAACCAGTGGCTTAAGAGGGGGACTCTTCGGCTGAGACGGTTGCCTCATTGGACCTGTGGATGGCATTCGGCGCGGAGATCCTTGTCATCGTGATCTGCAGGGGGAGTTCGAAAAGGTGCTGGTAGCTACGACAAGCCTCGGCCTAATGCCCTCACCCGCTCGCGTCAGCAGGCTCCATCTTTACGGATGCGCTCGGGTTTCGTCATCGCGCTCACGGAGGAGACCGGCACCAAGTCAACTCGTACTCCCTATAGCTCCCCCGGCATCCGCGCCGGGACGAACATAAATGTAGAACTCGATCACTTTGCCCCTTCACCAGGCGTAGAGAAGGCGCTATGGCGGGATGATGCTGGGAGTCGGGGGCAGCCTGATGCTCTTTGGGAGGCCGACAGTGATGTGGTGGAGCTGGCTGATCGTCGCAGGCGTCTGTGCCCTAGCGCTGGTGGGCACGGTGCTTGCCATTCAGGCGCGCAGGTGTTCCGGGTCAGTGATCGCTGTGCAGCGCGGTCGGCGCTCGGGTAACGGGGCAGGCGGTGAAAGAATTGATGCTGGCGTCCGAGCTGGCTAAGAGGTCGTTTTCTCCTAGTGTTTTATCCCGGAATCAACTGTTTGTTCTGGGGTATCGGGTCGCGCCATGAAATGGTGTTCTCGCCGGTGAGGCG
>NZ_JBEXNQ010000031.1:0-102465 GCF_040611155.1 Streptomyces sp. NPDC002994
ACGGCCGACGATTCCGCCGAAGGACAACCACAACGTCAGTCAAGGGACGAGTCACACCCCCCAAGCAGCGCCACCCCCATCCTCACTGTCAAGGGAGGAGCGCAGCGCAATCGCCGTAGGCGACGCGACGCAGGAGCGCCCTTGAGGGGCGGGCCTCCCACGCCACACTTACATGTGGCGGCCCCCATCGCAGAAGCGATCAACGCTCCGGGCCGCCCGAGGCCCGCCACCGTCACCCCGCTCAGCCCTCCCGCTTCGTGGCTAGGCGGAACCAGACGTTCTTGCCGTTCGGGTAGTCCCGTACGCCCCACTCGTCGGCGCAGCTTTCGACCAGCGCCAGCCCTCGTCCCTGCTCGTCGTCCGCGTCTGCCGACCGTGGTTTTGGGCTACCGCCGCCGTGGTCCCAAACGGAGACGCGGAAGTCTCCCGGCTCCCAGTCCATGCTCACGTAGGCGTCGGCATCGCTGTAGCGGTATGCGTTGGTTACCAACTCCGAGGCGAGCAACTCCACGGTGTCGACGATGCAGTCCAGACGGGCGGCTGCGAGCACGCTACGAATGGTGGCCCTTACGACGCCGACCGCGCGCGGGTCGTGGGGGATGAACAGACCGTACGACCAAGGTTGTTCGGGCATGTCCATGTGGCAGCCTCCAGTTTGTGAGTGCGTGCTGTGACTGGGCCCACACTCACGGTAAGGGTTCGGGTGCGATATTTTCAACCTTCTTCCCGGGTAGGGGAGTTACGTTGTGGACTTGCCTAGTGGTGCGGGGTGACACTGTGCAGGTCGGTGAGGGGAGGACTGGATGGGGCTGAGGGCCAATCCCACGTATCGACAGCGCCGATTCGGCGCCGAGTTGCGTCGACTGCGCGAGCAGGCCGACTTGTCGGCGCAGGACGCTGCCTCGCTGTTGGGCATGAGGCAGCCGCAGCTCAGCAGTATCGAATCCGGGAGGACCGGGCTGTCGGCCGAGCGCGTACAGCTCTTGGCTCGAACTGTCGGTTCAATTTCTCGAACCTACGTGGACGCCCTGATCGATATGGGTCAGCGCTCGGGCAAGGGTTGGTGGAGCGAGTACCGGCACGTCCTGGGAGCCGCGCACCTGGATCTGGCCGAGCTGGAGGATGCCGCCCACGTGGTGAGCACCTACGAGCCGATGTTCGTCCCCGGTTTGTTGCAGACGCGGGAGTACGCCGCAGCCATTCATCGCGGCGGCTACCGCCAGGCGACGGAGGCTGAGCAGCTGGCCGCTGTTGACTTTCGCGTGCAGCGGCAGGTGGTGCTGACCGGTGAGCGACCTCCACGCACGCACGCGATCATCCATGAGGCCGCCCTCAGCGGCTCGTTGGGCGAGCGAGAAGTGATGCGAGGTCAGTTGCTCCACCTGATCGAGGTCTCGCGACTGCCGCACGTGACCATTCAGGTTCTGCCGTTCGACGGCCCAGTCGCATTCGGTACCGGCTTCGTGATGATCGAGCCGCAGGCCCCGGAGCTGAGCACGGTGATCGTCTCCCACATCGAGCAGTCCTTGTACTTGGACGGAGCCGACACAATGGCCAAGTACCGGGGCTGGTTCGCCAGCTTGGCAGAAGTGGCGCTTCCTCCTGTCGACGCGGAGGCATCGCCGCAGCCCCATGCGACCAAGGACTCGCTGGGGCTGATCCAGCGGCTCCTGTATCCCTTGCTCTAGGAAGGCGCACATGTCCGAGTTCAGGTGGCAGAAGTCCAGCTTCAGCGAAGGCGGGGCCGCGAACTGCATAGAGGTCGCTGCCGCACCCCCCACCCACGCCCCCCACCTCCGCGAGAGCGACAACCCCGCCACCGTTTTGACTACCACCCCCGCCGCTCTCCGCGCCCTGCTGTGCCGCATCAAGGCGGGGGTGGGGTTCAGGGGTGTTGCCCGGCCGTAGGGGCGTGCACCAGTGGGCCGGTCGGCGCGTCCTCCTTGCCGGCGTCGCACGGGGACGGGCGACGCGCGGACGGACGCAGAGATAATGCACTGGTGCTCGTTATGGGGTGATATTTGGGCCTAAGTGATGCTCAGGACCCAGGAGGGACCCCCATGCCCGGAGCCACGCACGCTAAGTGGGCGACATGCGTCGTGGCTGTCGCCCTCGCGGCGACAGCCTGCGGCGGTGGCGGCGCGTCCGGGGTGGTCAGTTCGTCCTGGGGCGATCCGCCGAACCCGCTGGAACCCTCGAACACCAACGAGGTGCAGGGCGGCAAGGTCCTCGACATGCTCTTCCGTGGCCTCAAGCGGTACGACTCGAAGACCGGCGAAGCCGAGGACATGCTCGCCGAGAAGATCGACACCACGGACGCGCAGAACTTCACCGTCACCATCAAGGACGGCTGGACGTTCAGCAACGGCGAGAAGGTCACCGCCAAGTCCTTCGTCGACGCCTGGAACTACGGCGCGCACCTCAAGAACAACCAGCGCAACGCCTACTTCTTCGGCTACATCGAGGGCTACGACAAGGTCCACCCCGAGAAGGGCAAGGCCACCGCCGAAACTCTCTCCGGCTTGAGGGTGAAGGACGACAGGACCTTTACCGTCAAGCTGACCCAGAAGTTCTCCACCTGGCCCAAGACCCTCGGTTACGCCGCCTTCGCCCCGCTCCCCAGGGCCTTCTTCGACGACCACGACGCCTGGCTCGCCAAGCCCGTCGGCAACGGGCCGTACACCGTCGAGTCGTACGTCAAGGGCTCACAGATGAGCATGCGCAAGTGGGAGCAGTACCCCGGGCCCGACAAGGCTCGGAACGACGGCGTGGACCTCAAGGTCTACACCGACAACAACACCGCCTACACCGACCTCACCGCGGGCAACCTCGACCTCGTCGACGACGTACCGGCCTCCCAGCTCAAGAACGTCCGGACCGACCTCGGCGACCGGTACATCAACACCCCGGCCGGCATCATCCAGACCCTCGCCTTCCCCTTCTACGACGACCGGTGGAAGGCCAAGGGGGTGGAGAAGGTCCGCAGGGGGCTTTCCATGGCGATCAACCGGCAGCAGATCACCGACACGATCTTCCAGAAGACCCGCATTCCCGCCAAGGACTGGACCTCCCCAGTCCTCAAGGGGGAGGGCGGCTTCGATGACACGCTGTGCGGCGAGGCGTGCGAATTCGACGCGGCCGAGGCGAAGAAACTGGTCGCGGAGGGCGGCGGCATCCCCGGCGGCAGGCTGAAGATCACGTACAACGCGGACACCGGCTCGCACAAGGAGTGGGTCGACGCCGTCTGCAACAGCATCAACAACGCGCTGGGCAAGGACAAGGCGTGCACGGGCAACCCGGTCGGCACCTTCGCCGACTACCGCAATCAGATCACCGGCCGGAAGATGACCGGGCCTTTCCGGGCCGGCTGGCAGATGGACTACCCGCTGACCCAGAACTTCCTCCAGCCGCTCTACTACACGAACGCCTCGTCCAACGACGGCAAGTGGTCCAGCAAGGAGTTCGACAGGCTCACCGACGAGGCCAACGCCGAGAGCGACGTGGCGAAGGCGCTCGCGAAGTTCCGGGACGCGGAGAGGGTCGTACGCGACGAGATGGCCGCCATCCCGCTCTGGTACCAGAACGGCAGCGCCGGCTACTCCGAGAGGATCTCCAACGTGGCCCTGAACCCCTTCAGCGTCCCCGTCTACAACGAGATCAAGGTCAACTGACGCGAGGGAAGCCCGGGAGCCCACCATGGGACGTTATGTGATCCGGCGTCTGCTGCAGATGATCCCGGTCTTCTTCGGCGCCACGCTGCTGATCTTCCTCATGGTGAACGTGATGGGCGATCCCATCGCGGGACTGTGCGGCGACCGGCAGTGCGAGCCCGCGACCGCCGCCCGGCTGCGCGCGGAGTTCGGCCTCGACAAGCCCGTGTGGCAGCAATACCTCACGTACATGGGCAACGTCTTCACCGGTGACTTCGGCACCGCCTTCAATGGCCAGAAGGTCACCGAGCTCATGGGGACCGCCTTCCCCGTCACCATCCGGCTGACGGTCGTCGCCATCGTCTTCGAGGTTGTTATCGGCATCAGCTTGGGCGTACTCACCGGGCTGCGCCGCGGGCGTCCCGTCGACACCGGAGTTCTGCTCCTCACGCTCGTGGTCATCTCGATCCCGACCTTCGTCACCGGTCTGCTGCTCCAGCTGCTGCTCGGCGTGAAGTGGGGGGTCATCAGGCCGGCTGTCTCGCCCAGTGCCACGGTCGACGAGCTGCTGATCCCCGGGCTGGTCCTGGCCTCGGTCTCGCTGGCGTACGTCACCCGCCTCACCCGGACCTCGGTCGCCGAGAATTCCCGCGCCGACTACGTCCGTACCGCCGTGGCCAAGGGCCTGCCGAGGCGCCGCGTCATCTCCCGTCACCTGCTGCGCAATTCACTCATCCCCGTCGTCACCTTCATCGGTACGGACGTGGGCGCGCTGATGGGCGGTGCGATCGTCACCGAGCGGATCTTCAACATCCACGGCGTCGGTTTCCAGCTGTACCAGGGCATCGTCCGGCAGAGCTCCCAGACCGTCGTCGGCTTCGTGACCGTCCTGGTGCTGGTCTTCCTGCTGGCGAACCTGATCGTCGACCTCTTGTACGCCGTACTCGACCCGAGGATCCGCTATGCCTGAGCCGAAGTACGACGACGGGGGAGCCATCGCGGCGACCGGCGCCGGCGGCGGCGCGGGCCTCGCCATGGGCCAGGGCGAGGGCAAGGGCGAGGGCGAGACGCCGGAGAGGCCCCCGGGCGGCCCGCAGAGCACGGGACCCGCCGACAAGCCGCGCAGCCTGTGGTCCGACGCCTGGCGCGATCTGCGCCGCAACCCGGTCTTCATCGTCTCCGGGGTCGTCATCGCCTTCCTCGTCGTGATCTCGCTCTGGCCGTCGCTCATCGCGAGCGGCAATCCGCTCCAGTGCGACCTGGGCAAGGCCCAGCAGGGGTACCGGCCCGGCCACCCCTTCGGCTTCGACCGGCAGGGCTGCGACGTCTACACACGGACCGTCTACGGCGCCAGGACCTCGGTGACGGTCGGCGTCTGTTCCACCCTCGGGGTGGCTCTACTGGGTAGCGTCCTCGGCGGGCTCGCCGGCTTCTTCGGTGGAGCGTGGGACGCGCTGCTTTCCCGTATCACCGATGTCTTCTTCGGCATCCCGGTCGTCCTCGGCGGGCTGGTGTTCCTTTCCGTCATCACCAGCACCACCGTCTGGCCGGTGATCGGCTTCATCGTGCTGCTCGGGTGGCCGCAGATCGCCCGTATCGCGCGCGGCTCGGTCATCACCGCCAAACAGAACGACTACGTACAGGCGGCGCGGGCGCTCGGCGCGAGCAACTCGCGGATGCTGCTGCGGCACGTCACGCCCAACGCCATCGCCCCGGTCATCGTCGTGGCGACCATCGCCCTCGGTACGTACATCTCGCTGGAAGCGACCCTCTCGTACCTCGGCGTCGGCCTGAAGCCGCCCGCCGTGTCCTGGGGCATCGACATCTCCGCCGCCTCGCAGTACGTCCGCAACGCCCCGCACATGCTGCTCTGGCCGGCGGGGGCGCTCGCGGTCACGGTGCTGGCGTTCATCATGCTCGGCGACGCGGTGCGCGACGCCCTCGATCCCAAGCTGCGCTGAGGAGCCCCGCGATGCTGCTGGATGTGCGCGACCTGTACGTCGAATTCCGTACGCGCGACGGGGTCGCCAAGGCCGTGAACGGCGTCAACTACTCCGTCGCGGAGGGCGAGACGCTCGCCGTACTCGGCGAGTCCGGCTCCGGGAAGTCCGTCACCGCGCAGGCGGTCATGGGCATCCTCGACATGCCGCCGGGGAAGATCGCGGGCGGCGAAATCATGTTCCAGGGGCGCGATCTGCTGAAGCTCAAGGAGGACGAGCGGCGGAAGGTCAGGGGCCGGGAGATGGCCATGATCTTCCAGGACGCGCTGTCGTCGCTGAACCCCGTGCTCACGGTGGGGGAACAGCTGGGCGAGATGTTCGTCGTACACCGGGGGATGTCCAGGAAGGACGCGAAGGCGAAGGCCGTCGAGCTCATGGACCGGGTGCGCATCCCGGCGGCCCGGGAGCGGGTCGGGCAGTACCCGCACCAGTTCTCCGGCGGCATGCGCCAGCGCATCATGATCGCGATGGCGCTGGCCCTGGAACCTTCGCTGATCATCGCGGACGAGCCGACGACCGCGCTGGACGTGACCGTACAGGCGCAGGTCATGGACCTGCTCGCGGAGTTGCGGCGCGAGCTCGACATGGGGCTCATCCTCATCACCCATGATTTGGGTGTGGTGGCGGACGTCGCGGACAAGATCGCTGTGATGTACGCGGGACGGATTGTGGAGGAGGCGCCGGTCCACGACATCTACAAGGCGCCGGCCCACCCGTACACGCGAGGTCTGCTGGACTCGATCCCGCGCCTGGACCAGAAGGGCCAGGAGCTGTACGCGATCAAGGGCCTGCCACCGAACCTCACGCGGATCCCGCCCGGCTGCGCCTTCCATCCGCGCTGCCCGCTGGCCCGTGACGTGTGCCGCACGGACGTCCCGCCGCTGTACGAGGTGTCGCGGGAGCGCGGGAGCGCGTGCCATTTCTGGCAGGAGGCGCTCAATGGCTGAGCCGATTCTTCAAGTGCGCGGGCTGCACAAGCACTATCCGCTCACGCGGGGCGTGGTCTTCAGGAAGCAGGTCGGCGCGGTCAGGGCGGTCGACGGTGTCGACCTCGACCTGGTGGCGGGGGAGACACTCGGCATCGTGGGGGAGTCGGGGTGCGGCAAGTCGACGCTCGCCAGGCTGCTGGTTCATCTGGAGCGGCCGACGGCCGGGGTGATCCTTTACAAGGGCGAGGACATCACTCGGCTGTCGGGGCGGGCGCTGAAGGCGGTGCGGAGGAATATCCAGATGGTGTTCCAGGACCCGTACACGTCCTTGAACCCCCGGATGACGGTGGGTGACATCGTTGGTGAGCCGTACGAGATCCATCCCGAGGTGGCGCCGAAGGGCGACCGGCGGAGGAAGGTCCAGGAGCTGCTGGATGTGGTCGGGCTCAACCCGGAGTACATCAACCGGTACCCGCACCAGTTCTCGGGCGGCCAGCGCCAGCGCATCGGCATCGCGCGGGGGCTCGCGCTCCGGCCGGAGATCATCGTGGCTGACGAGCCGGTGTCGGCGCTGGACGTCTCGGTGCAGGCGCAGGTCGTCAACCTGCTGGACAAGCTCCAGAAGGTGTTCAGCCTGAGCTATGTCTTCATCGCGCACGACCTGTCGATCGTGCGGCACATCTCGGACCGGGTGGGCGTGATGTATCTCGGGCGGATCGTGGAGATCGGCACGGACGCCGAGATCTACGACCACCCGACGCACCCGTACACGCAGGCGCTGCTGTCCGCCGTGCCGGTTCCGGACCCGACGGCGCGCGAGCACCGCGAGCGGATCCTGCTGTCGGGGGATGTCCCGTCGCCCGCGAACATCCCTTCCGGCTGCCGGTTCCGCACGCGCTGCTGGGAGGCGCGGGAGCGGTGCGCGATGGAGGTGCCGGTGCTGGCGGTGCCGGCGGTTTTCCGGGGCGTGGACTCGCTGGCGGCCCACGATTCGGCGTGCCACTTCGCGGGGGAGAAGCGGGTGGTTCCGGCGGGGGAGGGACCCGGCGGCTAGCGGGGTGGGCGGTTATGTCTGCTGGGCCGCCAGGACGCGGCGGCCTTCGTACCGGACGTTCTTCCCGGCGTTCCAGACCCGGTCATGCAGCGTGCCGCAGTTTGGGCAGGTCCACTGCCTGATGTGCAGCGGCTTGGGCCCGTCCCGGAAGCCGCAGGCGGAACAGAGCTGGGAGGAGGGAAAGCGGCGGTCGACCTTGATGAAGGTGCGCCCGTACCGTGCTGCCTTGTATTCCAGCAGGCCGAGAAACTGGGACCATCCCGCGTTGTGCACGCTCTTGGAGTGGAGCCCGCGCGCCAGTCCACGCACATTCAGGGTCTCCGCGTAACCGGCTTGGTTCTCGCGGGTCAGCTTCGAAGACCACTGGTGGTGGAAGTTGCGGCGCGCGTCGGCCACGGATGCGTGGGCGCGGGCGACCTTGATGCGGGCCTTGTCCCGGTTCGTTGATCCCCTCTGTTTGCGGGAGAGTTCACGCTGCTGCTTCTTGAGCTTCCTCTCGGTCCTGCGCAGGTACTTGGGCCAACGCGATGCGCTGACCACGGCGAGGGTAGGCGGGGTATTGGTAACGCAGCTGCATGCCGATGACCGTACGACAGTTTGTTTATGGCTGTCCCGTAGAGCATTTGAACTGGTCGTCACTCTGGGCCAACAGGTTCTGGCTCGGGTCGTACTTCGCCGGACCGGTCGGGCGCGCGCCCTTGTCGATTGTCCGCAAGTACATCGAGAACTGGAACCGCCCGCTGTGACCTATGGGTCAGAGCACGTCTTGAGCTCCCCATTAATGTCCATCAATTTCGTTAACGCGTAAGCAACTTGACTGACGCAACTCCGATATACGAACGCGCCATGCTGAACAGCGTACGGCCGTGCGGGTGCCGTTGCCTGGCCGGGGGCGCGCCATGTCGTCCCCGGCCAGGTGGTCACGCCTCGGGGCTCCGCCCCGGACCCCGCTCCTCAATCGCCGGAGGGGCTGGATTTCTCCCGGGTTAGCTCAACGCCAGTGACCTCCGCAGGAAGTCCACCTGGAGCAGCAGCAAGTTCTCCGCCACCTGCTCCTGGGGAGTCATGTGCGTAACCCCCGACAACGGCAGCACCTCATGCGGCCGCCCCGCAGCCAGCAGCGCCGACGACAGCCGCAGTGAGTGCGCCATCACCACATTGTCGTCCGCCAGCCCGTGGATGATCATCAGCGGCCGGTGCTCATCGGCCGGCTGTGACAACCCGTCGTCCGTGACAAGAGAGTTCGCGGCGTACACCTCCGGCTGCGCGCCCGGGTCCCCCAGGTACCGCTCCGTGTAGTGCGTGTCGTACAGCCGCCAGTCGGTCACCGGCGCGCCCGCGATCCCCGCATGGAACACATCGGGGCGCCGCAGCACCGCCAGCCCCGCCAAGTACCCCCCGTACGACCAGCCACGGATCGCGACCCGCCCCAGATCCAGCGGAAAGTCCTCCGCCAGCGCGTGCAGCGCTTCCACCTGATCGTCGAGCGTGAGCACAAACGCGTCCCGGATCTCCTTCTCCCACCCGGGCGAGCGCCCCGGCGTACCGCGCCCGTCCGCGACGACCACCGCGAACCCCTGGTTGGCGAACCACTGCGAGGTGAGGTGGGCATTGTGGGCGGCAACGACGCGCCGCGCGTGCGGCCCTCCGTACGGGTCCATCAGGACCGGAAGCGGCCCGTCCCCCTCCTCATAACCCGCCGGGAGCAGAACGGCGCACGGAATGCGCCGCGCGCCCCCCTCCACGAGCCGCACCCGCGCCCGCAGCACCGGCTCCTCGGCGTACGAAGCCACCACCGTCTCCCGCTTGCCGTCCCGCAGCACCTGCACCACCGTGCCGCTGCTTTCCGGACACGCCGAAGCCAGCACCGTCACCCCGCCCGACCGGACCGCGGAATGCACCCCGGGCCCCTCCGAAAGGCGCTCCACGCCCAGCTCGTTGACCCGGTAGACATGCACCTCACCGGTCTCCGGAACAGCCGCCTCCGCCCCCGCCGAAGCGGAGATCAGCACGTCATCGTCCGATACGTCCAGCACCGCCCGCACCTGCAACTGCGGCCCGGTCAGCGCCCGGTCGCCGACCGCCAGCACCCGCGCCCCGCCCTCGTCCGCGATCCGTACGAGCCGGCCGTCCGGCGCCCAGACCGGCACCCCGTCGAAAAGGTCCAGCCACACCGGGTCCTCGTCCACGTGCACGGTCCGCGTCGCACCGGTCTCGGCGTCCACCGCGAGATAGACCTGGCTCCGCTGATCCCGCGCCTGCACGAGCAGCAGCGGCGCCCCCGCCTTCGACCAGTGCACCCGCGCCAGATACGGGAAGCGGGCCCGGTCCCACACCACCTCCGTACGCTCGCCGCCCTCCTCGACCCCGTACAGGAAGAGCCGCACCTCGGCATTGTGCGTCCCCGCCGCCGGGTACGCGACCCGCGCCGGCTCGCGCTCCGGCTGTGCCGGGTCCGAGATCCACCAGCGCGACACGGCCGTGTCGTCGGCGCGGGCGACCAGCAGCCGGTCCGATTCCGGCGACCACCAGAAGCCGCGCGAGCGCGCCATCTCCTCCGCCGCGACGAATTCCGCCAGACCGTACGTCGTGTTCTCGTCCTCCGGCTCGGCGAGCGCCCGGTCACCTTCGCCCTCCGCGCCGATCACCCGCAGGGCGCCCCCGGCGACGTACGCGACACGCAGCCCGTCGGGCGACGGCCGGGGGTCGAGAACCGGCCCCGCCGCCGGCAGCTCCCGCGCCGTACCGGCCCGCAGCTCGGCCGCGAAAAGCCGCCCCGACAGCGTGAACGCCGCCAACTCGACCGCCGCGTCCACCGCGTAGCCGACAATCCCGGCGGACCCTTCCCGGCTGCGCTCGCGCCGCGCCCTCTCCTCGGCCGACAGCTGCTCGGCCGCGCCGCCGAGCAGCTCCCCGGGATCCGCAGCGACGCGCTCCTGCGCGCCCCCCTCAAGATCGAGCACCCAGAGCCGGTTTGCCCGATCGGTGCCGGAGGAGGAGCGGAGGAAGACCACACGCGTCCCGTCGGGCGACACCGTGAACGCGCGCGGCGCCCCCAGGGTGAAGCGCTGCGTCCTGGCGTGCTGCCGGGGGAAGGAGAGCTGATTCGACGTCATATGCCCGAAGCTACCGCTCAGTGGCAAGTCCATGCGCCCCTCGTGCTGCCGTGCACCGATCAATGCGTACGCACGGATAGTTATGATCCGTAGCGCTTGGTGGGTATGAACCTGCTGGCGACTGTCCGCATGCCCGTTTTCGACCTGAGTAAGTGGAGGTGAACCGCCGTGGCACTCTCGATTTCGGCGGTAGTGCTGTTGGCGATCATCGTCATCCTGATGGTCCGGAAATCAGGTCTCAAAGCCGGACACGCGGTGGTTTGCGTACTGCTCGGCTTCTACCTCGCCAGCTCCTCCATCGCCCCCACAATCAGCGAACTGACCACGAACGTGGCCGGGATGATCGGGGGCATCAAGTTCTGAGCGGCGCCTCGTAGGGTGGTCCCATGACGGACCAGGACCACCCAGCCCGTCGTCTGCTTCTGGTGCACGCGCACCCCGACGACGAGTCGATCAACAACGGCGCCACCATGGCCAAGTACGCCGCCGAGGGCGCCGGGGTCACTTTGGTGACCTGCACCCTCGGTGAGGAGGGCGAGGTCATCCCGCCCGCCCTCGCGCACCTGGCCGCCGACCGCGACGACACCCTCGGCGCCCACCGCATCGCCGAACTTGCCGCCGCGATGAAGGAACTGGGGGTCACCGACCACCGCTTCCTCGGCGGCCCCGGCCGGTTCCGCGACTCCGGGATGATGGGCGCCCCGCAGAACCACCGCGAAGGCGCCTTCTGGGCCGCGCCGGTGGACGAGGCGGCGGCGTACCTCGTCGAGGTGATCCGTTCCGTACGCCCACAGGTCCTCGTCACGTACGACCCGGACGGCGGCTACGGCCACCCGGACCACATCCAGGCCCACCGCGTCGCGATGCGCGCGGCGGACCTCGCGGCCGACCCGGACTTCCGCCCGGACCTCGGGGCACCGCACACCATCGCCAAGATCTACTGGAACCGCGTGCCGCGCTCGTACGCGCAAGACGGCTTCGCCCGCCTGAGCGCGGCCCCGGTGACCTTCCCCGGAACCGGCTCCGTGGACGACATCCCCGGAGTGGTCGACGACACGGCGATCACCACGGAGATCGACGGCACGGCGTACGCAGCGGCCAAGATCGCGGCGATGCGCGCCCACGCCACCCAGATCGCGGTGGAGGGCGACTTCTTCGCCCTCTCCAACAACCTCGGACAGCCCGTCCTCACGACGGAGTTCTACGAGTTGGTACGAGGTGAACCGTCACCGGGCGACCGCGCCGGGTCCGCCGGCAGCCGCGAAACCGACCTCTTCGCGGGAGTGACGTCATGACCCTGACCCCGGCCCGTATCGGCGCGTACGCCCTCCTCGTCCTCCTCGGCGCCATCACCGGCGCGGCGGGCGTCCTCGTCCACGCGGCGTGGTTCCCCGGCGGCCTGCTGCTGGCGCTGCTCGCGACGACCGGCCTCTTCTACGGGGGCATGTACGCCACGGGCACCAGGTCCGGGGTCGGCGCGTCCGCCGCCGGATGGCTCGTGGCCATCGTCCTGCTGACCGTCAGCCGCCCCGAGGGTGACCTGCTCATCGGCGGCAGCTCCGTCTCGTACGCCTACATGCTGGGCGGAATGGCCATCGCTGTGATCTGCGCCACGATGCTGCAACTGCCGCAACCGGGCACGGTGGGCGCCCGACTTGGCAAATGACGTACCACTTGAGTCCGTGAATCGACCGCGTCCGCACGGCCGTCGCAACCCGGCTGCCAAGGGTGCGGGGCGCCTGTCGGCGGCGGCCAGTATGGTGGTGCGCGCCGCCGAGCCGCCCGCAGTACCAGGTAAGAGCGGGCGAGCGGAGCTAACCGGGAGAACCTGCCTTGAGTCGTGAAACTGACAGTTCGTCCTCCGGCCCCCAGGGGCGTGGCGGAGCCGCGTACCCCTCGGGCACGCCGCCGTACGGATCCCGCCAGTATCCGTCGTCGCACCCCGGGCAGGACGGTCCGCAGGGCACCGCCGATGCCGCCGGACCGGTGGAACCGGACGAGCCCAGGACCGAGACCACGCTGACCACGCGCATCCGGATCAACATCCCCGGGTCGCGGCCGATCCCGCCGGTCGTCATGCGTACGCCCATGGGCGACGTGGAGCCGCCCTCCTCGCCCGCGAACGGCGAGCGCACCGGCAGTACGCCGCGCCCGCCCGAGCCTTCGCGGGACACCGCGGCGACGGCGCTGCGGGACGAGCCGGGCTCAGCGCCGGGATCCGGCTCTGGCTCGGGCTCCGGCTCCGGCTCGGGCTCCGGCGAGGACAAGCCGCCGGCCAGCGACTGGTTCGCGCCGCGGAAGTCGTCGGCCGGGCCCACCCCGCCGGCCGCCCCCGCCGCACCGGCCCCGGCCTCGCCCGCCCCGTCGCAGGGCGGCGGGCAGCGCCCCGACCTCCCCTACTTCACGCCGGAAGAGCCGCAGCGCCAGGGCGCCACCGCACCCCTGCCGCGCCGCAGCCCCGGCAGCTCGCCCGGCGCCCCGGCCGCGAACGGCAACGGTCTCGGCGCGGGCCCGCGGCCGGTCGGCCCTTCGGGTCCCGCCGGCCCCCTGGGCTCCGTTGGCCCCTCGGGCCCGACCACCGGACCGGCGACCGGCAGCTCCACCTTCCCCGGGCCGACGATCGGCAGCTCGCCGTTCCCCGGTCCGGTCCCGGGCCCGCCGCGGATGACCGACGACACGGCGGTACTGACCCCGCAGAACCCGGCCGCCGGTCCCCCCACCGGCGGCAACGTCTCCGGCGACACGCTGACCAGTGGCATCCCCGTGGTCCAGCCGGCCGACCGGCACTCGCCGTTCGCGCCGCCGCAGGCCGACGCCCGCTTCGTACCGGACCTGACGCCCCACCTCCCGGGCGACCCGACAGCTCCGGCCCCGGGCCCGGCCGCGCCGCCGGTTTCCTCCTCGCCCTCCGCCCCCGCCAAGAAGGGCCGCTCGAAGCTGGTCCTTCTGGCCGTGGCGGTCGTGGGCCTGGCCGGAGTGGCGTACGGCGCGGGACTCCTGATGAACCACTCCGACGTACCGAAGGGCACGACTGTCCTCGGTGTCGACATCGGCGGCGGCACAAAGGAGGAGGCGGTCGGCAAGCTTGAGGACGCCCTGGGCAAGAGCGCTGCCACCCCCTTGGTGCTCACCGTCGACGGCAAGCAGACGCAGCTCGCTCCGTCAAAGGCCGGTCTCTCCCTGGACAGCCAGGAAACCGTGCGCGGCGCCGCGGGCAGCGACTACAACCCCGCCTCCGTGATCGGCTCACTCTTCGGTGGCGAGCGCGTCGCCGAGCCGGTGATCCTGGTCGACGAAGAGAAGCTGAGCGTCGCGCTGGCCGACCTGGCGGGCACCTCGGGCACGGCCAGCGAGGGCACGATCAAGTTCGTACCCGGCAAGGCGATCGCCGTACCCGGCAAGGCGGGCAAGCAGCTCGACGTGGCCCGCTCGATGATCCGGGTCAAGGACGCGTACCGCGCCCAGGTGGAGACCGGCAAGCCGAACACGGTGGAGCTGCCGGTCGCCACGAAGGCCCCGACGATCGGCCAGGCCGAGCTCGACCGGGCCATGAGGGACTTCGCGAAGCCCGCGATGTCCGGCCTGATCACGATCAAGGCGGGCGGCAAGCAGATCCAGTTCGGCCCGGCCAGGTCCCTGCCGAAGATCCTCTCGATGAAGCCGATCGACGGCCGCCTGGTCGAGGTCTACAACAAGCCGGCGATCGAGCAGCTTCTGGAGGGCGTGTTCGACGGCGTCCAGATCACCAAGGGCGATGGAAAGAAGCACCCGGTCACGGTGGACGACGTGGCTTTCGCCATGCGGGCGGCACTCGTGGGCAAGACCCCGGCGGAGCGAGTCCAGGAGATCAGCCTCAACCCGAGCTAGCCACGGCGTGATAGTTCCTAGTGCCGGGCCCTACGGGAACGGCATTCGGGACGCTGTGTTTTCCCGGGGGACAACCCCCGGACCCCCGGCCGAACCGGCCGGGGCGGGGCGCCACCCGAGGTTTGTCCACCGGCGGGAGGGGGCGGGTCGCGCAGGGGGTGGTGTTCGGGACGTAGAGCGTGATTTGTGCGCAGGGAGTGGGCTTCGTACAAAGGGCGCTGCTGGGCGGCTAAATCATGCAGTCCCGAACACCGCCCCCGGAGCGGCACGCTCCCGGCACCAGAAACCGGCCCCCGGAGGCGGCGGCACGCCCCCGGCACCAGAAACCGGCCCCCGGAGGCGGCGGCACGCCCCGCACCCGCGTCAGTTCAACCGCGCCCGAGCCGCCCGCGCCCGCCGCAGGATCGCCTCCGCCGACGTGGGGTCCACCGCCGCCACCACCTCCGCGTACGCCTCCATTTCGGCCGCCCCGCCCAGGAAATCCCCCCGCTGCACCAGCAACTGCGCCCGCTCGAACCGCAGCCGCGCCGCATGCGACGGCAGCAGCAGGGACAGCTCCACCGCCCACAGCTGTACGTCCGTACGCTCAGGGCGGGCCGACGCCCACGCCCGGATGTTGTTCAGGATCCGCAGCACGATCTCCAGCGGATCCGCCGGCGCCAGCATCGAGGGGTCGAGTGGTTCCCCCGTCGCCCCCGCCACCAGCAGCTCCGCGTCCGCCCCCGTCAGCAGCCGCCCCCCGTCGAACGGGTCGACCAGCACCTGCTCCTCCCGCGAGCCGAAGCCCACGACGAAGTGCCCCGGCAGAGCGACCCCGTACACCGGCGCACCCGCCCGCCGGGCCACCTCGATCCACACCACCGACAACAGGATCGGCAGTCCGCGCCGCCGCCGCAGCACCTCGTGCAGCAGCGAGGACTCCAGCCGCTGGTAATCCCCCGGCGTCCCCCCGAACCCGCACCTCGCCCCCAGCAGTTCGGAGACGGCGGACGCCCACCCCCGCGCCCCGCCGGGGCGAAAGGGCAGCAGGCCCGCCAGGCGGTCGAGTTCGATCTCGGCCGCGTCCATCCCGGCCTCGTCCAGCGAAGCATCCGCCTCCGCGCCCACCAGCAGGCACAGCAGCGCGAGGTCCGGCCGCTCGGCGCGGGCCTCCTCGGCGAACCGCTGACGCAGTTCGTGTTCGGTGGGTCGTCCCATACGCGCTCTTTACCCGCCTAGGCCGGTCGGAAGTGGGAGTAGCTGTGGTGGGTGGCGAAGCCCATGTCGTCGTACAGCGCCCGCGCGCCGTCGTTGTCCGCCTCGACCTGGAGCCACGCGGCCGACGCGCCCTCCTCCAGCGCCTTGCGGGCCAGCGCCGCCATCACCGCACTGGCGAGCCCCTGGCGCCGGTACGCCGGATCCACCTCGACCGCCAGGAAACCGGCCCACCGCCCGTCGACGACACACCGCCCTATCGCGGCGGGCGCTTCCCCTTCACCGGGGAGGCCGGGGACGCCGGGGACGGACGCGAACCACACAGAAGGGCCGCTCTCCAGGACCTTCATCACGTGCGGCCCCGGCTCCCCGAACCGCTGATACCGCGCGAGCCACTGCGCATCGCACGCCCGCTCCAGCCGCACCCGGGACACGTCGACGTCCATGTCCGCGATCGGTGCGAGCGCGGCGATCCGTACCTCGGCGGTGACTTCGCGCGTCCACCCGAGCCGCTCCAGCTCCGCGGCGAGACGTTCCTGGGTGCCCTCGGCCCCGGTGGAGACCTGGACGTACGCGGGAAGCCCACGGGCCGCGTACCACTCCCGTACGCGCTCCAGCGCCGCGCCGAGCGGCATCCCGGGATCACCGAGCGGCAGGGCCGAGTTGGCGCGCCGCGTGAAGCCTCCGGCGGCGCGCAGCAGCCACTCGCCGAGCGGCTCGCTCTCGACGGGCTGCCAGGCGCGTGCGCAGACCCGCGCGAGCTCCTCGAAGGTCGCCGCGGGACCGCGCCGCCGGGCCGGGGCGGACGGCACGACCTTGCCCGCGACCAGGGCGGATTCCGCGATGCGGACGGACTCGCCGTCGCGCCGTGTGATCGACAGCACACCGCTGTCCCAGGATGTGAGAACACCAACCGTGTCAGTGAACTTCGCCCCCGGCACTCCGGCTTCGTCCAGGCGCCTGACTGATACACGTTTGCCCACGTCATCAGGCGAAATACGGACCTCGAGTCGTCCGCCGGTAGTGAATTCCACAGTTCTGCCCGCCCCTCCTGTTCGGATCGTGCCCGGGAACGGAGATACTAGAGGCGGGCATCGACGACGCCGCGCTCCCGCGCGCCACGTGGACGGAGCCGCAGATCGGCCCGCCGCGCCCTATCGAGGAGGAACGACAGCGTGACCTACGTCATCGCGCAGCCTTGTGTCGACGTCAAGGACAAGGCGTGCATCGAGGAGTGCCCGGTCGACTGCATCTACGAGGGCTCCAGGTCCTTGTACATCCACCCGGACGAATGCGTCGACTGTGGTGCCTGTGAGCCGGTCTGCCCGGTCGAGGCCATCTTCTACGAGGACGACACCCCGGAGGAGTGGAAGGACTACTACAAGGCGAACGTGGAGTTCTTCGACGAGCTCGGCTCGCCCGGTGGTGCTTCCAAGCTCGGTCTGATCGAGCGCGACCACCCCTTCATCGCAGCGCTCCCGCCGCAGAACCAGTAAGCGGCGAGGCAAGTGCGCCGCCCCGGTCCCGTACGGCCTTTTCCGCCGTACGGGACCGAGGCGTTTCCAGAGCCAGAGCCAGAGATAGACGAGAAAGCGATCCACCGTGTCCGCAGTCACTGACCGTCTGCCCACCTTCCCCTGGGACAAGCTGGAGCCGTACAAGGCGACCGCGGCCGCCCACCCGGACGGCATCGTGGACCTCTCCGTCGGCACGCCCGTCGACCCGGTCCCCGCGCTGATCCAGCAGGCTCTCGTCGCGGCGGCGGACTCCCCGGGCTATCCGACGGTGTGGGGCACGGTCGCGCTGCGGGACGCGCTCACGGGGTGGGTCGAGCGGCGCCTCGGCGCGCGCGGTGTGGCGCACACCAATGTCCTGCCGGTCGTCGGTTCGAAGGAGCTGGTGGCCTGGCTGCCGACGCAGCTCGGTCTCGGCGCCGGTGACCAGGTGGCGTACCCGCGGCTCGCCTACCCGACGTACGAGGTGGGCGCACGGCTGGCGCGCGCCGAGCCGGTCGCGTACGACGATCCGGTGACGGACCTCGACCCCGCGCGCGTCAAGCTGTTCTGGCTCAACTCGCCGTCGAACCCGACGGGCCGCGTCCTGGCCAAGGACGAGCTGATCCGGATCGTGGCGTGGGCGCGCGAGCACGGCGTGCTGGTGTTCAGCGACGAGTGCTACCTGGAGCTGGGCTGGGAGGCCGAGCCCGTCTCCGTACTGCATCCGGATGTGTGCGGCGGTACGTTCGAGGGCCTCGTCGCCGTCCACTCGCTCTCCAAGCGTTCCAACCTGGCCGGGTACCGCGCGGCGTTCCTGGCGGGCGACGCGGCTGTCCTCGGCGACCTGCTGGAGATCCGCAAGCACGGCGGCATGATGACGCCGGCGCCGGTCCAGGCGGCGACGGTCGCGGCGCTCGGCGACGACACGCACGTGGCCGAGCAGCGGGAGCGGTACGCGGCCCGGCGGGCGGCGCTGCGCGGCGCGCTGGAGGGGCACGGCTTCCGGATCGAGCACAGCGAGGCGAGCCTGTACCTCTGGGCGACGCGCGACGAGCCGTGCTGGGAGACGGTGGCCTACCTGGCGGAGCTGGGGATCCTGGCGGCTCCTGGCGACTTCTACGGGCCCGCCGGCGGCCGTTTCGTACGGGTGGCGTTCACGGCCACCGACGAGCGCGTCGCGGCGGCGGTCAAGCGCCTCGGCGGCTGACGGACGGTGTACGCGGAAGGGGCCCCGGGGAGTACGAACTCCCCGGGGCCCCTTGTGCTTGCGTACGGACTAGCCGATCGGCAGTCCAGTGCTGGGCAGGGAGCTGGTCGGCAGGCTGCCGCCGGCGGGCAGGGCGTCCGTGGGCAGGCCGCCACCGGCCGCCGGGAGGCCCTCGCCGGTCGCGGTCTTGGTGGTGTCGCCGAGGACCTCGCCGGCGCTTCCGGCGACGTCACCGGCAGCCTTCTGCGCGGCGGGGGTGGCCGTCTTGCCGGCCTTGCCGACGGTCTTGCCTGCGGTCGGGACAGCCTTCTTGACGGCCTTGCTGCCCGTGTCACCCGCTGCCTGGGAGCCCTTCTGCGCCGCGCTGTCGACGGAGTCGCCGAGACCGGCGCCGTCCAGGGCGGTCAGGCCGCCCAGGTTCGGGGCGGCGGTGGGAAGGTCAGCGGCGCTCGCGGCGCCGGCGGCACCGACCACGGAGGTTGCGCCGGCCGCGACAAGCAGTGCGGCGCGGGCGATCCGGCGGGTCAGGGGGAGAGACATGGTGCTCCTTAGGCGGGAGAGACGTTGATGGAGACGGTCTGTCCGACGATCAGACGCCATGACAACCGCTGAAGGGGCGGGAGAGGTTGCGGTGCGCCAAGGTAAAGAGTTTGCAATGCGTCGCATTATCGGCTCCGGATGAACCCGGGCAAATGATCCGTTCCGCAAAGGGGCGCGGGAGGGTCGGTTCCCTTTGTTCTCCAGGGAATTGGGGAATGGAGGGGTGACGGTCCGCAGGCGTGTGCGCAACGGTGCTGCGGCGGGGTCCGCTTACCGCTTTCGGGTGATCGTCCGCACTATTGCGCGGTGGTGATCCGTACCTCTGCGGAGCCGTTCTGCGCCTTTTGGGACTGCCATGCCTGTCCGGAATCCCCGGTGGCCCACACGCGGTCGGCGTAGGCGACCTCTTCGATGCGGAGCTCGGAGGCGTGGGCGACGGCCCAGTGCGCCAGCTCCCAGCCGCGCCGGTCGCCGGCGGTACTGCCGGCGGCCGCTGCCTGCGCGGCGGGTACGGGCACGGTCACGGTCGCGGCCGCCGGGGAGCTGCCGAGCTTCGCGCTCGCACCGGTTGTGCCCGCGGTGTCCGGTTCGTCCTGGGGGCCGGCGGCCTGGGCCTTGGGCAGTACGTCGGGCCCGAAGTCCCGTATCAGCGCGGCCCGTACGTCGTCCGGCTTCCCCGCCTGTGCGTCGCGCGGCGCCGAGCAGGTCAGCGACGCGGGCGCCCGCCCGGTGAGCGCGGCGGCCAGCAGCGCCGCGTCCGGCTCGTGCTTCGCGTACGCCTGCGGGAAACCACTGCGTTGGACGCGCTGGGCGGCGACGGTCAGCGGCAGCCGGGAGTAACCGGGGACCTTCTCCAAGTGCTCGTAGAACTTCTCGGACGCGTAACCGGGATCGAGGATCTGCTTCTGGGTGCCCCAGCCCTGCGACGGACGCTGCTGGAAGAGGCCGAGCGAGTCGCGGTCGCCGTACTTGATGTTGCGCAGCGCCGACTCCTGGAGCGCGGTCGCGAGCGCGATCGTCACGGCCCGCTCCGGCAGCCCGCGCGAGGTGCCGACGGCGGAGATCTTCGCGGCGTTGACCGCCTGCTCGGGGCTGAGCTCGTACGTCGACCCGTCGCCCTCGGCGGAGCGCACGGTGCAGCGTGGTGCGCCCCCGCCGCCGGTCACGTACTGCGCCACCAGATACCCGGCCAGCGCGAGCAGCACGGCGACGCCCGCCGCGATGCGCAGGGGGCGGCCGCGAGTTACGGAAGAGGTGGACTCAGGCACGCTGCCTAAGGTACTGGAGGCCGTTCCCGGCCTTCCCGGGGGACGACCCCGTCGCCTTCCGGCCGGGGACGGTTACGCTCGTGGGCATGGCCGAAACACCGCTTGACCTCTTCCAGGACGCCCCCGCGCTGACCGCCCGGCTCATCGACTTCCCGTCGGTGAGCGGAAGCGAGAAGGCTCTCGCCGACGCCATCGAGGAGGCGCTGCGCGCACTGCCGCACCTCACCGTCGACCGGTACGGCAACAACGTGGTGGCCCGTACGAACCTGGGGCGCGCCGAGCGGGTCGTGCTGGCCGGGCACATCGACACCGTCCCGATCGCCGACAACGTGCCGTCCAGGCTCGACGAGAACGGCATCCTGTGGGGCTGCGGTACGAGCGACATGAAGTCCGGGGTCGCCGTTCAGCTGCGTATCGCCGCGACCGTCCCCGAACCCAATCGGGACCTGACCTTCGTCTTCTACGACAACGAAGAGGTCGCCGCGCACCTGAACGGCCTCGGGCACATCACCGACGCCCATCCCGACTGGCTGACGGGCGACTTCGCCGTACTCCTCGAACCGTCCGACGGGCAGGTCGAGGGCGGCTGCCAGGGCACGCTGCGGGTGCTGCTGCGCACGGCGGGGGAACGGGCGCACTCGGCGCGCAGCTGGATGGGCTCCAACGCCATTCACACGGCGGCGCCGATCCTGGCCCGCCTGGCGGCGTACGAGCCCCGGCGGCCCGTGATCGACGGCCTGGAGTACCGCGAGGGTCTCAACGCCGTCGCGATCGAGGGCGGTGTGGCGGGTAACGTCATCCCCGACGCGTGCACGGTGACGGTCAACTTCCGTTACGCGCCGGACCGCAGCGAGGCGGAGGCGCTCGCGCACGTACGCGAGGTCTTCGCGGGCTGCGACATCGCGGAGTTCGTCGTGGACGACCACTCCGGGGCCGCCCTGCCCGGCCTTTCGCATCCGGCCGCCGCGGCGTTCATGGCGGCGGTGGGCGGCACCGCGCAGCCCAAGTTCGGCTGGACCGACGTCTCGCGCTTCAGCGCGGTCGGGGTTCCGGCGGTCAATTACGGTCCGGGGAACCCGCTTCTCGCGCACAAGCGGGACGAGCACGTGGCCGTCGAGCGAATCACGCACTGCGAGGAGCGACTTCGCGCCTGGCTGACCGCCTGAATTTCACTGTTCGTCACGTGTGTGGACCTACGCTGTCCGGACAATGTTCGGCACGGAGGGAGTACGGCATGGCGATTCCTGAAGAGGAGCGGGTACCGGAAGAGCAGCGTCTGGGGCCTGTGGTGCGCCGCGGCGACCAGATCCAGCCGGGCACGACCGACCAGCGACTGCTGGACTCCAACGGCGATACCAGTTGGGTGCACACGGACCCGTGGCGGGTCATGCGGATGCAGGCGGAGCTGGTGGACGGTTTCGGCGCCCTCGCCGAACTGCCGCCCGCCATCAGCGTCTTCGGTTCGGCGCGCACGCGGCCCGGTACGCCCGACTACGAAGCGGGCGTGGAACTCGGCAGGGGGCTGGCGGAAGCCGGGTTCGCGGTGATCACGGGCGGTGGTCCGGGCGCGATGGAGGCGGCGAACAAGGGGGCGCGGGATGCCAAGGGCATCTCGGTCGGCCTGGGGATCGAGCTGCCCTTCGAGCAGGGCATCAACCCGCACGTCGACATCGGCGTGAACTTCCGCTACTTCTTCGTCCGAAAAATCATGTTTGTGAAGTACGCGCACGGCTTCGTGGTCCTGCCGGGTGGCCTCGGCACGATGGACGAGCTCTTCGAGGCCCTGACGCTGGTCCAGACCCGCAAGGTCACGCGCTTCCCGATCGTGCTGTTCGGTTCGGCGTACTGGGGCGGGCTGGTGGACTGGCTGCGCGACACGGTGATCGCGCAGGGGAAGGCGTCGGAGCGGGACTTGCTGCTGTTCCACGTGACGGACAGCGTGAAGGAAGCGGTGGCGCTGGTGTCGAAGGAGTCGGAGAGGTAGCGGCTGGGGCAAGTCCCAGACCCCGGACGGGCGAGTTTTGCGGCCGGGGCCGCGAAACTCGCCCCTGCCGGGCAACTCCAGCCCTCCGGCGTTTGAGGAGCGGGGTCTGGGGCGGCGCCCCAGTTCGGCCCCGCGCAGCGGCCCGCGCCCGGCCCCCGTAACCCGCCCGCTCAGGCCAGCCCGCGCCGCGCCACCGCCGGAGGCCGGTGTCCGGCGATCGACGCCACCATGTCCAGTACCTGCCGCGTCTCCGCCACCTCGTGCACCCGATAGACCTGCGCCCCCAGCCACGCCGAAACCGCCGTCGTCGCGAGCGTCCCCACCACCCGCTCCTTCACCGGCCGGTCGAGCGTCTCGCCGACGAAGTCCTTGTTGGACAGCGAGACCAGGACAGGGCGGCCCGTCGCCACCATCTCGCCCAGCCGCCGCGTCGCCTCAAGGCTGTGCCGGGTGCTCTTGCCGAAGTCGTGCCCCGGGTCGATTAGGATCGCGTCGCGCCGTACGCCCAGCTTCTCCGCCCGTTCCGCCAGCCCGACGGTCACGTCGAGGATGTCCGCCATCACGTCCTCGTACGTGACCCGGTGCGGCCGCGTCCGCGGCTCCGCGCCGCCCGCGTGCGTACACACCAGGCCCACGTCATAACGGGCCGCCACCTCGGCCAGCCGCGGATCGACGCCGCCCCACGCGTCGTTCAGCAGGTCCGCCCCCACCTCGCAGACCGCCTCGCCCACCTCGTGCCGCCACGTGTCGACGCTGATCACCACGTCCGGGTGCCGCCTGCGCACCTCTGCGACGAAACCGACCGTGCGCCGCGCCTCCTCGGCGGCGCTCACTTCTTCGCCCGGGCCGGCTTTCACGCCGCCGATGTCGATGATCGCGGCGCCCTCCGCGACAGCCTGCTCGACGCGGGCGAGAGCGGGCTCGTCGTGGAACGTCGCCCCCTGGTCGTAGAACGAATCCGGGGTCCGGTTCACGATCGCCATGATCACCGGTTCGTGCGCTCCGAACTCGCGCTGTCCCAGCCTGAGCACCGTGTTTCCTCCTCGCGTCGGTCGCCTGCGACCTTAACTGTCAGTGCCGCATGGCACGATCGGGACTGGACAGTTTCCGCTTTGCGCGTGCCCCGGGGAGACCTCGTGTTCTTGTTCTTGGTTGTGGCGATGGTGGTCGTGGTCGCCGCGGTCACCCTCGCCGTGGTCGGCGGAGGCGGCAGCGACAGCGGCGGGGTGCTGCCCGAAGCGGCGCCCGAACACCTGGTGGACCCGCTGCCCGCGACGCGCCCGGTGGGCCGCGCCGATGTCGAGGCGCTGCGCCTGCCGCTGGCCCCGCGCGGCTACCGGATGGCAGACGTCGACGACGTGCTCGGCCGCCTCGGCGCCGAGCTGGCCGAGCGGGACGCGCGGATCGCCGAACTGGAGGCCGCGCTGGCCGGTGTCCAGGCCAGGGCGGTCGGCGGCGCGGACCTCTTCAAGGACGACCGCCTCGGGAACGAGCCGGACGAGGGGCCGCAGTCATGATCGGCGGAGCCGAGCCGGGCCCGGACGGCGGTCTGCGCTGCCCCTGGGGCCTGGCCACCGAGGAATACGTCGCGTACCACGACGAGGAGTGGGGCCGCCCGGTCCACGGCGACGACGCACTGTATGAACGCCTGTGCCTGGAGGCCTTCCAGTCCGGTCTGTCCTGGCTGACGATCCTGCGCCGGCGCGAGGGTTTCCGTACCGCCTTCGCCGATTTCAAGATCGCTTCGGTGTCGGCCTTCACCGACGAGGACGCCGCGCGCCTGCTCGCCGACCCGGGGATCATCCGCAACCGCGCGAAGATCGAGGCGACCCTCGCCAACGCCAGGACGCTCGCCGGCTGGCAGGCCGGCGAGCTGGACACCCTGATCTGGTCGTACGCCCCGGACCCCGCGACGCGCCCGGCCCCGCAGACGATCTCGGACGTTCCCGCGATCACTCCGGAGTCCGTCGCGCTGTCCAAGGCGCTCAAGAAGCGCGGCATACGTTTCGTCGGTCCGACGACGGCGTACGCCCTGATGCAGGCGTGCGGTCTGGTCGACGACCACCTCGCTCAGTGCGTGGCGCGCGGCGGGCCGGCCCGGCACTAGCGGGCTGTCACCGGGCTGTCACCGGGCTGTCATCGGCCGACGTACTGCGGCTTCTCCTTCGCGATGAACGCCTGCACCGCGATGGTGTGGTCCTGCGACGCGCCCGCCTTCGCCTGGAGTTCGTCCTCCTTTTCGAGGGTCTCGCCGAGGGTGTGGCCCGCGCCGTACGCCAGGGACTCCTTCAGCGCGGCGTACGCGAGTGTGGGGCCCGCGGCGAGGGTGCGGGCGACCTTGGCGGCCTCGGCGGCCAGGTCGGCGGCGGGCACCAGCTTGTTGGCGATGCCCAGGTCGAACGCCTCCTGCGCGGAGATCGAGCGCGGGAAAAGCAGCAGGTCGGCGGCGCGGCTCTGGCCGATCAGGCGCGGCAGCGTCCACGAGACGCCCGAGTCGGCGGTCAGCGCGACCCCGGCGAAGGACGTGTTGAAGGCGGCCGTGTCGGCGACGACCCGGTAGTCGGCGGCGAACGCGAAGCCCGCTCCGGCGCCCGCGGCGACGCCGTTGACTCCCGCGACAACGGGCTTCGGCATCTCGGTCAGGGCCCGCACGATGGGGTTGTAGTGCTCGCGCACCGTGCTCATGGTCTGGCCGGTGCCCGACTCACGGTCGGCGGCGAGTGACGAGATGTGCTCCTTGAGGTCCTGGCCCACGCAGAACGCCCTGCCGGTGGCGGTCAGCAGGACCGCCCGTACCGCCGGATCGGCGGCCGCGGCCTGCACCGCGTCCCTCAGGGCGACCTTGGCCTCGGTGTTCATGGCGTTCATGGCGTCGGGACGATTGATCGTGATCGTCGCGAGTCCGTCGGTCACCTCGTAGAGCACGGTGTCGGCCATTGATGGGTCCCCTTTTGCGGCTCGGGCAGGCATGTTGTGCCCAGCATGGCGGAGATCACCGGGGCTGCACATGTGACCTGCGTCTAACAAAGTCAGGCCGGTGGGGGCCCGGCGGCGGCGAAGTATCGCAGGCGGACCGCCGAATTGAGTGGTTTTGAGAGAGCGCGTTGCACAAGCGATGCCGAGCGATGTTGGTCTTTGGGGTCCGCCATGCGGGATAATGACCTGGAAGCAATGTGTTCGATGCCGGTGACACAGCTGCCCGACACGGGGCCGCCGGCTGCGATGAGCTGGTTTCAGGAAGGGGAACGAGCATGGCGGCCATGAAGCCGCGAACGGGCGACGGCCCGCTCGAGGTGACCAAGGAGGGGCGGGGCATCGTCATGCGCGTTCCGCTCGAAGGCGGCGGACGACTTGTCGTCGAGCTGACTCCGGATGAGGCCGATGCGCTCGGCGACGCTCTGAAGAAGGTCGTCGGCTGACGCGGAAGCGCCTGAACTTTCCACTGCCCCGGTACGCCGCAAGCGTGCCGGGGCAGTGCTATGCGCGGGGGTGGACGGGGCGAATGCGCCCGGTCAGCTGCGGCGTACTCCGCAGAGCAGGCCGTCGCCCACCGGGAGCAGCGTCGGGACGAGCCGGTGGCTCTCGCGCACCTCGCGCAGCAGCTCGCGCAGGCGCAGGACCTCCGGCGGCTGCGCCGCGGAGTCGACCGTGCGGCCGTCGGCGAAAACGCCCTCGAACACGACGATTCCGCCGGGCTTCAGCAGGCGCAACGATTCAGCGAGGTAGTCCATGTACTCAAGACGATCGCCGTCGCAGAAGACGATGTCGTACCCGCCGTCGGCGAGGCGGGGGAGTACGTCGAGGGCGTGCCCGGGGATGAAACGCGCGCGGTTCGCGGCGTAGCCGGCCGCGCGGAACGCCTCACGGGCGAACTGCTGCCACTCCGGTTCCGGGTCCACCGTGGTGAGTACGCCGTCGGGCCGCATCCCGTCGAGCAGATAGATGCCGCTGACGCCCGTGCCCGTACCGATTTCGGCCACCGCCTTGGCGTCCGCGGTGGCAGCGAGAAGCCGCAGCGCGGCACCGGTTCCCGGTGACACCGCGCGGAGTCCCGCCTCCCGGGCCCGATCACGCGCCCAGTGCAGGGCTTCGTCCTCGGCGACATAGGCGTCGGCGAACGCCCAGTTCGTCTGCCGGTTGGCGGTAATGGCCCTCTCCTGTCCCCGTAGTTGGCGCACCCGTGACTGTATCCGCTGACGTCGGGAACCCGCAGATGGGACCGGGCGTTGAAAGAGGACAGGGGGAGACATGGATCAGGACCGCATGCGGCTTCCAAATTCGCGTAAAGATGCTTATCCGGAGCTAACGGGCGAGGTGGCTATGGTAGGGGCTCCACTGGACACCACCAGAGCCGATAGGGGAGGTGCGGCTGCGCCTGTGGATCGGGGAGGAGTGCTGCGGCGCTTTCTCAGGTCGGCGGGTGAGCCGAAATCCGTGACCGACATTGCTGACCGCACGCCTTCCACGTACTCCGCGCAGACCGCGACGTTCGCCTCAGATGCGGAATCTCAGGCGTGGACCCCTCCCACCTGGGAGGAGATCGTCAGCACGCACAGTGGTCGCGTCTACCGCCTTGCCTACCGCCTGACCGGCAATCAGCACGACGCCGAGGATCTCACCCAAGAGGTCTTCGTCCGCGTCTTCCGCTCGTTGTCGACGTACACGCCCGGCACCTTCGAGGGCTGGCTGCACCGCATCACGACCAACCTGTTCCTGGACATGGTCCGCCGCAAGCAGCGCATCCGCTTCGACGCGCTCGGCGACGACGCGGCCGAGCGGCTGCCGAGCCGTGAGCCGTCCCCTCAGCAGGTCTTCAACGACACCCACTTCGACGCGGACGTGCAGCAGGCGCTGGACACGCTGGCGCCCGAGTTCCGTGCGGCGGTCGTGCTCTGTGACATCGAAGGCCTGTCGTACGAGGAGATCGCCGCGACGCTGGGCGTCAAGCTCGGGACCGTACGCAGCCGGATCCACCGTGGTCGCTCCCACCTGCGCAAGGCTCTGCAGCACCGGTCTCCGGAGGCCCGCGCCGAGCAGCGCTCGCTCGCGAGCGTGGGCAGCGGCGTCACAGTGGCGGGCGGAGAGGGCGGAGCAGAGTGAGTGGCACCCGACCGACCTCTGCCGAACAGCACCTGGGGGACCGGCTGGCCGCCCTGGTGGACGGCGAGCTGAGCCATGACGTCCGCGAGCGGGTCCTGTCGCACCTGGCGACCTGCGCCAAGTGCAAGGCCGAGGCCGACGAACAGCGTCGCCTGAAGAGCGTCTTCTCGACGACCGCGCCGCCGCCGCCTTCCGAGGGTCTGCTGGCCCGGCTCCAGGGACTGCCCGGAGGCGGCCCCGGGGGTGACGACAGCGACGGCCCAAGGCCGTTCGGGCAGGGAGGCTTCGGAAACGGAGTCTTCGGCTCCGACACCCCGCGAGCGAGACCCGGCAGACCCGGCAGCCCCGGCAACAACTTCTCCTTCGAGTACGCACCGACCGCCGGGCACATCGGCGTGCTTCCCGGCGCCGCGCCCGGGCGTGGCTTCCGCATCCATGACGTGGGCCGCGCCGAGGCGGAGCGTTCCGGCGGGCGCGGGAGGCGGCTGGCCTTCGCGGCGGCGAGCGCCGTGTCGCTCGCGGCGTTCGCGCTCGGCGGCGCCATGCCGGTCGGATCCACCGGCGAACCCACCGCGAGGGGCGGCGGCTCGGGCAACAACGTCACGCCGCAGCGCGCGCCGAGCCCGAGCGGTGTCGTCGCGGAGAACAACCGCCGCCGCACCACGGGCAACGGACTCCTCGCAGCCAGTGCCAGTGCCGGTACCCATGCCGGTACCAACGCCACTGTGCCGTCCAGGCTCCTCGGAACGGGAACAGGGCAGGGCGGCGCGCAGGGGCACGCCCTCACGCAGCCGTTCTCGGCGCCCACGCTCACCGGTCAGAGCCCCCTGCCGCTGATACACCGGTCGGGCTCTGCCCTGGCGCTGGCGTACGCCCCCGGCCACCGTCCGTCGGTGACCGTGCCGCCGTCGCTGTCGCTGCCGCCGCTTCAGCCGGCCACTCCTTCACAGCCCGGACTGCCCGTTTCTCCCTGAGACTGGTTGAATCCTGGGAGGGTGCTCCCTTGGGGGCACGGACAACGAGGTGGCACGGCCCAACGGGCGTGCTCGTGGGGTTGCGGGGAGAGCATGGACGAGGGCAAGCCCGCCGGGCCGAAGGCAAAGTGGTGGAGTCGTCCCGCACCTGTTCACGGGGTGCCGGAGCCGGAATCGGAGCGGGAGCCGGCGCGGGTCGCGGTGGATTCGGATGCGGATTCAGGTTCGGTGCGCGCGGCCGAAGTCCCCGTGCCTGTCCCGCAGCCGCGTCCGCAGCCCCTGCACGACCCTGATCCGTACGCCACGCCGCCGTACGGAGGCCCAGGCCCCTGGGCGCCCGCGCCGCCCGTGCAGCGCCCGGTGCCGACCCCGCCGCACGGCACGTTCGTACCACCGGGAGCACCGGGAGCACCGGGAGCGCACGGAGCCCCTGTGACGAACGGGGCCGGTGTGCCCATGGCACCGCCCCAGCAGCTTCAGCCACCGCCCCAGCAGCCCCAGCCCTCGCAGTGGCTGCAGTACGACCCCTGGGGCGTGCCCCAGCAGCCGCTGACCCACCCCGGTGACCCCGCGGCCGGCAGCCGGCCGAAGAAGGGCAGCCGGGGCACGCTGCTCATCGGAGCGCTGCTGGTCGCCCTCGTGGCCGGCGGCATCGGCGGCGGCGTCGGGGCGTACATCGAACGCAACGGCGGCATCACCCGCGTCGAACTGCCGCAGGCGCAGCAGGAGGCCGGTAAGGGCCGCGCCCCGGACAGCGTCGCGGGCATCGCGGCCAGCGCCCTGCCGAGCGTCGTCACCCTGCACGTCAGCGGGGCCGGCGAGCAGGGCACGGGCACCGGCTTCGTGCTCGACGCCAAGGGCCACATCCTCACCAACGACCACGTCGTGGAGCCCGCCGGAGCCGACGGCACCATCAACATCACCTTCAGCGGCGGCCAGACCGCGAAGGCGAAGCTCGTCGGCAAGGACAGCGGCTACGACCTCGCCGTCGTCCGCGTGCTCGGGGTCGACGGCCTGAAGCCGCTGCCCCTGGGGAACTCGGAGAACGTCCAGGTGGGTGACCCGGTGGTGGCCATCGGCGCGCCGTTCGACCTACAGAACACCGTGACCTCCGGGATCATCAGCGCCAAGGAGCGCCCCATCACCGCGGGCGGCGAGAAGGGCGACGGCAGCGACGTCAGCTATGTGAACGCGCTCCAGACCGACGCCCCGATAAACCCGGGCAACTCCGGCGGCCCGCTGGTGGACGCCCAGGCCCGGGTCATCGGCATCAACAGCGCCATACGCGCGGCGGACAACAGCGCGGGCCTCGAAGGCAGCCAGGGCGGCAGCATCGGCCTGGGCTTCGCGATCCCCATCAACCAGGGCAAGCGCGTCGCCGAGGAGCTCATCAACACCGGGAAGGCGACACACCCGGTGATCGGTGTCACGCTGGACATGAAGTACGCGGGCGACGGCGCCCGCGTCGGCACCAAGGGCGCCGAAGGCCCGTCGGTCACGCCCGGCGGTCCGGGCGCCCGCGCCGGGATCAAGCCCCGCGACATCATCACCGAGGTCAACGGCCAGAAGGTGCACAACGGGCAGGAGCTGATCGTCAAGATCCGCGCCCACCGCCCCGGTGACCGGCTGGAACTGACCGTGGTGCGCGCGGGCAAGGAGCGCACGGTACCCGTGACGCTCGGCTCGGCGAACGGCAACTGAGGGACGGGCACACACGCGTCCGCACGACTGTTACGTGAAGGTACCGTCCGGACAGATTGGGCGGGTACCGTGGACCGGGCCCGGACCGGTCCTCTGCCTGCGGCGGGGAGGCCCGCCGACCCGCGGGCGCGGAGACCCGAGGAGCAACCGAGGAGCAACAAGGTGTTCAGTGACATAGGCGCACTCGAGCTGGTGACGCTCGTGGTTCTCGGCGTACTTGTCTTCGGGCCGGAGAAGCTGCCGAAGCTTATCCAGGACGCCTCGGCGATGATCCGTAAGCTCCGTGAGTTCTCCGAGAGCGCCAAGCAGGACATCCGCTCCGAGCTGGGCCCTGAGTTCAAGGACTTCGACTTCGAGGACCTGAATCCCAAGACCTTCGTCCGCAAGCAGCTGATGGACAACGACGACCTCGGGCTCAAGGAGATCCGCAGCAGCTTCGACCTCAAGAGTGAGATGGCCGAGGTCGCGGACGCGGTGCACGGGCGCGACAGCGGCTCGTCGGCCGGATCGGCGATCGGTTCGAACGGTTCGGCCGGCAAGGCGAACCTGTCGAAGGACTCCACCGGCACCCCCGACCTGCTCAAGAAGCGCGAAACGCCCGCTCAGGCCGAGCGGTCGCCGTTCGACGCCGACGCCACCTGAGCCCTGCCCTTCCCTACGAGCCGCGCCAAGGTGGCTATCCTCCATCTGTCCGGATGTGAGGACGCCCGAGGGGGGCGGGCCGTATCCGGACGCCACGGAACAAGGAGGCGGCCGGATAGATGGAGACCACGAGTCGGGTCGGAGCGCAGGGAGCACCCCTGACGCCCAGCACGTCCACAGCGGAGGGGGTGCCAGCAGCCCGGCGTACGGTCGACGGCTATCTGCGGGCACCTTTCCCCTGGTACGGGCTGGATGACGCGTTCACCGGGCCCCGCTGGCTGATGCAGGTCGGCACGGCGGCGGACGGCACGGTGCAGCACGGTTCCACGGGTCACGGCGAGGAGCCGTCGATACGGCCCGCCGCCGCCGAGGACGGCCAGGAGAAGGAACGCTTCGCGGTGGTCGTCACCGTCGCCAGCAGCCCCGTGCGGCGCAGCGGCGACGGTACGGGCGTACTGGAGGCCACTTCGGTCTCCTCCGCAGCCTGGCTGGCCGGTTCGGGCCTGCTGCTGTCCACCTGGCCCGCCCAGCTGGACCACTCGCTGCGCGACGACTGGCTGGACCAGCAGACCGAGACGGCCTTCGAGCTGGCCGACGACCTGTCTGGGCCGGCCTGGTCGTCGCTGTCGCTGCCGGTGGACGGCGTACCGACGCCCTTCCACTACCGCGAGTCGGAGTACGGCTGGGTGCTGGCGGGGGCCGGGGAGGACGGCGTGATCCTCGGGGCGTACGGGCGCGGGATGAGCGCGTACGGGCTGGGGTTCTCGGTGGTCAAGGACATCACGACGTACGACCAGGGCTAGCAGCCGACGCAGGCACGACGCAGGCACGACGAAGGGGGGCGCCGCTCGCTCGGAGCGGCGCCCCCCTTCGGACGCGTCAGAACTTGTTGCGCGGGGTGATGCCCAGCGACATGCCCGACAGGCCGCGTGCGCGGCCGCCCAGCTTGCCCGCGATCGTGCGCAGCGCCGCGCCCGCCGCCGAGTCCGGGTCGCTCAGCACGACGGGCTTGCCCTCGTCGCCGCCTTCGCGCAGCCGTACGTCGATGGGGATGGAGCCCAGCACCGGCACGTTCGTACCGGTCGTCTTGGTCAGCCCCTCGGCGACCCTCTGGCCGCCGCCGGTGCCGAAGACGTCGACGATCTCGTCGCAGTGCGGGCACGGCAGGCCCGACATGTTCTCGACGACGCCGACGATCTTCTGGTGGGTCTGTACGGCGATGGAGCCGGCCCGCTCCGCGACCTCGGCCGCCGCCTGCTGAGGCGTCGTCACGACAAGGATCTCGGCGTTCGGCACGAGCTGCGCCACCGAGATGGCGATGTCACCGGTGCCCGGCGGCAGGTCGAGCAGCAGCACGTCGAGGTCGCCCCAGTACACGTCCGCGAGGAACTGCTGGAGCGCCCGGTGCAGCATCGGCCCGCGCCACACCACGGGAGCGTTGCCCGGGGTGAACATGCCGATCGAGATGACCTTCACGCCGTGCGCCGACGGCGGCATGATCATGTTCTCGACCTGGGTGGGCTTGCCGTCCACGCCCAGCATGCGCGGCACGCTGTGGCCGTAGATGTCCGCGTCGACGACGCCGACCTTCAGGCCGTCCGCCGCCATCGCCGCGGCCAGGTTGACCGTCACCGAGGATTTGCCGACGCCGCCCTTGCCGGACGCCACCGCGTACACGCGGGTCAGCGAGCCGGGCTGGGCGAAGGGCACCTCGCGCTCGGCGGTGCCGCCGCGCAGGGCGCCCGCGAGCTCCTTGCGCTGCTCGTCGCTCATCACGTCGAGCTCGACGGAGACGCTTGTCACACCCTCGACGCGCTCGACCGCCTCGCGCACGTTGTTGGTGATGGTCTCGCGCATCGGGCAGCCGGAGACGGTGAGATAGACCGCGACGGCAACCGCGCCGTCCGCCCCGATCTCGACCGACTTGACCATGCCGAGGTCAGTGATCGGTTTGTGGATCTCGGGGTCGTTCACCGTCGCCAGTGCTTCGCGCACCGCGTCTTCCATAGCCATACGCCGATGGTACGGCGGATACCGCCACACGGGGAAAGCCCTGTCAGCGGTCGGCTTCGTCACTCTCGGAAGCGGGTTCGGGCGGGAATACGGAGCGACGATCCTCCATCTCCTTGACCAGGTCGACGAATTCCGAGCGGATCCAGTCCCGGGTGGCCACCTCGCCGAGCCCCATCCGCAGCGCCGCGACCTCCCGTGTGAGGTACTCGGTGTCCGCGATGGACCGCTCGTTCTGCTTGCGGTCCTGCTCGTGGGTGACGCGGTCCCGGTCGTCCTGGCGGTTCTGCGCGAGGAGGATCAGGGGTGCGGCGTACGACGCCTGGAGCGACAGCATCAGCGTCAGGAAGATGAACGGGTACTCGTCCCAGCGCAGGGCGGGCGGCGCGAAGATGTTCCACGCCACCCACAGCAGGATGGTCAGGGTCATCCAGACGAGGAAGCGGCCCGTGCCCAGGAAGCGCGCGATGCGCTCCGAGAACCGGCCGAAGGCCTCCGGGTCGTACTCCGGCAGCAGCCGCTTGCGCGCCGGGCGCGGCTGGTCCAGGCGCACCCGGGACGCCGCCCGCGGCAGCGCGCCGGCGCCCGTCGCGGTCCGGCCCCGCTCCCTCGGCTCGGCGTTCCTGTCACTGCCCACGGGCGGTCCTCCCGTGTCGCGCGACCCCCGGCGCCGACGGCGGCTCGTGGAACTCCGTCTCGCGCCAGTCGTCGGGCAGCAGGTGGTCGAGTACGTCGTCGACGGTCACGGCGCCGAGCAGCGAGCCGCTCGCGTCCACGACCGGGGCGGCGACCATGTTGTACGCCGCCAGGTAGCTCGTCACGGCGGGCAGTGGCGTGCCCGGCGACAGCGGCGGCAGGTCGGACTCCACGACCGAGCCGACCAACGTGCCCGGCGGCTCGCGCAGCATCCGCTGGAAGTGCACCGTCCCGAGGTACTTGCCCGTCGGCGTCTCGTCCGGCGGCCGGCAGACGTACGCCTGCGCGGCCAGCGCGGGGGAGAGGTCCTGCTGCCGCACGCGCGCCAGGGCGTCCGCGACCGTCGCGTCCGGCCGCAGCACGATCGGCTCGGTCGTCATCAGGCCACCGGCCGTCCGCTCCTCGTACGCGAGCAGCCGCCGTACGTCGGCCGCGTCGTCCGGTCGCATCAGCATCAGCAGCCGCTCCTTGTCCTCCTCGGGCAGCTCGGACAGCAGGTCGGCGGCGTCGTCCGGATCCATCGCCTCCAGGACGTCGGCCGCCCGCTCCTCCTTCAGCTTGCCGAGGATCTCCACCTGGTCGTCGTCGGGCAGCTCTTCCAGTACGTCGGCGAGCCGGTCGTCGTCGAGCGCGGCGGCCACCTCGGCGCGGCGCTTGGGCGTCAGGTGGTGCAGGGCGTTGGCGAGGTCGGCCGGGCGCAGCTGCTCGAAGGTGGCCAGGAGGCTCTCCGCGCCCTGTCCGTGCTCCTCCAGGGAGAAGCCGGTGACCGCTGACCACTCCACCGTCAGCGTCTCCCCGCGGCGCCGCAGTGCCCCGCCCTTGCCCTTGCGTACGAAGACCTTGTCGATCTCCCAGTCGCGGCGGGCCGGCAGCTGCACGATCGACACGTCGAGGACCGTGACCTCCTCGCCGGTGTCCACCAGGTGCACCCGGCGGTCGAGCAGTTCGCCGAGGATCAGCCGCTCGGTCGGACGCTGCTCGAAGCGGCGCATGTTGACCACGCCCGTCGTGATGACCTGTCCGGACTCGACACCCGTCACGCGGGTCATGGGGACGAAGATCCGGCGCCGGCTCACCACCTCGACGACCATGCCGAGCAGGCGCGGTGGCCTGTTGCCGACGCGAAGCATCGCCACCAGGTCGCGGACCCGGCCGACCTGGTCACCGTTCGGGTCGAACACGGCGATGCCCGCGAGGTGCGAGACGAAGACCCTGGGGGCGCCTGATGCCATGTGGTGCGCCTCCCTTTGTGGACAAAACGGGGCCGATAACGGCATCAGGCTAGCCCGTGCCGGCCCGCACCGCTCCCAAGGGGCCGTCCGGACGGCTCTCTGCCGGACGGCGTAGACGGCACAGGTACGCTGCCTGCTGCCACCCCGGACACCCGCATGAGAGGCAGTGCGCTTGTGACTGCATTTCCCCCGGCCGCCCGAGCCCGCCGGGCTGCCCTACTCGGCGTCGTGTGCGTCGGGCTGACCGCGGCGCTCACCGCCTGCGGTGAGGAACCGAAGCCGGACCCGGACAAGGGGACGAACGGGGTGGGCAGACTCTCGGCATCGGCCATCGAGGCCAAGGCGCGGAACGCGGCGCGTGACGCGGAGTCGGTGCGGCTCTCGGGCACCGTCGTCAGCAAGGGACGCTCGTACAAGCTGGACATGCGGCTCAAGGAGGACGGTGGCACGGGGTCCGTGACCTCCAAGGGCAGCACGTTCGAGCTGCTGCGCATCGACGACGAGCTCTTCATGAAGGCCGGCGCCGACTTCTGGGACCACGGGACGGGGCAGCCCTCGAAGTCCGACGAGGCGGCCGCCGGCAAGCTGGAGGACAAGTACGTCAAGGTCCCGGACGGCGACCCGGCGTACGACCAGCTGCGCGGCTTCACGGACAAGGACGTACTGCTCGACGGCCTGCTCGGGCTGCACGGCAAGCTGACCAAGGGCGAGCGCGAGGTGGTCGGCGGCGTCCGTACGATCGAGGTCACCGGCGGCAAGGGCGTCGGCGGGAGCCTGGCCGTGTCGCTGATGGGCACGCCGTACCCGCTGAAGCTGGAGCGGGCGGGCGGGGCGGGCGTGGTCAGGCTGGCCGACTGGGACCAGGAGTTCGCGCTGGAGGCGCCGGGCAAGGACGAGACCGTTGACTACGGCGGCCAGCTTCCCAAGACGTCGGACCCGTCCTAGTCCTTCTGCTGCTTTTTCTTGCGCTTCATGAGGAGCCGCGGCAGCCCTGCCGGTACGGGCAGCCGCGTCGTGGCGCTCGTCGGCAGCGGGGCCGCGGCGAGCGACCCGTCCGGGAGATCGGTGGTCGAGCTCTGCGGCTCCAGGCGCAGTACGCGGCATTCGCGGGCCCAGCGCTCGGTCATCTGCTCGGCGTCGGGAGCGTTCAGCCGCTTGCCCTTGAGCTCGGCGACGGCCGCGTCCCAGGCGTCGGTCCCGGCGGGGTGCTCGGTGACGGTGGCTGTCCAGGTGACGAGCCGGCCGCCCTTGTCCTTGCTGCGTACGGTCACCTCGGCGCTTCCGCCGTCGGCGAGCCCGGGGAGCGGCTGCTCCCCGGGGCCGTCTCCTACTACGTAGGCGGCGCCGTCGTGCCACACGTGCCAGAGCGATCGGGCGGGGCCGGTGCCGCGGACCCAGATGAGTCCGGACTTCTTGGTGGCCTCCTCGACGAGGGCCTGGTCGAGCAAGGTCTGCGTCATGCGGGCAAGCCTAGGCCCCGTGCCCTGCGGGGCTGTCCTCTGGGGCGGAGCTCCAGCGTGATCCTGGCGCCTCGCGCTCGTCGTCAGAGCCAGCCGTTTCGCTTGAGGGTGCGGTGGATGGACACACAGACCACCACGATCGAGCCCAGGACGAGTGGATAGCCGTACCGCCAGTGCAGCTCCGGCATGTGGTCGAAGTTCATGCCGTACACGCCGCAGATCATCGTCGGTACGGCCACGATCGCCGCCCAGGAGGTGATCTTTCGCATGTCCTCGTTCTGGGCGACCGTCGCCTGCGCGAGGTTCGCCTGGAGGATCGAGTTCAGCAGCTCGTCGAAGCCGACGACCTCTTCGTGCACGCGCGCGAGGTGGTCCGCGACGTCGCGGAAGTACTTCTGGATGTCCGGGTCGACGAGCCGCATCGGCCGCTCACTGAGCTGCTGCATCGGGCGAAGCAGCGGGGCCACCGCCCGCTTGAACTCCAGGACTTCCCTCTTGAGCTGGTAGATCCGTCCGGCGTCCGAACCGCGCGGACTCCCTTTTGCGGGCGCGGAGAAGACATCGATCTCGACCTCGTCGATGTCGTCCTGCACGGCGGCCGCGACCGCGATGTACCCGTCGACGACATGGTCGGCGATCGAGTGCAGCACCGCCGAAGGCCCTTTGGCCAGCAGCTCCGGATCGTCCTGGAGCCGGTGGCGCAGCGCCCGCAGCGAGCCCTTGCCGCCGTGCCGCACGGTGATGACGAAGTCCTTGCCGGTGAAGCACATCACCTCACCGGTCTCCACGACCTCACTGGTGGCGGTGAGTTCGGTGTGGTCGACGTAGTGGATCGTCTTGAAGACGGTGAAGAGCGTGTCGTCGTACCGCTCCAGCTTGGGCCGCTGATGCGCGTGTACGGCGTCCTCGACGGCCAGCGGGTGCAGCCCGAACTCGGCGGCGATACCGGCGAATTCGGCCTCGGTCGGCTCGTGCAGACCGATCCACGCGAAGCCGCCGCCCTCCCGGACGCGGGTCATCGCCTCGTGCGGAGTGAGGCATTCAGTGTCCTTCACGCGGCGGCCGTTCAGCCGTCGCCCGTCGCGGTAGACCGCGCAGTCCACGACCGCGCTGCTCGCGGACGGGTCCCGGGTGGTGTCGTAACTGCTGTACACGGCGCTGCTCTTGCGCAGGGACGGACGGACCGCTGCGCGCAGGTCACGGATCATCGACATGGCGGGCTCCTTCACGGAGAAGCCGTCTGCGAGGCGTGGCACTGCCCGGAATGGAGACGTGCGGGCCACGGCATCGGGGCGGCCGTACGTCGGCAAAGCGGGCGGCACCGCAGGGACGCGGTGACGGCGTTCGCTCAGACACGGATCAGGCAAAAACGAAGTGCTCTTCCGTCGCTTCCGTCGCGCGAAGTGCCGTGAGCCCCGTTGGTTTCACCGGCTGGCGACCGGGTACGAAGGGCTTCAAGCCCCGTGAGAAACCTTGGTGAACACTGGGAACGTTGGGAACGCTGACGGTGCGGAAGAGCGGTTGGTACTGCCGGGACGACTTCGATCCACCGCAGCCCCACCTCCTCCGGCCGGTCCCCCGTGGGGGATGACGTGATGTCGGGGCTCGAAAGCCACGCTTCTGCGTGCTGCCCTGACCAGCGGCCAAGAGTATCAGCCCACTGTTGTGTCAAGGCTCTCCCTCTGCCCGTTCCCTACGCGACTTATGCTCGCGGGCATGGGAGATGTTCTTGCGCTGGTGGAAGCCCGGTTGCGTACGACGCTGGGTGAACCGGACGCGCGCGCCGCCGTCACGTTCCTCGGTACGGACCGTATGGAGGTACTGCGCTTTGTGGACGGTGACGTCATCCGCTACGCCACCCTCGGCATGTCGGCCCAGCCGATGGCCGACCCGACCGCCGTCCTCGCCGATCAGGTGAAGGGCCCGCGCGCCGAACTGGTCCTGTCGGTACGGGCCGGCCTCGCCGACACCGACAAGGTGCTGCGCCCGCTCGCGGTCCTCGCGGCGTCCCCGCAGGTCGAGGGCGTGATCGTGGCCCCGGGCGCCTCGCTGGACCTGGGGGAACCGCTGTGGCCGGGGGCGCCCTTCAGCTCCGTACTGGTCGCGGAGTCCGGCGGCCTCGTCGAGGACCTGGAGCTGGACGACCCGATGGACCCCGTCCGCTTCCTTCCTCTGCTGCCCATGACGCCGAACGAGGCGGCGTGGAAGCGGGTCAAGGGCGCGCAGGAGCTCCAGGAGCGCTGGCTGTCCCACGGCACGAACCTGCGCGACCCGCTGCGGGCGTCGGTGCCTCTCGACTGACCGTCCGACGCGTGGATTCGGCGCCGGACGGGTGATCGTCCTTGACGCGGGGACGGCCGGGGAGGACCGTTGGGGCCTATGAGGGGCGAACCCAGTTGCCCGAAGTGCGGTGGCCGGGTCAGGGCGCCCGGTCTCTTTGCCGACTCCTGGCAGTGTGATGTGCACGGGGTGGTGCACCCGCTGCAGCCCGTGATCCCGCCCAGCGTCGAGGCACTCACCGTCGCGGTGAAGCGGGCCAAGGTCCCGGTGTGGATGCCGTGGCCCCTGCCCGTCGGCTGGCTGTTCACGGGGGTGGCCTGCGCGGGGGACGACCGCAGTGGCTCCCGCGCCACGGTCGTCGCCTGCTCGGGGCCCGGGCCGCTCGGCGGCCTCGGCGAGATGCTGCTGGTCGCGGAGGAGCTGGGCGTCGGCCTCGGCGCGCGGTACGCGGGCGTGGAAGGGCCCGATCCCGGGGCGTACATCAATATGGACAGCCCGCCCCAGGCCAAGCTCATGGCGGCAGGGCGGCCCACCCCGCTGTGGCATCTCTCCGGCGTCCCGGACGACCGCGCGGTCTTCGCGGGCGAGGCGTGCGGGCTGTGGCTGTGGGCGATCGTCTGGCCGGAGCAGTCGGGCCTGATGATGTACGACGAACTGATACTGACCGATCTGCGCGATGCGGGCGCGGAGGTGGACCTCGTGCCGTGCGGCGCGCTGTCGCCGCGGCTCCTGTCGTGAGACCGGGGGCTTCCGGAGAGAACGCGGGCGGAACCGGGGGCGTTCGATTCCCGGCTATCCTTGACCGGTCCCCCGTCCCGCCGAGCCCCGGAGCCAAGCGTCGTGCGCATCGACCTGCACACCCACTCCACGGCTTCGGACGGCACGGACACCCCCGCCGAGCTGGTGCGTAACGCCGCGGCCGCCGGACTCGACGTCGTGGCGCTCACCGACCACGACTCGACGCGCGGCCACGCCGAGGCGATCGCCGCGCTTCCGGCCGGGCTGACCCTCGTCACCGGCGCCGAGCTCTCCTGCCGTCTCGACGGCATCGGGCTGCACATGCTGGCGTACCTCTTCGATCCCGACGAGCCCGAGCTGGCGCGTGAGCGTGAGCTGGTACGGGACGACCGGGTGCCGCGTGCGCAGGGCATGGTCGGCAAGCTGCGCGAGCTGGGCGTACCGATCGAGTGGGACCAGGTCGCCCGTATCGCCGGAGACGGCTCGGTCGGCCGCCCGCACATCGCGTCCGCGCTGATGGAACTGGGTGTCGTCGAGAGCGTCTCGGACGCCTTTACGCCCGACTGGCTGGCCAACGGCGGCCGGGCGTACGTCGAGAAGCACGAACTCGACCCCTTCGACGCGATCCGCCTCGTCAAGGCGGCCGGCGGAGTCACCGTCTTCGCGCACCCCGGCGCCGCCAAGCGTGGCGACACCGTTCCCGAGAGCGCGATAGCGGCGCTCGCCGCCGCGGGCCTCGACGGGATCGAGGTCGACCACATGGACCACGACGAGCCCACCCGCGCGCGCATGCGCGGCCTCGCCGCCGATCTGGGGCTGCTGACGACCGGGTCCAGCGACTACCACGGCAGCCGGAAGACCGTGCGGCTCGGTGAGTTCACCACGGACCCCGAGATCTACGGCGAGATCACGCGGCGGGCGACCGGCGCGTTCCCGGTGCCGGGCGCGGGCGGAAGTCTCCTTCCGTAAGTCCGTCAGTCCGTCAGTCCGTACGCCGTGACTCCTCCCTCGTACGACCCCTCTTCTCGCAAGGCCTCACTGTGCTCGACTTTGCCGTTTTCGGATCCCTCTTTCTCACCCTTTTTGTGATTATGGACCCCCCTGGGATCACGCCGATCTTCCTCGGCCTGACTTCGGGGCGGCCTGCCAAGGTGCAGCGCAGGATGGCCTGGCAGGCCGTCGCTGTCGCCTTCGGCGTGATCGCCGTCTTCGGCGTCCTCGGCCAGCAGATCCTCGACTACCTGCATGTCTCCGTTCCCGCGCTGATGATCGCGGGTGGTCTGCTGCTGCTTCTGATCGCGCTCGACCTGCTCACCGGCAAGACCGACGAGCCGACGCAGACCAAGGACGTCAATGTCGCGCTCGTACCGCTGGGGATGCCGCTGCTGGCGGGTCCGGGTGCGATCGTCTCGGTGATCCTCGCCGTACAGCACGCGGAGAGCGTCAAGGCGCAGGTCTCGGTGTGGGCGGCGATCGTCGTGATGCACGTGGTCCTGTGGCTGACCATGCGCTACTCGCTGCTGATCATCCGCGTGATCAAGGACGGCGGCGTGGTCCTGGTGACGCGGCTCGCGGGCATGATGCTGTCCGCGATCGCGGTGCAGCAGATCATCAACGGAGTCACCCAGGTGATCCAGGGCAGCTGACGGGCCGCCCCTGACGCACGAGCGCCCCCGTACACGGTGTACGGGGGCGCTTACCTCTCACTGAAACCACTACTGCTGAGTGTTATGAAGCCGAGGTCTCGGCCGGGCGGATATAGATGCGCTGGCCGACAGAGGCGGCCTGCTGCACGATCCGGTTGACGGAGGCGGCGTCCACGACGGTGCTGTCAACGGCGGAGCCGTCGACGTCGTCCAGGCGCATGATTTCGAAGCGCAAGGCTTCTCCCTTCGTCTGATCCTCCTGCTGGAGAACTATGTGTGGGAACGCGAGGCTAGGCGCCCCGCGTTCTCTATGGGTTACAACGGTGTGCACGCCACAGTCATTCCCTACGCTAAAGAAAACTTTCGGCTCTCTAAATACTCACTGGTAGCGGGACCGGTTGTGCCCGCTCGCTCACGCCACGGACAATGAGAGCCGTATGGACGACGCACAGCCTTCGGGCCCCACTGAACTGGCCAGGGTCACCGCCCGCCTGGAACGCACCAACGAGCTGCTCCAGCGCATGCTCGCCGAGGTGGCGAAGACCCCCTCCACCCATGCGATCTTCGTCGACGCCGGGTATGTGTACGCGGCGGCGGGCCTGCTGGTGACCGGGACCGAGGACCGCAGGTCCTTCGACCTCGACGCGGAAGGGATCATCGAGGCCTTCATCGACAAGGCCCGCACGATCTTCGCGGACAGCAGGCTGCTGCGGGTGTACTGGTACGACGGGGCCAGGCGGCGCATCCACACCCCCGAGCAGCAGACGATCGCCGAGCTGCCCGACGTCAAGGTCCGCCTCGGCAACCTCAACGCCAACAACCAGCAGAAGGGTGTCGACTCCCTGATCCGTACGGACCTGGAATCGCTGGCCAGGCACCGCGCGATCAGCGACGCGGCACTGGTGGGCGGGGACGAGGACCTGGTGTCGGCGGTCGAGGCGGCCCAGGGGTACGGCGCACGCGTCCACCTGTGGGGCATTGAGGCGGGCGAGGGCCGCAACCAGGCCGAACCGCTCCTGTGGGAGGTCGACAGCCAGCGCACCTTCGACCGTGACTTCTGCAAGCCGTACGTCACGCGGCGCCCGGTGACGACGTACGAGAACGAGGGCACCCCGCGGCCGACCCGCGAGGACGTCCGCTTCATCGGCGCGCAGATCGCGGCGGCGTGGCTGGGAGCGCGGGGCCGCGAATCGCTGGCCGACCTGCTGCCTGGCCACCCCTACCTGCCGGGATCGGTGGACCAGGAGCTCCTGGTGGAGGCGGAGCGGCTGCTCCAGCGATCCCTGCGCGGCCACGCGGACCTGCGCCGAGCGCTGCGGGACGGCTTCTGGCAGCACCTCCAGGCGCAGTACTGAGCCTGCGACGGGGCTGACGGACAGGCTAAAGAGCGTCCCAGAACCCCGCCAGCGCCTTGGCGGTCTCCTCCGGGCGGTCGGTGTTCGGTGAGTGCTGGGCGCCCTCGATCACGGTCCGGTACGCGCCCAGCCGCTCGGCCATCGCGTCGATCAGCGGCACGGGCCAGGTGTCGTCCACAGCCCCCGACACCACGTGCACCGGCAGTCCCACCGCGGCGAGTTCGTCCACACGGTCCGGCTCGCCGGTCAACTGCCTGCCGGTGGCGACGAGCTGCGCGGGGGCGTGTCGCAGCCAGCGTGCGCGCAGGGGGCTGCTGTCGAGGTCGGCGTCCTCCGGCGGGTCGAGCTGCTGCATGGCCTCCCACACCTGCGCCATGGTCATGGCGCCGAGGGCCTGTGTCAGCAGTGCGATCTTCTGCTGCTGTGCGGGCGAAACCTCGGCTGGGCCCGACGAGATGAGGGTCAGCGACGCGAACGGCGAGGCGTCGATGAGTACGGCCGCACGGGAGACCTGACCGCCGAGGGAGTGCCCGACGAGGTGTACGGGCGTACCGACAGCTTCTGCCTGCGCGAGGACATCGAGCGCCAACTGCCGCTGTGCGTAAGCCTCTTGGCCGTCCGGGCCCTCGGACTCGTACTGCCCGCGCCCGTCGACCGCGACGACCCGGTAGCCGGCGTCCGCGAGCGGCACCAGCATCGCGATGAAGTCTTCCTTGCTCCCGGTGTAGCCGGGCAGCAGGAGCGCGGTACCCCTGGGCTCCGCGCGTGGTGGCCGCGCTTCGAGGGCGGCGAATACGCCGCGCGACGTGCGCAGGGGGAGCGCGCGGGTACCGGGGGGCGGGGTGAACGTCGGCGGCCTGCTCATGCGACGAGGCTAACGGCTGATGGCCCGGCCCCCGCGAACGGGGACCGGGCCATCAGGAGTGGTTCGCTCAGCTCTCCGGCTGGGCGGCAACGGCCGCGCGGGTGCGGCGGCGCGGTGCCTTCACCGGAGCGGCCTCGGCCTCCGCCTCGGCGGAGGCGTCCACCGTGACCTCGGCCGGCTTGGCGGCGCGGGTACGGCGTCGGGGCGCCTTCGGGGCCTCGGTCTCCGTCGCGGGGGCGGGGACCTGGGCCTCGGCGGTGTCCACGGCGGCGGCGCGGGTGCGGCGACGCGGTGCCTTGGCCGGGGCGGCCTCGGCCTCGGCGGAAGCGTCCACCGTGACCTCGGCCGTCTTGGCGGTGCGCGTACGGCGACGGGGAGCCTCCGGCTCCGCCGCGGGGGCGATCTGGAACTCGGTGGTGTCGACGGCAACGGCCGCGCGGGTGCGGCGGCGCGGTGCCTTGGCCGGAGCGGCCTCCACCTCGGCCTCAGCGGTCGCGGTTGCCTCGGCGGTTGCCTCGGAGGCGGCCTCGACCGGCTTCGCGGCGCGCGTACGGCGACGGGGCTTCGTCGGAGCCTCGGGCTCCGCCGCGGGGGCGGGAACCAGGGCCTCCACCGTCTCCACGACGGCGTCGGCCGCACGGGTACGGCGACGGCGGCGGGGAGTGCGCGGCTCGGCAGGAGCGTCGGTGGCCGTAGCGGCCTCCGGCGCCTCAACGGGCGCCGAACCCGCAGTAACCGTCGCCTCGTCCGCCGAAAGCGGCGCCCCATTGCGCGTACGACGACGCTGACGCGGCGTACGCGGGGCACGCTCCTCAACGACGGCCGGCGCGGCAGCCGCAGCGGCCGGTGCGGACTTGCGCCCGCGGCCACCCGTCTCGCCGAGGTCCTCGACCTGCTCCGCGCGCAGACCCGCACGCGTCCGGTCGGCCCGGGGCAGTATGCCCTTCGTACCGACGGGGATGCACAGGATCTCGTACAGGTGAGCAGACGTGGAGTACGTCTCCTCCGGTTCGTCGAACGGCAGGTCCAGCGCCTTGTTGATGAGCTTCCAGCGCGGGATGTCGTCCCAGTCGACCAGGGTGACGGCGATGCCCTTCGCGCCCGCGCGGCCGGTGCGGCCGACGCGGTGCAGGTAGGTCTTCTCGTCCTCGGGCGTCTGGTAGTTGATGACGTGGGTCACACCCTCGACGTCGATACCGCGCGCGGCGACGTCGGTGCAGACCAGCACGTCGACCTTGCCGTTGCGGAACGCGCGCAGCGCCTGCTCACGCGCGCCCTGGCCGAGGTCACCGTGGACCGCGCCGGAGGCGAAGCCGCGCTTCTCGAGCTGCTCGGCGATGTCCGCGGCGGTGCGCTTCGTACGGCAGAAGATCATCGCGAGTCCGCGGCCGTCGGCCTGGAGGATGCGGGAGACGAGCTCCGGCTTGTCCATGTTGTGCGCGCGGAAGACGTGCTGCGTGATGTTCGCGACGGTCGCGCCCTCGTCGTCGGGCGACGTGGCGCTGATGTGCGTCGGCTGCGACATGTACTTGCGGGCGAGGCCGATGACGGCGCCCGGCATGGTCGCCGAGAACAGCATCGTCTGGCGCTTCGGCGGCAGCATCTTCATGATCTTCTCGACGTCGGGCAGGAAGCCCAGGTCGAGCATCTCGTCGGCCTCGTCGAGGACGAGCGAACGTACATGAGAAAGGTCGAGCTTCTTCTGGCCGGCCAGGTCGAGCAGACGCCCGGGCGTACCGACGACGATGTCGACGCCCTTCTTGAGCGCCTCCACCTGGGGCTCGTACGCACGGCCGCCGTAAATGGCGAGCACGCGGACGTTACGGACCTTGCCGGCGGTCAGCAGGTCGTTGGTGACCTGCTGGCACAGCTCACGGGTCGGTACGACGACGAGCGCCTGCGGGGCCTCGGTCAGCTTCTCGGGCGCTGCCCGGCCGGCCTCGACGTCCGCGGGGACGGTGACGCGCTCGAGCAGCGGAAGGCCGAAGCCGAGCGTCTTGCCGGTGCCGGTCTTGGCCTGGCCGATGACGTCACTGCCGGAGAGCGCGACGGGGAGCGTCATCTCCTGGATGGGGAAGGGGGACATGATGCCGACGGCCTCAAGGGCTTCGGCGGTCTCGGAAAGGATCCCGAGGTCTCGGAACGTAGTCAGGGTGCTGCCTCTTCTGTGAGACGCGACGCGACGCGAACGAAGGGGGTCGTACCGTGCCTGGTGTTCGTCCGGCCAAAAAATGGGCCGGGAGGCGCGGGACCACGTGCCATCGCTCAAGCGCTCGTGCCGCTGAGGGGGCCCCTCATCTTGCGGTCGTACGCCTTGGTACGCCCCGCGTGGAGGGCTGTCGGGTCGGAGCCGATCGGGCCACCGACCGGGCATCCTCATTCAAATGCGCCGCGTAATGCCATGGGCACTCTGCGAGGCGCATTACCACTGTACCCCGGATTCGCGCATGTGTGTTGGGAGGATTTCCCGGATCGGTGTGACATGAGTGGCTGACCAGGCCCTTACGCACCGCACAGAGCGGGCTATTGTGCGGTTCATGGAGACGCCTGACAACGCCACTGCACCCGAAGAGACGCCCCGGACCGGTATCGCCGCCCAGGACTGGGCGACGGCGTCCACCGAGCCGAATTACCACGCCGCGGTCGTGGACCTGCTGGGCGCGCTCGCGTACGGAGAGCTGGCGGCCTTCGAGCGCCTCGCCGAGGACGCGAAGCTCGCCCCGACGCTCGCCGACAAGGCGGAGCTGGCGAAGATGGCGTCGGCGGAGTTCCACCACTTCGAGCGGCTGCGGGACCGGCTGACCGCGATCGACGAGGAGCCGACGGCGGCGATGGAGCCCTTCGCGAAGGCCCTGGACGACTTCCACCGCCAGACGGCGCCGTCGGACTGGCTCGAAGGGCTGGTCAAGGCGTACGTCGGCGACTCGATCGCCAGTGATTTCTACCGCGAGGTCGCGGAGCGGCTCGACTCGGACACGCGCGGGCTCGTGCTCGCCGTGCTCGACGACACGGGGCACGGGAACTTCGCGGTGGAGAAGGTACGCGCCGCGATCGAGGCCGACCCGCGCTGCGGCGGCCGGCTCGCGCTCTGGGCACGCAGGCTGATGGGTGAGGCGCTCTCGCAGGCGCAGCGGGTCGTGGCGGACCGCGACGCGCTGTCCACGATGCTCGTGGGCGGCGTCGCCGACGGTTTCGACCTGGCGGAGGTGGGGCGGATGTTCTCCCGGATCACCGAGGCTCACACCAAGCGCATGGCGGCGCTCGGGTTGGCGGCGTAACCCCGCAGACGGACCGACGGACCGACGGACCGACGGACCGACGGAGCGACCGGGCGTTACGCCGCCGCCGAACGGCGGATGTGACCCCTGGGGCGGATGAGGAGCGACAGCAGGACCGCTCCCACCGCCACCGCGCCGATCAGTGTCGCGACGACATGACCGGGCCCCAGTGCGGAATGCGTGACGTACGCACCGAACAGGGCCCCGAGCGGGCCCGCGGCCAGGACCAGGCGCCGTGAGGGCAGCCGGTCCGCGAGCCGGTGGGCAGCCGCCCAGGCAAGGGCGAAGCCGAGGGCAATGGAGCCGAGAGCTTCCAAGATCACGTGGTTTCCTCCCGCGCAGCCAGGGTGCAAATGGGTCGTAGCCCGTACTACCCCCGCCTCGCGGAAGGCAACCCTCCCCGGGTCCTGCGAACGGGCCTGCGAAATGAACAAACGGAACCGGCCCGGTGGGAGATCCCACCGGGCCGGTTCCGTTTGCTGTGCTGCGGTGCTGCCGACGCCTACAGCGCGCCGAAGCCCACCCTGCGCGTCGTCGGCTCGCCGATTTCTACGTAGGCGATCCGGTCAGCGGGAACGAGGACCGTACGGCCCTTGTCGTCCTTGAGGCTGAGCAGCTGCGCCTTGCCGGCCAGCGCGTCGGAAACCGCGCGCTCGACCTCCTCGGTGGACTGCCCGCTCTCCAGAACGATCTCCCGGGGCGCGTGCTGCACGCCGATCTTGACCTCCACGGCTATGTCCCTCCGACGGTCATCCAGTGCTGCGGTGCGCGGTCAGCCGCGCTGTACGCAGCACACATTAGCCCGGTGAGGGGACACGGAACGCGCCGACGACGCATGCCGGAAGCGAACACGCGCCGGGAACACATTCCGCGAGCACGCGCCGCGTCAGTGCTCGCTGCCGTGCAGCGGGAAGCCCGCGATGCCGCGCCAGGCGAGCGACGTCAGCAGCTGCACCGCCGTGTCGCGCGGAATCGTGCTGCCGCTGGAGAGCCAGTAGCGCGCGACGACCTGCGACACGCCGCCGAGACCGACGGCCAGCAGCATCGACTCGTCCTTGGACAGTCCGGTGTCCTCGGCGATGACCTCACTGATCGCCTCGGCGCACTGGAGCGACACGCGGTCGACGCGCTCGCGCACGGCCGGCTCGTTCGTCAGGTCCGACTCGAAGACCAGACGGAACGCGCCGCCCTCGTCCTCGACGTACGCGAAATAGGCGTCCATCGTCGCGGCCACGCGCAGCTTATTGTCCGTGGTCGAGGCGAGGGCCGTACGTACCGCCTGGAGCAGCGACTCGCAGTGCTGGTCCAGGAGGGCCAGGTACAGCTCCAGCTTTCCCGGGAAGTGCTGGTACAGGACCGGCTTGCTCACGCCGGCCCGCTCGGCGATGTCGTCCATCGCCGCCGCGTGGTACCCCTGCGCGACGAAGACCTCCTGCGCCGCGCCCAGAAGTTGATTGCGTCGGGCTCGGCGGGGCAGGCGTGTGCCGCGTGGGCGTGCCGCCTCTGTCTGCTCGGTGGCTGTCACGCCGCCTCCCATGTCTTTCAGTTTCGCGACCTTTCAACAGCACGGCCGTTCCGTGCGCCGTGTGCGCCGCGCCCGCCATCGTACTTTTGGGTAACCCGGGTGCGCGCGGTGCGGACGGAGAATTTCACGGACCGGACGCCTGCGGAAGGCCGATCGGGGGCTGACCAGCGCCTTCAGTAGCGTCGGATCAGCGGTAGTCGTCCTCGTCAAGGGCTACGACGCGGGCTTGTTCCGCGGCGTCGCCGTCGGTCGCCTCCCCGCGGTCGATGCCGGTCGGAGGAGCGTCGTGAGTCTCCTGCCACTCCGTGCGCTGCTCCGCGGCGTCCGCCTCGGAGGCGTCGCTGTCGAGTTCGTCGGGTTCTTGGTTGTTGTCGAACGGTTCCTCCGCTGCGAAGGTGTCCGGGTCGGTCGGATCGACAGACATGCGTGGCTGCCTTTCAGAGTGAGAACTCGAGCCGGCGCGTACGCCCCTTTGCTCCGAGGGTAGATCTGTGACGGCGAACACACGATTCAGTGCGTGATCGTCTCGTAACATTGCCGCATGTCTTCGACCGAGCTGCCCGGGCCCAGCCTCGCCGCCGCCACCGCGGTGCCACGGGTCAGTGCCGTGCGGGTCGCCGACGGGGAGAAGCTGCGCTCCGTCAGCCTGCCCGGGCTGACGCTGAACGTACGCACCCGGCCTCCGGCGCGTACCGGGCTCCCGCCCGCGCTGTACGTGCACGGTCTCGGCGGGTCCTCGCAGAACTGGTCGGCCCTGATGCCGCTGCTCGCCGACCGCCTGGACGGCGAGGCGGTGGACCTGCCCGGTTTCGGGGACTCCCCGCCACCGGACGACGGCAACTATTCGGTCAGCGGGCAGGCGCGCGCCTGCATCCGGCTGCTCGACGCGAGCGGGCGCGGACCGGTGCACCTCTTCGGCAACTCGCTGGGCGGCACGGTCGCCACGCGCATCGCGGCCGTCAGGCCCGACCTGGTGCGCACGCTCACGCTCGTCTCGCCGGCCCTCCCGGAGCTCCGGGTGCAGCGCACGGCGGTGCCGACGGCGCTGCTCGCGCTGCCGGGGATCGCCTCGCTGTTCGCCCGGCTCAGCAAGGACTGGACGGCCGAGCAGCGCACGCGCGGCGTGATGGCGCTCTGTTACGGCGATCCGCAGGCGGTTACGCCCGAGGCATTCCGGCACGCCGTGGAGGAAATGGAGCGGCGGCTGGAACTGCCGTACTTCTGGGACGCGATGACGCGTTCGGCGCGGGGGATCGTCGACGCGTACACACTGGGCGGACAGCACGGTCTGTGGCGGCAGGCGGAGCGGGTGCTCGCGCCGACGCTGCTGGTGTACGGAGGGCGGGATCAGCTCGTGTCGTACCGTATGGCGCGCAGGGCGGCGGCGGCGTTCCGCGATTCGCGGCTGCTGACCCTGCCCGACGCCGGGCACGTGGCGATGATGGAATATCCGGAGGCGGTCGCCAGCGCTGTCCGGGAACTGATCGATGACTGCGGTAGGAGCTGATCCGGCGCGTGGGACGTCATAGTCGCCGAGGCCCCGCACCCAAGGGGGCTGCCGAAAAACCCGCCATACCGGGCCCGGGTGAGGGAGTCGCGGCAGGTCCGGACGCGGCGGGCGTACGGCGCAGACAGCGCCCCCAGCAGCATCAGCAGTACGGCGGCACTCCGGCTCATGGGGTGCCGCACGTGCGCGGCGGGCACCCCGAGCAGCGGGAGTCCGGCGGCGGCTGGGGCGTAGCGCCCGACGGCAGGTACGGCGACTGGCAGGGGGCGCCTCGTGCGCCGCAGGGGCCGGGGCCGCAGGCGCAGGCGCAATCTCAGGCGCGGTACGCGGCGGCCGGAGCCCGGATACCGGGACCGCGGCAGGAGTTCGTCGAGGCGTTCGACGCTCCGCCCAGGTTTCCGTCCGCGGCCGGTCCGTCCGGCTCGGTCACCGACGGGCAACGCGACGAGACCGCTGATGACGCTCATGACGGCGATGGCGGTGACGTTCGCGACGCCCCTGCCAAAGGCGGCAAGGGGCGGGCCTTCACCGGGATCGCCGCGGCCGCGGTGACCACCGTGCTCGCCGTTGTCGTGGCCGGGCAGGTCGCTCAGGGCGACAAGGACCCCGTGGCCTCCCCGGCCGCCGGGGACAGGAACACCGGTGAGAGCGACGCCTCGCGCTCGGACTCCCGGCCGACGCCGTCGCGGGGAGTGGCGGCCGCCCCGGCGACGTACGAGCAGCAGATGGCCAGGACGTACCCGATCGACCCGAAGCTGACGGGCCGGGGCGACTTCCAGGCGATCGGCGGGTTCGACAAGGCCCCGGGCAAGGGGCAGAAGTATGTGTACCGGGTGGATGTCGAGAAGGGGCTCGGCCTCGACGGCGCTGTCTTCGCCCGTGCCGTGCAGGAGACCCTCAACGACGACCGGAGCTGGGCCCACAACGGCGCCATGACGTTCGAGCGGATCTCCTCCGGCCGGCCCGACTTCGTCGTCACGCTCGCGAGCCCGGGCACCACCGGTGTGTGGTGTGCGAAGTCAGGTCTCGACACGCTCTCGGGCAATGTCTCGTGCGATTCGGCGGCGACCGAGCGCGTGATGATCAACGCGTACCGGTGGGCGCAGGGGGCCGAGACGTTCGGCAAGGACAAGATGTTCACGTACCGGCAGATGCTCATCAACCACGAGGTGGGCCACCGGCTCGGGCACGGTCACAAGAACTGCGAGACCCCGGGCGAGCTGGCGCCGATCATGCAGCAGCAGACGAAGTCGCTGGACATCGGCGGCGTCAGGTGCAAGCCCAACGCGTGGGTGTTTCCCGGCAGTTGAGGCTCTGCGGCGCGCTGGCCGCAGCCTGACAGAACGTAACCGAAAAGCTCCTTAGCGCGACAGAACGCTACCGCGCGGCGAAAGTTACGCGTGTTCACCCCTTTTGGTGGCGCGATGGACAACCGTCCGTCGCGTCACCGGCATGTCCGCATACGGTCGGTCCCGCTGGAGTCGCCGGACCAACGGCGGCCGCCCACAAGGGAGATCGGGGGTGCGCTCGTGCGGATCGGACTGCTTACGGAGGGTGGCTATCCCTATGCGACCGGTGAGTCCAGGGTGTGGTGCGACCGGCTCGTGCGCGGGCTCGCACAGTACGAATTCGACATTTACGCCCTGAGCCGCAGCGCCCGCCAGGAGGCGCAGGGCCGGCTCCAGCTGCCGCCGCAGGTGCGGCGGGTGCGTACCGCGCCGCTGTGGGCGCCGGCGGACGACGGTCGTACGTACGGCCGGCGCGAACGGCGCCGCTTCGCCGGGCACTTCGGGGAGCTGGCCGGCGCGATCTGCGCACCGGACGAGGAAGGCGCGGGCGGCCGCTTCGCCGCCGGTCTCTACGGGCTCGCGGAGCTGGCGGGGGAGTGCGGCGGGCTGTATGCCGCCCTGCGCTCGGAAATCGCCGTGCGCGTGCTGGAATCCGCCTGCCGTGCCCCCGGCGCCGGCCGCGCCGTACACGCGGCGAAGGTCCCCGACTACCTCGAATTCGTCGACCTGCTGGAGCGCGCCCTGCGGCCCCTTTCGCTGGACTGGTACGACGGCGCCGAGGGCCTTGGCGCCGTCGACCTGTGTCACGCGGCCTCCGGCGGGTCCGCCGCCCTGCCGGGGCTGCTGGGCAAACGCTTCTTCGGCGTACCGCTGCTGGTCACCGAGTACGGCGTACATCTGCGGGCGCAGTACCTGGCCGCGGGCGACACCGCCCGGAGCTCGCCGGTGCGGGCGCTGCTGGCCGCCTTCCACGGCAAGCTCGCCGCCGAGGTGTACGACCGGGCCACGCTCATCACGCCGGGCAATACGCACGCCAGGCGCTGGCAGGAGCGGTGCGGCGCCGATCGCGCGAAGCTGCGTACGGTCTACCCCGGCATGGACGCCGAGCGTTTCGCGGCCCTGGGGGAGGGGGACGACGGCGGCGACCCCCGCACGCTGGTCTGGGTCGGCCGCGTGGAGCCCGCCAAGGACTTGATCTCGCTGCTGCACGCCTTCGCGGAGGTCCGCAAGGACGAGCCGCAGGCCCGGCTGCGGATCGTGCACAACCAGCAGCCCGGGCAGGCCACCGAGGCCGCCGCCTACCTCGCGCACTGCAAGGCGCTCGCCGCCCAGCTCTTCCCCGACGAAGCCGCCGACGCGCACGCCGTCGGCGAAAACCCCGTCTCCTTCGAGGAGATCGGCGGCCCCGAGGTGCCGGACCTGACGGACGCGTACGCCGCGGGGAGTGTGGTCGTCCTCTCCAGCGTCGTCGAGGGCTTCCCGATCAGCCTGGTCGAGGCGATGTTCTGCGGGCGCGCCACGGTATCGACGGACGTCGGCGCGGTCGTCGAAGTCATCGGCGGTACGGGCCTGGTGGTCCCGCCGCGCAATCCCCGCGCACTGGCCGACGCGTGCGTGGCGCTGATGCGCGATCCGCAGCGACGGGATCGGCTGGGCGCGGCGGCGCGGGCTCGCGCGCTGGAACTCTTCACCGTCGAGCAGAACCTCGCGGCATTTCGAGGCATTTACCTGGAGCTGATCTCGCACTGCCCGGTGCGCCGCGAGCCCGTGGGCCTCGACGGCGAACCCCTGCTCTTCGCCAACCCGGCGGAGACGCATGTGCCGGGGCGGTGGGCGGGGGGCGGTTCGGGCAGCGGGCCGTCCGGGCCGAGCTGGGCGGGGACGGCTGCCGCGGATCCGTCGCAAACTCCGTCGCAAACGGTGGGCGCGGGCGCCGGGCTGGGAGAACGCCATGCCTGAGCGACGCAGCCGGCAGGACCCGGCAAGACGGTCGGTGACCACGGTGGCGACCACCACCGCGATCGAGACAGCGACCGCGAGCGACTCGGCGACCACGACTGCGGCGACCAGCGGCGCAGCGGCTGAGGCGGCGGCGAGCAGTGCCGTGACGGCTGCGCCGCCCGTGGCCGAGGCGATCGGGGCCCCGGCCGGGCCGGCTGTGGCCGGGATGAGGGCCGCAGCGACCGCGATCCCGGCGGCCGAGGTCAGGAGCGCAGTTACGGCAGTTACGACCGTCAGTGCAGGAGGCAGGTCGATGAGCGCATCCCGTACGCCGGCTGTTCCCCGTGGGGGCGCTTGGGACGCGCCCCGTACTCCCGCGAGTCCCGGCGGGTGGGACGACGAGCCACCGGCGGCGCTCGCGCCCGCCGTGTCCGGACGAGCCGAGGCTGCCGCCCCGGCGCGCCGGGGGCCCGCCGACCCGGTGCGGGCACTCATGCACCGGCACCGGGAGTTGTGCGAGCGGGCCGTCGATCCGCTGGAGATCGCCGCCGGGCTCGAAGCGCACGGGGTGACCGACAGGACCGCCGCGCGGTTCCGTCACCGGGACGTCTTCGCGCTCGCCGAGGAGCTGTACGCACGCGTGCCGCGCGTCGGTGACAGCGCCGGGCGGGCCCCGGCGCGCGAGGACTCCCCGCGCGCCCGCTGGGTCGCGTACGCGCTGCTGCCCGGCGTCGCGTGCGTCGTTACGGTTGCCGGGCTCGAACTCGCCGGCGGGCGTGGGCGGTTGGCGATCGGCTTGACCGGGATGCTGGTTGTCGCGGTCGCGCTCGCCCTGTGCCTGCGCCACGGGCCCCTGCGCGCCGAGGGGCGTACCGCTCCCGCCGCGCGCCTGTGGGTGTGCTGGCTGCTCGGGTACGCCGCCTTCGGGGACGGGCTGCTCGGGGAGGTGATCGCCGGGGGTCCGGACGGGGCCTGGCCGATGGAGACCACCACGCTGGTGGCCCTCGCCGCGGCGCTCGCGCCCGCCGCCTGGTGCGCGTACCTCCTCGCCGTACACGCGCGGCGCAAACTCACCGCGAGCCGTGGCACAGAGGAGTTCGCGGCGGCGGCCCGCCCCCTCCTGCTCGGCGTCACCGGGCTGTTCGTGGGCGTACTCCTCTGCCTCCAGATCGCGGTGGGAAGCGCGACCGGTGGCAGCGGCCGGGCTGCCGACCTGGCGGCCGGGGTCGCCCTCGGCGCCCTCCTCTTCCTCGCCCGGCTGCTCACCGTCCACGGCTTCCACCGGTCCGCGTCCGCCGGGCTCGCCACCGCGGCCGCCCTCCAGGCCGCCACGCTCTGCGCCGTACTCGCGGCCCGCCTGCCCGGCTGCGGCTTCGTCGCCTCGCCCGTCGAGTACCTCGTGGAGGCCGGCGGCGCGGGCGCCGTCCCCGCCGTCGCCTGCGCCGTGGCCGCGCTCGCCCTGCTCGTCCACGCCACCGCGGCGCTCTCCCGCGCCTCGGCCCACGCCGGCCGGACCGGGGCCGCCGACCCCCACAAGGCGCAGACGAAGGCGCCGGCGCCGCCCGGGCCGCCCGGGCCGCACTGACCGCACCGATCCGCCTCAGCCTCCCGCGGAGCCGACGCAGCGGGCGTACACCGCAGCACTCGCCGCATCACCGCCCCATCCCGAAGGAGAACGTGAACATGACCCCCCAACCCCCAACTTCAGCCGGTCGGCACCGAGGGGACGCGCGATGAGGGTGCTGCTGCTGGGTGCCAACGGATATCTCGGCCGCTTCGTCGCCGACCGCCTGCTCGCCGACCCGGCCGTCCAGCTCACCGCCCTCGGGCGGGGCGACGACGCCGACGTACGGTTCGACCTCGCCACCGGCAGTCCCGGCGCGCTGACGCGCTTCCTGAACGCCGTACACCCCGGAGTCGTCATCAACTGCGCCGGCGCCACCCGCGGCGGCGCCCGCGACCTGACCCGGCACAACACCGTCGCCGTCGCGACCGTCTGCGAGGCCCTGCGCCGCAGCGGCTGCGGAGCGCGGCTCGTGCAGCTCGGGTGTGCCGCCGAGTACGGGCCCTCGCAGCCGGGGTCGTCCACCGCCGAGGACGCCGTGCCCCGCCCCGGCGGCCCGTACGGCGTGAGCAAGCTCGCCGCCACGGAGCTGGTGCTCGGCTCCGGGCTCGACGCCGTCGTGCTCCGGGTCTTCTCGCCGGTCGGCCCCGGAACGCCCGCCGGCTCGCCGCTCGGGCGGCTCGCCGAGGCGATGCGCCGCGCGATGCAGTCCGGGGACGGCGAGCTGAAGCTCAGCGGCCTCGGCGTACAGCGCGACTTCGTCGACGTACGCGATGTGGCGCGCGCCGTGCACGCCGCCTCGCTCTCCGCCGCACAGGGCGCCATCAACATCGGCACCGGCCGCGCGGTCCGGCTGCGGGACGCCGCCGCGGTCCTGGCCAGGGTCGCGGGTTACGGCGGCGCCCTGCACGAGCTCGACGCGCCTTCCGGTTACGTCCCGGGCAGCGCGGCAGCGGCGGCGCGCAACGGCGGAGTGGGCAGCGTGCTCGCCTCGGTCGGCGCACCGCGCGGGGAGATGTCCCCGGAGCACCTGGGCGGCCCGTACCCCTACCCGGACGGCTGCGGCAGCTGGCAGCAGGCCGATGTGCGCACCGCGCGCGACCGGCTCGGCTGGCGGCCCCGGATCAACCTGGAGGAGTCGCTCGCGGACATCTGGATGGAGGCGGCATGCCGCATCTGACCAGGCCACGGCGCGCGCAGGCCGCGACCGCCGCCGACCGGATGGGCGTCGGTGTCCCCGGGTACGCCCATCCGCTCGTCGCCCCGGCCGAGTGGGGCGAGCTCACCCGTCCGGGAACGCCGTTGCACTGGGTGGTGCTCAACGTGTCCAACGGCCCCGGCACCTGCCCCGACCCGCACTGCCTGGAGGCCGCGGGCCGCATCCGCAACGCCGGTGTCCGCGTGCTGGGCCGGCTCGACATGGCGTACGGGACGCGCTCCTTCGGCGAGCTCGTGTCCGACGCGCAGCGGTTCCGCGACTGGTACCGCGTCGACGGGTTCTATCTGGACCGCTGTCCCACCGACCGGACCGACCTCCCGGCGGTGCGGCGCGTCACGACCACGGTCGGCGGGCTGGCCGAGGGCGGCGGTCACCTGGTCCTCGGGCACGGCACCCACCCCTATCCGGGCTATGCGGAGATCGCCGGCCAGCTGGTGACGTTCTCGGGGCCGTGGACGGACTACCGCTGGTCACAGGTGGCGGAGTGGACGGCGGACTACCCGCCGGAGCGCTTCTGCCACCTCGTGCACGGGCTGCCGCGTACGCACCTGGAGGAGGCCGTGCGCATCGCCCGCTGGCAGGGCGCGGGGACGGTCTTCATGACGGACCGGACTGTCGACGGGAACCAGAGCGACAGCGACGGACAAAGCGACCCATTCGAGACACTGCCCGGTTACTGGGACGAAATCGTCTCGCGGATCGGACCGGGTGTCTCGGAATGAGAAGGGGCGTGGCAGTGTTACGCGGAGAACAACCGTACTGATTGACCGACCTACGGAGTCCCCGTGTCGCTGCCACCCCTGGTCGAGCCCGCTGCCGAGCTCACTGTTGACGAGGTTCGCAGGTACTCCCGCCACCTGATCATCCCGGATGTCGGGATGGACGGGCAGAAGCGGCTGAAGAACGCCAAGGTGCTTGCCGTGGGCGCCGGCGGCCTGGGTTCGCCCGCGCTCATGTACCTCGCGGCGGCCGGCGTGGGAACGCTCGGCATCGTGGAGTTCGACGAGGTCGACGAGTCGAACCTGCAGCGCCAGATCATCCACAGCCAGGCCGACATCGGCCGCTCGAAGGCCGCGTCCGCCCGCGACTCGGTCCTCGGCATCAACCCCTACGTGAATGTCGTCCTTCACGAAGAGCGGCTCGAAGCCGAGAACGTGATGGAGATCTTCTCCCAGTACGACCTGATCGTTGACGGCACCGACAACTTCGCGACCCGTTACCTGGTCAACGACGCGTGCGTGCTCCTCAACAAGCCGTACGTCTGGGGCTCGATCTACCGCTTCGACGGCCAGGCGTCCGTGTTCTGGTCCGAGCACGGCCCCTGCTACCGCTGCCTCTACCCGGAGCCGCCGCCGCCGGGCATGGTCCCGTCCTGCGCCGAGGGCGGCGTGCTGGGCGTGCTCTGCGCGTCCATCGGCTCGATCCAGGTCACCGAGGCGATCAAGCTGCTGGCCGGCGTGGGCGACCCGCTGGTCGGCCGGCTGATGATCTACGACGCCCTGGAGATGCAGTACCGCCAGGTCAAGGTCCGCAAGGACCCCGACTGCGCGGTGTGCGGCGAGAACCCGACCGTCACCGAGCTCATCGACTACGAGGCCTTCTGCGGCGTCGTGTCGGAGGAGGCGCAGGAGGCGGCGCTCGGCTCCACGATCACTCCCAAGCAGCTCAAGGAGTGGATCGACGGCGACGAGAAGATCGACATCATCGACGTCCGCGAGCCGAACGAGTACGAGATCGTCTCGATTCCGGGCGCGCGGCTGATCCCGAAGAACGAGTTCCTGATGGGCGCCGCTCTCCAGGAGATGCCGCAGGACAAGCGCATCGTCCTGCACTGCAAGACGGGCGTCCGCAGTGCGGAGGTCCTCGCGGTGCTGAAGTCGGCGGGCTTCTCGGACGCGGTGCATGTCGGTGGCGGAGTCATCGGCTGGGTCAACCAGATCGAGCCGGAGAAGCCGATCTACTAGGCCTTCTTGCTTGTACGTACGAAGGGGCCGCCCCGCACGTGATCGTGCGGGGCGGCCCCTTTTCCGCTGTCTCGTCAGCGCCCCGGGGCCAGCAGCTCGGCCACCCTTTCGAGCGCGGCGGGCGCCAGATTGCGGCGCAGCACCTCGACCAGTTCCTCCGGCGTACTGCGGCTGTCGAGGGTGATTACGCCGTAATCGCGCCGCCGCGCCTTCGGAACGGGCGCCGGCGCGTCCCGCACCGCGCCGGGCAGCTGCTGCTCGTCGCGCGGCAGCCGCGCGATCCGCCGGGCGTCCTCGACCGAGACCCGGCCGTCGGCCAGTGCCTCCTGAAGGTCCTCGCGGAGCTTCATCAGCGACAGCCGCTGCGAGACGAACCCCTGGGTCTTGCCGATCCGGGCGGCCACCTGCCGCTGGGAGTAGCCGTACGAGGTGATCAGGCCCTGGATGGCCTGGGCCTGCTCCAGCTCGGTGAGGTCGTCGCGCTGGACGTTCTCGATGAGCGCGTCCTCGTCGGTGCGGGTCGCGTCCTCCCGTACGAGGACCGGCACCTCACGCAGCCCGGCGAGCTTGGCGGCCGCGAGCCTGCGGTGGCCGTGCAGGACGACGTACGGGGCGCCACCGACCGCCGCCTCGTGCTCCGGATGCGCGGCGAGGAAGGCGCCGCGTGAGACGACTCCGAGGGCCTGAAGCACTCCGCGTTCGCGCAGCGTCTCCGCCAGGCCGTCCAGGTCGCGCAGTTCGTGGCGCGGGTTGTCGGGGTTCTCGGCGAGGTCCGTGACGGGGACGGTCAGTGGATACGTGTCCCGCCCGGCCGGCGGCGCGGGGTCGCCGCCGGGGGTGAGCAGGGTGGCGAGATCGGTGCGGCGGCCCATCAGCGCGCCACCGCCTTTTTGGCGGTGCGGGTGCGCTTGGACGGCTTGGCCGGGGCCGGGATCACCGCGAGGCCGACCTCCAGGGCCAGCCGGAAGAAGTCCTCGCGGGCCTGGAGTGCGACGCGGTTGGCGCCGTACTGCGTGACGACGAGGCCATCGGCGGAGGCGCGGGTGTGCAGCTTGTAGTGGCGTACGACGGTCCGCGCGAGCGGCCAGCCCTGGGCCTCGACGAACGCCCGGGTCTGGTCCAGGTCCGCCTTGCCGTCGCGGGGGTCCCAGTTGTTGATGACCACGCGGAACGGCAGTCCGCGCGGCTTCACGACGCGCTCGATGGTGCGCTGGGTGGGCTGGAAGCCGAGCGGCTCGGGCTCGATCGGCACGATCACGTCGTGCGCGCTGTCGAGTACGGCGCGCAGGGCGTCGGCGGCGGCCCCCTGGCCCAGCGGGTCCTCGCCGTCGGTCTCGGCGAGGTCGAGCCAGCCGGGCGTATCGACGAAGACGTGCTGGGCTGAGGGGATGCGGGAGAGCGCGGCCAGTCCGGGCAGGTCGTCGTGCGCCTGCACGAAGTCGAACGGCAGGCCGTCGCCGACCCGTTCCGACCACCAGACGGCTGATCCCTGCGGGTCGATCGAGACCGCGACGACGGGCGGCCGCTCGCCCTTGGCCCCGGCGCCGAGTACGTCGGCTGTGACGGCGGCGAGATTGACGGCGAGCGTGGACTTACCCACGCCGCCCTTCTGATTGAGGATCACATGCACGTGCGCCACGACCACTCTCCCTGATTCACCGATTCGCGCAAATCCGACATTCGGGATTTACGGTCACTGTGACAGTGGTGCGGGGGCAGGCGGCGCGTACACGCCGGAGGGCAGCGCTGTTAGGAGCAGGTCGTGTCGTTCGCCGGGACCCTGCCGTTCAGGAAGTACGGGTCCACGGCGCGGGCCAGGCAGCCGTTGCCCGTGAGGTACGCGCCGTGGCCCTCGCCCTCGTACGTGATCTGCACGCCCACGCCCTCCCCCAGCTCCTCGACCATCCGCAGCGAACCCTCGTACGGCGTGGCCGAGTCGCCCGTGCCGCCGATCACCAGGACCGGGGGCGCGCCCTTCGCGCCGACCTCGGGGGTCTCGCGCTCGCCGTCGACCGGCCATGAGGCGCACCAGCCGGCCAGGTCCCAGGCGAGGTACGGGCCGAAGGCGGGGGAGACCTTCCGGAAGTCGGCCAGGTGGGTCCTCCTGACCTCCTCGCCGCTCACGCGTCCCTCGGCGTCGGCGCAGGATATGGCGCGCTGCGCGTGGTGCGCCGTGCTGTAGCGCCCTCGCGCGTCGCGGCCGTTGTATCCGTCGGCGAGCCTCAGCAGCGTCGTGCCGTCGCCGTTCTCCGCCTCGCGCAGGGCCTTGGTGAGCGTCGGCCGGCTGTCCTCGCTGTAGAGCTGGGACATGATGCCCGTGACCGCGAGGCTCTGGGTGAGCGGACGTCCGGCGGTGGTCGGCAGCTGCTTCTTGTCGAGCCGGCCGAGGAGCCGCACGACGCGCTTCGTGCCGGCCTCGGCGGTGGTGCCGGTGCTCTCGAAGTAGTTGTCCAGCGCGCGCTGGAAGCCCAGCGCCTGGTTGCGCGAGTGATGGACGAAGTCGGCGGTCGGGTCGACGACCGCGTCCAGCGCCATGCGCCCGACGTGCCCAGGGAAGAGGTGGGCGTACGTGCCGCCGAGCTCTGTGCCGTACGAGAAGCCGAAGTAGTTCAGTTTCTTGTCGCCGAGGACCTGGCGGATCAGGTCCATGTCGCGGGCCGCGCTGCTGGTCGCGACGTACGGCAGGACCTTGCCGGAGCGCTTGGCGCAGCCCGCGCCGAACGCTGCCGCGTCGTCGAGGTAGGCCTTCTCCTCGGCGGCGGTGTCGGGGGTGAAGTCCAGCCGGAAGGAGGCCTCGGCCTGCCGGTCGTCCTGGCAGACGACGGCGGAGCTCTCCGCGACGCCGCGCGGGTCGAAGCTGACCAGGTCGTAGCGGGTGTGCAGGGTGGTGAAGCCCGGCGCGTGCCCCGGCATCGCCGCGACGCCCGAGCCGCCCGGCCCGCCGAAGTTGAACAGGAGCGAGCCGATGCGCCGGTCGGCGTCGGTCGCCCTGGAGCGGATCAGCGCGATACCGATCGTCTCGCCGGCCGGCTCGCGGTAGTCCAGTGGCGCGGTGAGGGTGGCGCACTGCCAGTCGCCGCCGGGGGCCCGGGCGGCGCTGCCGTCCGCCTTGCGGGGCGCGGCGCAGCGCTTCCAGTCGAGGCGCTGGCCGGTGAGCGCGGAGGGGAGGGCGGGCAGCTTGCCGGCGTGGGTTTCGCCGCCTTTGCCGCCTTCACTGCCGTCGCTGCCGTCGCTGCCTTCGCGGTCGTCGTGGGGCGTGCCCTGGCGGGCGGGTTTGTCGCCGCCGCCGGTGGAGCCGCTGTCGCAGCCGGTGGCCGCCCCCGCAGCGAGGAGCGCAGCGGCTGCCAGGGCGACTGCCCGTACAAGATTTGCCATCGTGGCCCCCCACCCCGCCCAGGACTCGAAAACTGATTCGTCATCCTAGGCGGCCCCACTGACAGGCCCACTGACAGGCCCACTGACAGGCCGGCTGGCAGGCTTACGGGCATACGGTTCCGTCGGCCGGCACCTTGCCTCTCAGCAGGTACGCGTCCACCGCTGCCTGCACGCACCTGTCGCCGCTGTTGTACGCGCCGTGGCCCTCGCCCTTGTACGTCAGAACGACGCCGACGCCTTTGCCGAGCTCGTCGGCCATCTTCTTCGCGCCCGCGTAGGGCGTCGCCGGGTCTCCGGTGTTGCCGATGACGAGGATGGGGGCCGAGCCGGGCGCGCTCACATCGGGGGTGTCCCGCTCGCCGTCCACGGGCCACTGGGAGCAGCCCATCAGGCCCCAGCCGAGGAAGTCGCCGAAGACGGGTGATACCTCGCGGAATTCGCGGAGCTTCGCCTTGGTCTGCGCCATGTCGAAACGCGCCTTGGAGTCCACACAGTTGATGGCGGCGTTGGCGGCGCCGATGTTGCTGTACGAGCCGTCGGGGCCCCGGCCGTTCAGGGCGTCGGAGAGGCTGAGCAGAAGCTCGCCGTTGCCGCCGTCCGCGTCGTTGAGGCCCTGCTCCAGGTACTTCCAGTACTCCTGGGAGTAGAGCGTCTGGAGGACGCCGTTGGCGGCGTGGCTCTGTGTCAGTTCGCGGTTGCCGATTCCTTTGACGGGCTTCTTGTCCAGCCGCTTGAGGAGATCGACGATGAAGTCCTCGATCTCCTTCACGGTGTTGCCGGGCAGCGTGCACGCGTCGCCGCGCTCGAGGCAGTCCTTGGCGAAGTTGTCGAGGGCGAGCTGGAAGCCCTTGACCTGGAGGAGTGAGCCCTGCTCGGAGGACGTGGTGGGGTCGACGACCGCGTCGAAGACCGCCCTGCCGACTCTCTTCGGGAACAAGTGGGCGTAGACGCCGCCGAGTTCGGTGCCGTACGAGATGCCGAAGTAGTGCAGCTTGTCGTCGCCGAGGGTCTGCCTCATGAGGTCCATGTCGCGGGCGGCGTTGGTGGTGCCGACGTGCGGGAGGTCCTCGCCCGAGTTGTCCTCGCAGGCGGACGCGAACGACGCGAGGCTGTCGGTGAAGGTCTTCTCCTCGGCGGCGTCGTCCGGGGTGCTGTCCTGGGCGTAGTACTCGTCGAGCTCCTTGTCGTCCTTGCACTGGATGCCCACGCTGCGGCCGACGCCGCGCGGGTCGAAGCTGACCAGGTCGTAGCGGGAGCGCAGCCGCTCGTAGTTCGCGGCCAGAGAGGGCAGGCCGGTCACGCCCGAGCCGCCGGGTCCGCCGAAGTTGAAGACGAGGGAGCCGATGCGGTTCTTCGTGTCGCGGGCCTTCGCGCGGATGAGCGCCAGCTCGATCGTGTCGCCGTCGGGCTTCGCGTAGTCGCGTGGGACGTCCATGAAGGCGCACTGCCAGGTGGTGCCGCCGGAGAGGGGGGAGGGGGAGGTGCCGCCGCCCTCCGCCGCGGACGGGGCGGGGCAGTCCTCCCATTCGAGCTTCTGGGCGGCGAGGTCGTTGTCCCCGTTCCCGTCCTTGCCTTTGCCGCCGTTGTCGGAGCAGCCGGCGAGGGACACGAGAACGGCGGTGGCGGCGAGGACGGCCGTGGCACGCAGGGCGGCGGAAGTCGGCATGAACCCATCGTGCGACGGGGCGCGGGAGGGTGCGCCCCGGGAAGCGCCATTCGGGACGGCGTACGGGGCGTTCCGGGGTACGTCTCACAGGCGCACCCGGGTATGCCTCGGTGACGTACCCGGGTGCCTCTTACAGGCGTTCCGGGGAACGTCTCAAAGCGCTACCAGGGTGACCTCGGTCGCCTTCACGCTGACCCATACCCGCACGCCCTCCGCGAGCCCCAGCTCCGCGGCAGCCGCCGGAGTGACCTCCGCTACGACTTCCGGGGCGGCGTCGATCAGGACGCGCAGTCGGCTCCCGTGTGCGGTCAGCTCGCGGACCGTTCCCGGCCAGTTGTTGCGCGGGCTTCCCGAGGGTCGGCTCCGGTGTACGGAGACCGCCTCCGGGCCCACGACGGCGAGGCCGGAGGAGCCGCCCGGGAGCGGTTCGGCGGCGACCAGGTGTGCGCCGTCGAGCAGTTCCAGGCCGTCCGCCGTGGCCGTGCCGGGCCAGGCGTTGCGGCCGAGCATCCGGGCCACCCAGGGCGAATGAGGGTGCCGCGCGACCTCCGCCGGAGGCGCGTACTGCACCGACTCGCCCTCTTCCAGTACGAGCACGTGGTCCGCCAGCGAAACGGCCTCGACCGGGTCGTGCGTGACGATCAGGCAGACGCCCCGGAAGCCCGCCAGGTGGTCGCGCAGGGTGTGCCGGACGCGGGCCCTTGTCGTCTGGTCGAGTGCGGCGAGCGGTTCGTCGAGGAGGAGCAGCCGGGGCCGTGCGGCGAGGGCGCGGGCGAGTGCGACGCGCTGGGCCTGGCCCCCGGAGAGCTGGCTGGGCCTGCGGTGCGCGAGGTGCCCGACACCGAGGCGGTCGAGCCACTCCTGCGCCTCCGCGCGGGCGTGCGCCTTGGAAGCGCCCTGGGACGTTCTCCCGTACGCCGTGTTGGCGAGCGCGGTCATGTGCGGGAACAGCGCGCCGTCCTGCGGCACCCAGGCGATGCCGCGCCGGTGCGGCGGGAGCGAGGACACGTCCCTTTCGCCGAGCCGGAGGGAGCGTGCGGTTGCCCGGTCGGTGAGTCCCAGGAGCGCGCGCAGGAGGGTGGTCTTGCCCGCACCGTTGGGTCCTACGACGGCGACCGTACTACCGCCCTCGACATCGAGCCCCACGCGCGCGTGCCCGTCGATTTCTGCGACGAGCGGCCACCGGGGCGCCTCCCCACCGTCGGCCAGGGCCTCCGGGCCGGCGGACAGCGAGCCGGGGGCCGGAGCGGCCTCCAGGGGCTCATCAGGGGGCGGTGTCCGTGTGTCACGGGACCCACGCTGCGGGGCGAGCCAGTGGCCCCGCAGCGCGATCAGCACGGCGGTCGCCACCGCGAGCAGCAGGAGCGACACCGCCACCGCGCCGTCCGGGTCGTTCTGCAGCAGCAGATAGACCTGGAGCGGCAGGGTCTGCGTGGTGCCCGGCAGATTGCCGGCGAACGTGATCGTCGCCCCGAACTCGCCCAGCGCCCTCGCCCAGCACAGTGCCGCACCCGCGAGCAGCCCCGGCGCGACCATCGGAACGGTCACCGTGAAGAAGGTCCGCAGCGGCGACGCGCCGAGCGAGACGGCCGTCTCCTCGTACCGCGGGTGCAGTCCGGCCAGCGCCCCTTCCAGGCTGATCACCAGGAACGGCATCGAGACGAACGCGGACGCTACGACCGCCCCCGCCGTCGAGAACGGCAAGGTCACCCCGAACCAGTCCGACAACTGCTCGCCGATCAGCCCGCGCCGCCCGTACCCCTGAAGCAGCGCCACACCGGCGACCGTCGGCGGCAGCACCATCGGCAGCATCACCAGGACCCGCACCAGCGCCTTGCCGCGGAACGACACGCGGGCGAGCAGCCACGCCAGCGGTACGCCCAGGACGAGCGACAGGAGCAGCGCCCAGCCCGAGACCACCAAGGACAGACCCAGCGCCTCGGTCACCGCGGGCGCGGTCAGCCGCCGGGGAAGCGTCGACCACGGCGCACCGGCGAGTACCCCCGCCAGCGGGAGCAGCAGGAAGACGACGGCCAGCCCGGCCGGCAGCGTGAGGGCGAGCGGCGCGCGCCCCTTCACCGTGCTCACGGCGCCTGGAATCCCGCGTCACGCAGCAGCTTCTGCGCCTTCGGGGAGGCGAGCCACTTCACGAAGTCCGAGGCCTCCTCGCCGTGCTTCGAATCGTCGAGTACGGCGGCCGGATAGGAGGCGACGGCGTTCTGCGCGTCGGGTACGGCGACGGTGGCGACCTTGCCCCTGGCCGCCGTGGCGTCGGTCACGTACACCAGACCGGCATCGGCCTCGCCCAGCTCCACCTTGCTCAGTACCGCGCGCACATTCGGCTCCTGGGAGACGGGCTTCACCTTCACACCCGCCCCGTCCAGAATCTTCTGGCTGTAACGGCCGACCGGCACCTCGGGCGCCGCGAGAACCACCTTCAGACCGCTCCTGGAGAGGTCCTTCAGGCCGCCGATCTTCGCCGGGTTGCCCTGGGCGGTGGCGATGGTGAGGCGGTTCTTGGCGATGACGACCGGTTCGCCGGTGTTCTCCTTCAGCCCGTCCATGGTCTTCGTGTCGGCGGTGACCAGAGCGTCGGCGGGCACGCCTTGCCGTACCTGCGAGGCGAGTTCCTGAGAGCCGTTGAAGGAAAAGGTGACCTTCGTGCCGGAGTGCTCCTTCTCGTACGCCGCTCCGGCCGCCGTGAACACATCGGTGAGCGAGGCCGCGGCGAGGACGGTGATCTCGGTGGCGCCCGCTTTGGAGCCCGCCTTCTCACCGCTTTCACCGCCGCACGCGACGAGCAGGGGGGCGAGCAGCAGCGAGGTGGTGATGACGGGAAGGACGGTACGGCGTCGCACGGAAACCCCCGGGGTGTCGGTAACGACCGGCTGGGACACAGCCGGTTCACACACGGTCGATATGGACATTGGTCGACTTCACGCGGGCCACCGCCTCCATCCCGACCTCCAGGCCGAGCTCCTCGACCGCCTCCCGGGTGAGCAGGGACACCAGCCGGTGCGGGCCCGCCTGTATCTCGACCTGGGCCGCGACATCGCCGAGCTTCACCCCGGTGATGATCCCGGCGAAGGCGTTGCGCGCGGTCGTGTACGGGATGTCGCCATGCTCATTGGCCTGCTGGGCCAGCTCGACCGCGTACGCCGCGAGAACGGGGCCGTCGATCAGCCGCCGGCCGGTCTCGTCCCTGCGCGTGGTGATCCGCTCGGCGTCGGCCCAGCGGCGGACGGTGTCGGGGCTGACGCCGAGAAGCCGCGCCGCCTGCTGAGTGGTGTAGGACCGCATGTGCGGCAATGTACGGCCGTTCTAGCCGCACCTGCAAGGAAGATCGGTCGATGCTCCTGGCAGCTGCGGTGTGGCTCGTACGAAGAGACCAGAGCGACCAGCAGCCTCTACAGCTGCTCCTTGCGTGTCAGCTGGTTGAAGGACAGCCAGCCCGGCAGCACCGGCAGCCAGAACGTCAGCAGCCGGTACAGCAGCACCGCCGGCGCCGCGATCCCCGCGGGCAGTCCCGCGACCGACAGCGCCGCGATGAGCGCGCCCTCGACCGCGCCGACACCGCCGGGCGTCGGTACCGCGGAACCGATTGCGTTGGCGGTCAGGAAGACCACCGCGATGGTGGCGTAGCTCAGGCGGGTATCGCTGTCGAAGGCGCGAATCGACGCGTCCAGGCACATCACGAACGCCGCGGTCAGCAGCAGCATCCCGCCGATACCGGTGATGAGCTTCTGCGGCCGCTGCAGTACGTCGAGCATGCGGGGCACCACACCCGCGAACAACGACCGCACCCGCGTCACCACGAACCTGCGCAGGATCGGCACGGCGGTCACCACAAGCGCCAGCACCGCCGCCGTCAGCAGTCCGGCGATGACCGTCCGGGACGGGGAGAGCGTGGGGGTCCGTTCGGTGCCCGTCACGTAACCGAAAATCATCAGCAGCGTGATGTGGGCCGCGAGGCCGAAGAGCTGCGAGGCGCCGACACTCGCCACCGCCAGTCCGGGGCGTACCCCGGCGCGCTGGAGGAAACGGGTGTTGAGCGCCACGCCGCCGATCGCCGCCGGCGCGACCAGCTTCACGAAGGAACCGGCCACCTGCGCCTTGACGGTGCGCCAGAAGGGCACCTTCTCGGGTACGAAGCCCAGCAGACTCATCGCCGCGGCCGGGTAGCTCAGCGCCGAGAACAGCACGGCCACCGCAGCCCAGCGCCAGTCCGCCTTCGCGATCGCTTCGCTCATGTCGTTGGCCATCAGGGTCGAGATCAGGAAGTACGCGGCGAACGCGCCGGCGATGACGCTGATGAGCGTGCGGGGCCTGATGCGTTCGAGGCGGGCCGGCTCGACCAGTGCCTGCGGACGGATCAGCAGCACCTGGTGGCGGATCTGCGTCAGCAGGTCCTCTTCGCGTGCCTTCTCCAGCGCGTCCTCTATGGCCCCCTTCTCGGCCTTCTTCTCCGCCCGTGTGTCCTTGCGGCCATTGGCCGCCGCGGCCTCGGCGGCGCCCGGCGCGGCGGCCCCGTCCGGCTTGGCGGCGTGTGATGCGTCGATTACCGCCTCGCGCTCACGCTGCGAGCGTTCGCGCGCCAACTTGCGCAGCGTGGAGCGGGTGGAGCGGCTGAGGGCGATCGGCTGGAGCAGCGGCAGGCTGTCGGCGACCGCGTCGGGGCCCAGCACCTCCACGGCGGCGGCCACGGCCCGCTCGGCGCCGGTGCGCAGCGCGAGCGTCGTCAGGAGCTGGGCGACGTCCATGCGCAGGACGACGTCGCCGGCCGCGATCTCGCCGCCGCGCAGATCGGTCAGGATCACCCTGCCGGAACGATCCACCAGAATCGCGTCGCCGACCAGCCTCCGGTGCGCGATACGGCGCGACTGGAGGGCCTTCACCTGGCGCCAGGCACCGCGCAGCAGCTCGTCGGTGATCTCCTCGTCGGGCAGCGAGTCCAGCGAACGGCCGCCCAGGTGCTCGTACACGAGCATCACGGCGTCGGGACCGAGCTCGGACGTGGCGATCAGCCTGGGCGCGTTGGCCCCGGCGGCGATGGCGGCGTACGCGAGCAGCGCCTCCTGCTCCAGGGCCTGGCGCAGGGACTGGATCGAGCGGCGCTGGGTGATGCCGCGCAGGGTCACCTGACGCCACACGCGGTAGAAGAACCCCTGCGCCTGCTGCTCGCGGTCGACGACGGTGACGTCGAGGGGCGGCCCGTCCTCCAGGGTGACGAGGTAGCGGCGGCCGCGGTCGCCCTGCTCGGCCGAGTCGGGTACGTCCTCGGCGCGCATCGCCGTCACCGGACGGAACCCGACGTGTCGCAGCCCCGCGAGGAGGGTCTGGCCGGTGGGCCGTACGTTCGGGGAACCGACGGCGTAGAGCGTCCCGTACGCGACCGTCCAGCCGATCAGCACGGTCACGATGATCGAGAACGGTGTGGTCTGGCGGCCGACCAGTACGGCGAACGAGTTGAGCAGCAGCACCGCCCACAGCGCCACGCGCCAGCGCGGCCTGCGCGCCATGCCGACCGCCGTCATGTACGCGATGACGGGCGCCAGGTAACCGTGCACGGGATCGGTCAGTTCGCCGTTCGCCGTCGCCTGTGTGAGCGCTTCCCTGATCGTGTCGGGGGCGGCCTCGGAGACCCACAGGTCGGTGGCGAGCGCGACACCGTGCGCGAGCACGGCCGCGAGTACGCCGTCCGCGATCCGCAGTCCGTCGCGCTTGATCAGCCGCTCGATCGCGAAGGCGACCGGGAGGATCAGTACGGCGATGCTGGAGATCAGGCCGGCCAGTTTGATGAAGACGTCGGGGGTCTGGCCGGTGCCCTTGCTGATGTCCTGTTCGAGCCCGGACGCGGTGCCGTGCGCGAAGGCCGCGATGCCGAGTACGCACACGATGCCCAGCACGCCGACGAGCAGTCGTACCAGGTCGGACGGGCGGTGTACGCGCGCGGAGAGCAGTGGTTCGTCGCCGGAGACCCCGTCGATGTTGCTTCCTTCGGGCCCGCAGTTCATGTTCTTCGTGGGCCTTTCGGATGCGTCAGGGCGTGACTCGGCGCCGGGGGTACTCGCCGCCGGCGGAGGCTGCACGCCCTGCTCGTTCGTTGTTTCCTCTTGATCTCGTATCACCTGTCACCGCCCGGATGATGGTGGCATGACCGGATGACACAGGGGGGCATCAGGGTGCATTGCGGGGGCGTGGAGTGTTTCGCGTGTTTTGGATACTCCCCGTGGAGCAGCGCCCACTGTCGGCGGCGTGGTGCAGGATGGACCGGATGAGCCACGAGCCGGAAGACTCCGCACTGCCCGAGTACGCCGAGCGCGTACTGGAGGTGGCCGAGATGATTCCACCCGGCCGTGTGATGACGTACGGGGACGTCGCCGAGTGGCTCGAGGAGGGCGGCCCCCGCCAGGTCGGGCGGGTCATGGCGCTCTACGGCGGCGGCGCGCCCTGGTGGCGCGTCGTGCGTTCCGACGGCGTACTGCTGCCGGGCCACGAACTGCGGGCGCTGGACCACTACCGCGCGGAGGGCACCCCACTGCGGACGGCCTCCCGGCAGTCCGGGACCCACCTGCCGCGCCTGGACATGAAGCAGGCGAGGTGGGACGGCGGCACGGCCGGTTCCGGCGGAAGTGCACAAGCTCACACGACTCACACCTGACAGCTTCCTGCATGCGCGGTCGCGGTGGGGAATGGCCGGACCGCAGGGGGCGCCGGAGGAGGCGCCGGGCGAGGCACCGGGCGGGACAGGACGCGGACCCGCTGCGTCCCGGTCGCCCACTGGCGTAGCGTCGTCCTCCGCACGCGGCACGCGCGTACCGCTCATCCCGCATCCCCCGCGCCCCGCGCGGGGCGGCAATTCAACCCGTACACCCACCAGGACCGGCGATCCACGTGAGCTCCTCCCCTTCCGCAGATCCCCCAGGTTCCGCAGGTTCCGCAGTTTCCGCCTGGAATCCGCCGCACCGTAAGGCGCGGCAGCGGACCCCGGGCGCGTACCGGCTGGTGCGTACACCGCCGGGCCCGGTGGATCCTCCTCTTCTTGACGCGCGACAGCGCGCGGTGGTTGACCATGTGGGCGGTCCGCTGCTGGTCCTCGCGGGACCGGGCACCGGCAAGACGACGACACTCGTGGAGGCGGTCGCCGCGCGTGTCGCCAAGGGAGCCGACCCTCAGCGCATCCTGGTGCTCACTTTCAGCCGCAAGGCCGCGGTGGAACTGCGCGACCGGATGGCACTTAGGCTCGGCGGTGCGTACGGGCCGCAGGCCACCACCTTTCACTCCTTTTGCTACGCCCTGGTCCGCGCCCACCAGGACAGCGACCTCTTCAGCGAACCGCTGCGGCTGCTGTCCGGCCCCGAACAGGACGTGGCGGTACGTGACCTGCTGGCGGGCCACGTGGCCCTGGAGCGGGACGGCCGTCCCTCGCCCATCCACTGGCCGGACGAACTGCGCGCCTGCCTCACGACGCGCGGCTTCGCCGACGAGGTGCGGGCGGTCCTGGCCCGCAGCCGGGAACTGGGGCTCGGCCCCGACGCCCTGGGGGCCTTCGCGGCGCGTACCGGGCGGCCCGACTGGAAGGCCGCGGCGGCCTTCCTGGCCGAATATCTCGACGTACTCGACATGCAGGGCGTCCTGGACTACGCCGAACTGGTCCACCGCGCGGTGCTGCTCGCCGAGCAGGCGGAGCTCACGGGCCGGCTCAGCGCCCAGTACGACGCGGTCTTCGTGGACGAGTACCAGGACACCGACCCGGCACAGGTCCGCCTCCTGCACGCGCTGGCCGGTTCGGGGCGCACCCTGGTGGCGTTCGGCGACCCGGACCAGTCGATCTACGCGTTCCGCGGTGCGGACGTCGGCGGCATCCTCGACTTCCCGGACACGTTCCGGGGAACGGACGGCAGCCCTTCCCCGGTGGAGGTCCTGACGACCTCCCGCCGCTCGGGAGCGGGCCTCTTGGAGGCCACCCGCCGGCTCACCCGCAGGATGCCGCTGACGCGCCTGCCGGCCGAAAAGGTTCGGGCGCACCGCGACCTCGCCGCGGTACGCGAAGGGGGCCACGCGGAGGTCTTCACGTACCCGACGGCGGGCACGGAGCTCGACAACATCGCGGACATCCTGCGCCGTGCCCACCTGGAGGAGGGCGTGCCGTGGAACGAGATGGCGGTACTGGTACGAGCGGGCGGCCGCACGATCCCCGCCGTACGCCGCGCCCTGACCTCCGCGGGCGTCCCCCTGGAGATCGACGGCGATGACCTCGCCCTGCGCCACGAGCCTGCCGTGACCCCCCTGCTGACGGCCCTACGAGCAGTGGCCGAAGCAGCCCTCACTCGACCGACCGGGCCCGCCGACGACGGTGCCGCTGAGGCACCCACCGGCCGCCGCGAAGCCGACGCCGTGGGCGGGTCGGTGGCGCCTCTTGTACGTCCTGAGGGCGACGTCCCGGGCGGGTCGGACGGGTCCGTCGTGCGGCGCGAAGCTGCCGCTTCCGGGGGGCCTGGGGGGCTTGTCCCCCAGTTTCGGGAAGGGGCGGGTCAGGGGAACTCCACCGCCCCCGCCCCGCAGTCCGAAGCCGGGGACGTCGGCCAAGGCGAGGGCCGGGACCAGGACGAGGGCCAGGGGAGTCCCGTCCCGCCCGCCACGACCAGCACCTGGCTCAGCACGGACGTCGCCGCCGAACTGCTCGCCTCGCCCCTCGCCGGCATGGACACCGCCGACCTCCGCCGTCTCGGCCGCGCCCTGCGCGACGAGGAGCGCGCCGCCGGGAACCGGCTCCCGCCGCCCTCCGACGAGCTGCTCGCCCGCGCCCTCGCCGAACCGGAGCGGCTGGCCGCGCACGACCCGGCGTACGCCCGCGGCGCCCAGCGCCTCGGCGCGCTCCTGCGGGGGGCCCGCACCCTCCTCGAAGCCGGCGGCACCGCCGAAGAGGCCCTCTGGGAGCTGTGGAACGGCACCCCCTGGCCGGGGCGCCTCGAACGCGCCGCCCTGCGCGGCGGCGCGGCCGGCCGCAACGCCGACCGCGACCTCGACGCCGTGTGCGCACTGTTCGACACCGCCGCCCGCGCCGAGGAACGCTCCGGCGGCCGCGGCGCCCTGAACTTCCTCGAAGAGCTCGACGCCCAGGACATCGCCGCCGACACCCTCAGCAAGCGCGCCGTACGCCCTGACGCCGTACGCCTGATGACCGCGCACCGGTCAAAAGGGCTGGAGTGGCGCCTGGTGGTCGTGGCGGGCGTGCAGGAGGGCCTGTGGCCGGACCTGCGCCGCCGAGGTTCGCTCCTCGAAGCCGACCGGATCGGGCGCGACGGCCTCGCCGAGCCCCTCACCCCCGGCGCCCTCCTCGCCGAGGAACGACGGCTCTTCTACGTCGCAGCGACCCGCGCCCGCGAGCGCCTCGTCGTCACCGCCGTCAAGGCCCCCACCGACGACGGCGACCAGCCCTCCCGCTTCCTCACCGAACTCGGTGTCGAACCCAAGGACGTCACAGGCCGCCCCCGCCGCCCCCTCGCCGTGGCCGCACTCGTCGCCGAACTGCGCGCCACCACCGTCGACCCGGCGGCCACCCCCGCGCTGCGCGACGCGGCCGCCCGCAGGCTGGCCCGCCTCGCCGCCCTCGCGGACGAGGACGGCCAGCCGTTGGTCCCTTCGGCGCACCCGTACCGCTGGTGGGGCCTGTACGACCCGACGCACAGCAGCATCCCGCTGCGCGACCGGAACGAGCCCGTGGCGCTCTCGGGAAGCGCACTGGACCAGCTCGCGAACACGTGCTCCCTCCAGTGGTTCCTGGGACGCGAGGTAAAGGCGGACGCACCCGCGACCGCCGCCCAGGGCTTCGGCAACGTCGTGCACGTCCTGGCCGACGAGGTCGCGTCCGGCCGTACGCCCGCCGACCTCGCCGTACTCATGGAACGCCTCGACTCCGTCTGGAACGCTCTCGCGTTCGACGCCCCCTGGAAGTCCACGCAGGAGAAGGAGCACGCCCGAGTGGCACTGGAACGCTTCCTCCAGTGGCACGTCATGGACCGGGGCGGCCGCACCCCGGTCGCGACCGAGCACGACTTCGACGTGACCCTGGAGGCGGGCGGAGAGTACGAGGTGCGCATCCGAGGTTCCATGGACCGCGTCGAAAAGGACGCCGAGGGACGGGCGTACGTCGTCGATTTCAAGACCGGAAAAGCGACCCCAACGCGCGATGAGGTCGCCCACCACCCGCAGCTCGCCGTCTACCAGCTCGCCGTACGGGAAGGCGCCGTGGACGAGGCGTTCGGCGGAACGCGCCCCGAGCCCGGCGGCGCCGAACTCGTACAGTTGCGCCAAGCGGCCGCCAAGAAGGACGGCGGGGAAGCACTCCCCAAGATCCAGGCGCAGGAGCCGCTCGCCGGGGAGTGGGTCGGCGATCTGCTCGCCACCGCGGCCGGCCGCGTACTCGACGAACGATTCAGTCCGGCGACCGGCCAGCACTGCACGCACTGCGCCTTCCGCGCCGCGTGCAGCGCACAGCCGGAGGGCCGCCACATCGTCGAGTAGCGGAAGCTTCACGGTCCGTGGTTGTCAGTGGGGCCGGATAGCCTCTCTGGGGTGTCAGCTCGAATCACCGACCCCGAGCAGCTCAAAGAGCTCCTCGGCATCCCGTTCACCCCGGAGCAGATGGCGTGCGTCACCGCACCGCCTGCCCCGCAGGTCATCGTGGCCGGAGCCGGTTCGGGCAAGACGACGGTCATGGCCGCGCGGGTGGTGTGGCTGGTCGGCACGGGCCAGGTCGCGCCCGAGCAGGTACTCGGCCTCACCTTCACCAACAAGGCGGCCGGCGAGCTCGCCGAGCGCGTCCGCAAGGCACTGATCCGCGCCGGAGTGACCGACCCCGACGTCATCGACCCGGACAACCCTCCCGGCGAGCCCAGGATCTCCACGTACCACGCCTTCGCCGGACAGCTCCTCGCCGAGCACGGCCTGCGCATCGGCCTCGAACCGACCGCCCGCCTCCTCGCCGACGCCACCCGCTACCAGCTCGCCGCGCGCGTGCTGCGGGAGGCGCCCGGCCCGTATCCGGCGCTCACCAAATCCTTCCCGTCCCTGGTCAGTGACCTGCTGGCGTTGGACGGCGAGCTCGCCGAGCACCTGGTGAAGCCGGCCCGCCTCGCGACGTACGACACCGAACTCCTCAGCACCCTCGCGTCCGTCAAGCTCTCCAACGCCGACCTGCGCAAGGTCCCCGAAGCCGCCGCCGCCCGACTCGAACTGCTCGAACTCACCACCCGCTACCGCGAGGCCAAGCGCAGCCGCGACCTCCTCGACTTCGGCGACCAGATCGCGCTCTCCGCCGAGCTCGCGCTCACCAGCGAGGAAGCCGGCCGGATCCTGCGCGACGAATTCCGGGTCGTCCTGCTCGACGAGTACCAGGACACGTCGGTCGCGCAGCGCCTGCTCCTCTCCGGCCTGTTCGGCGGCGGCACCGGGCACGCGGTGACGGCGGTCGGCGACCCCTGCCAGGCGATCTACGGCTGGCGCGGCGCGTCCGTCGCCAACCTCGACGACTTCCCGGCCCACTTCCCGTACGCCGACGGGAGCCCCGCGGCCCGCTTCTCGCTCAGCGAGAACCGCCGCAGCGGCGGCCGCCTCCTCGACCTCGCCAACGGCCTCGCCGTCCCGCTGCGCGCCATGCACGAGGGCGTGGAGGCGCTGCGCCCCGCCCCGGGCGCCGAGCGCGACGGCATCGTCCGGTGCGCCCTCCTGCCCACCCACGCACAGGAGATCGCGTGGCTGGCCGACTCGATAGCCCACCTTGTCCGTACGGGAAAGGAACCCGGCGAGATCGCCGTCCTGTGCCGTACGGCGGGCGACTTCGCCGAGATCCAGGGCGCGCTGGTGGCCCGCGACGTACCGGTGGAGGTGGTCGGCCTCTCCGGGCTGCTCCACCTCCCCGAGGTCGCGGACCTCGTCGCGGTCTGCGAAGTGCTCCAGGATCCCGGTGCCAATGCCTCGCTCGTACGCATCCTCACCGGCCCGCGCTGGCGCATCGGCCCGCGCGACCTGGCGCTGCTCGGGCGCCGCGCGCGCCTGCTCGTCCACCGCGCGCGGGGAACCGACGCGGGCGCCGACCCCGACGGCAGGCTGGCCGAGGCCGTCGAGGGCGTGGACCCGGCGGAGGTCATCTCCCTGGCGGACGCGCTCGACACGTTCCTGGAGGCCGGCGGCGGCGGTACGGACGACGGCCTGCCCTTCTCGGCGGACGCCCGGGTCCGCTTCGCCCGCCTGGCAGCCGAGCTGCGCGACCTGCGGCGCTCGCTCGCGGACCCGCTCATGGACGTACTGCACAGGGTGCTGGCCACGACGGGCCTCGAAGTGGAGCTGTCCGCGTCCCCGCACGCCCTGGCCGCTCGCCGGCGCGAGACTTTGAGCAACTTCCTGGACACGGCGGCGGGATTCGCGGCGCTCGACGGCGAGGCGAACCTGCTCGCTTTCCTCGCCTTCCTGCGCACGGCCGCCCAGTACGAGAAGGGCCTGGACAACGCCCTGCCCGGTGGCGAGAACACCGTCAAGGTCCTCACCGCCCACAAGTCCAAGGGCCTGGAGTGGGACGTCGTGGCCGCGCCGGGCCTGGTCACGGGCCACTTCCCGAGCGAGCAGTCCCGCGACTCGTGGACCTCCCAGGCCAAGGTCCTGCCGCACGCGCTGCGCGGCGACGCCAAGACGCTCCCGGACGTGGACGACTGGGACGCCAAGGGCATCAAGGCCTTCAAGGACGAGATGAAGGCCCACCAGCACACGGAGGAACTGCGCCTCGGGTACGTCACGTTCACCCGCCCGCGCTCGCTGCTGCTCGGTTCGGGCCACTGGTGGGGCCCGACCCAGAAGAAGCCGCGCGGCCCGTCCGCCTTCCTGCATGCCCTGTACGAGCACTGCACGGCCGGATTCGGCGAGATCGAGGCGTGGGCGGACGAGCCGGCGGAGGGCGAGGAGAACCCGACCCTGCGCGAGTCGGCGGCGGACCGGGCCTGGCCCCTGCCGCTGGATCCGGCGTCCATGGCCCGGCGCCGCCGGGCGGCGGAGACGGTCATGGCCCACTTGAAGGCACTGGCGACGGCCCCGGCCGAGGCTGCCGCCGGCACCGATGGGGACTACGACGCCGACCCGGAGGACTGGGACACGCTCCTGACGGAGCGGCCTGCGCCGGCATCCGGCCGAGCCCCCGCGACAGGCGAGTGGAGCGCCGAAGCGGACACCGCGACCGGCGCCGAGGGGTACGCATCCGCCGGTGCGTTCCACGACGACGCCCCGGATGCGGGGGAGTGGGACACCCTTCTCACGGAGCGCCCGGCGGCGAGGCTGGGCGGAGCGGGGGTGGAAGGTGGGTCGGAGGCCGGCACGGCGGCTGGCGCTGCGGTCGAGTTCGGCGCCGAGGGGTACGTTTCCGCCGATGCGTTCCACGACGACGTCCCGGACGCGGCGGAGGCGGAGTGGGACAGCCTCCTCACGGAGCGGCCGGCGGCGACGCCCGATCGTGGCTCGGCCGAAGGCGAGACCGGCCCCGGCGTCGGCCCGGAGACCAGCGCCGATCCCGAGACCCGCACCGCGACGCGCGCCGAGGCTGACGCCGATGGTGCTGCCGAACGGTTCCACGGCGATGCCCAGGACCCGGCGCAGTGGGCCGGCGGGACCAGCCGGCACCCCGGCGTCGTACCCGCAGCTCGCACGCACTCGGACTTGGACGCGCACGCGCAGTCGCACGAGCACGCGCGCGCCGAACTGCCCCGCGCCCGGGAGCACGACGCGTCCATGTCCGCGTCCGCCCACGACTCAGTGCCCGCACGCCGCCACCCGGCGCACCCGGCGCACCCGGCGGACCAGGCGACGGGGTCCGCGGGGCCTGGGGGCCCAGCCACCCAGTTCCGGGAAGGGGCGGGGCAGCGGAGGAACCCACTCACCCCCGAAGAGGCCCGCGCGGTCGCCTCCTGGGACCGGGACCTCGACGCCCTCGCCGGGGAGCTCCGCCGTGCCCGCGCCACCACCCGCGATGTCCCCGTACCCCCCTCCCTCACCGCCACCCAGCTCCTGCGCCTCGCCGCCGACCCCGACGGCTTCGCCCACGAGCTCGCCCGCCCCATGCCGCGCCCGCCCCAGCCCGCCGCCCGCCGCGGCACCCGTTTCCACGCGTGGGTGGAGTCGCGCTTCGAGGAGCTGCCGCTGCCCATGCTCGGCCCCGACGAGCTGCCCGGCGGCGATGAGACCGACGCCGACATCGCGGACGAGCGCGACCTGGCCGCACTCAAGGAGGCGTTCGAGCGCAGCCCGTACGCCCGCCGCACCCCGTACCGCCTGGAAGCGCCCTTCCACCTCACCCTCGCGGGCCGCGTCATCCGGGGTCGGATAGACGCCGTGTACCGCGACGAGGAGACCGGCGCGTACGAGATCGTCGACTGGAAGACGGCCCGGACCCGCACCGCCGACCCCCTCCAGCTGGCGGTCTACCGCCTTGCCTGGGCCGAGCAGCACGACCTCCTCCCGGACTCCGTGGGCGCCGCGTTCCTCTACGTCCGCACCGGCGAAATCGCGCGCCCCGCCCGCCTCCCCGGCCGCAGGGAGCTCGAACGGATCCTGCTGGACGAGCCCGGTCCGGCGGCCGGATAGGCTCGGGGCCATGAGCGACACTCCGGACAGCGTCGTCCGTACGTACATCGACACGCACCGCACGGCCTTCCTCGGCGACCTCGCCGACTGGCTGCGCATCCCGTCCGTCTCGGCCCAGCCGGACCACGCCGCCGACGTACGCCGCAGCGCCGAATGGCTGTCCGCGAAGCTCAAGGAGACCGGCTTCCCGGTCACCGAAATCTGGCCCACCGCCGGCGCCCCGGCCGTCTTCGCCGAGTGGCCGAGCGGCGACCCGGCCGCGCCCACCGTGCTCGTCTACGGGCACCACGACGTGCAGCCCGCCGCCCGCGAGGACGGCTGGCACACCGCCCCCTTCGAGCCGGAAATCATCGACGGCAGGCTCTACGCGCGCGGGGCGGCCGACGACAAGGGCCAGGTCTTCTTCCACACCCTCGGCGTACGCGCCCACCTCGCCGCCACCGGCCGCACCACCCCCGCCGTAAACCTCAAGCTCCTCATCGAGGGCGAGGAGGAGTCGGGCTCCCCACATTTCCGCGCTCTGGTCGAGGAGCGCGCACAGCGCCTCACCGCCGACGCCGTGATCGTTTCCGACACCGGCATGTGGTCCGAGGACACCCCGACCGTCTGCACCGGCATGCGCGGCGTGGCCGACTGCGAGATCGAGCTGTACGGGCCCGACCAGGACATCCACTCCGGATCCTTCGGCGGCGCGGTCCCCAACCCGGCCACAGTCGCCGCCCGCCTCGTCGCGGCCCTCCACGACGAGAACGAGCACGTCACGATCCCCGGTTTCTACGACGGCATCGTCGAGCTGACGGACCGCGAGCGTGAGCTGTTCGCCGAGCTGCCCTTCGACGAAGCCGAATGGCTCCGTACGGCCAAGTCACGCGCCACCCTCGGCGAAGCGGGCCACACCACCCTGGAGCGCGTCTGGGCCCGCCCGACCGCCGAGGTCAACGGAATCGGCGGCGGCTACCAGGGCCCCGGCGGCAAGACGATCGTCCCGTCCTCCGCCCACCTGAAGCTGTCGTTCCGCCTGGTCGCGGGCCAGGAACCGGAGAAGATCGAGCAGTCCGTACGCGACTGGATCGCATCCCGCGTCCCGGCCGGCATCCGCCACGAGATCGCCTTCGGCGCCGCCACCCGCCCGTGCCTGACGCCGCTCGACCACCCCGCCCTCCAGTCCGTCGTACGGGCGATGGGCCGCGCCTTCGGCCAGAAGATCCGCTTCACGCGCGAGGGCGGCTCGGGACCGGCGGCCGACCTCAAGGACGTACTCGGTGCACCGGTGCTCTTCCTGGGTATCTCCGTACCGTCGGACGGCTGGCACGCACCCAACGAGAAGGTCGAGATCGAGCTGCTCCTCAAGGGCGTCGAAACGACCGCGTACCTGTGGGGCGATCTCGCGGCGCACTGGCGCGCCTCCTGAACCTGAACATCGTCCGACATCCGCCAGGGGGATTGGAAGCACCTGTGAGCACCTCGACGACCGACCACACGGGCCTGAACGCGCCGGCCACCGAGCTGCCGATCGGGCTCACCGCCCCGAGTGGCATCGACCGCGCCGCGCACCACCGCCTCGACGAGGCCTGGCTGGCCGCGGCGTGGAGCCACCCGACGACCCGCGTCTTCGTGGTCTCCGGCGGACAGGCCCTGATCGACGACACGCCTGACGGGCGCACCGCACTCGTGATGACCCCGGCCTTCGAGGCTCCGGTCACCGAGACGCACCGCTATTTCCTCGGTACGGACGAAGAGGGCGTCAGCTACTTCGCTCTCCAGAAGGACTCCCTGCCGGGGCGCATGGACCAGTCCGCGCGCCCCGCCGGCCTGCGCGAGGCCGGGCTGCTCCTCGGCCCGCGCGACGCGGGCCTGATGGTCCACGCGGTGGCGCTGGAGAACTGGCAGCGGCTGCACCGTTTCTGTTCGCGCTGCGGCGAGCGCACCGTCATCGCGGCCGCCGGGCACATTCGCCGCTGCCAGGCCTGCGGCGCGGAGCACTACCCGCGAACCGACCCCGCTGTGATCATGCTGGTCACGGACGAGGAGGACCGCGCGCTCCTCGGCCGCCAGGTGCACTGGCCGGAAGGCCGGTTCTCGACGCTCGCGGGGTTCGTGGAGCCCGGCGAGACGATCGAGGAGTCGGTGGCCCGTGAGGTCTTCGAGGAGGCGGGCGTCACGGTCGGCCGCGTCGAGTACATCGCCAGCCAGCCGTGGCCGTTCCCGTCCAGCCTGATGCTGGGCTTCATGGCGCGCGCCACATCATCGGAGATCAACGTGGACGGCGAGGAGATCGAGGAGGCGCGCTGGTTCTCCCGGGACGACCTGCGCAGCGCCATCGAGACCGGCGAGATCCTGCCCCCGTCGGGCATCTCGATCGCGGCCCGCCTGGTGGAGCTCTGGTACGGCAAGCCCCTGCCGAAGCCGCTGAACCTGTAACGCGTCGCATCCCCTACGGAAGGGCCCCCACGCCGCAGCGTGGGGGCCCTTCCGTATGCCTGCCGTACGTGATGCCTGCCGTACGTGCCCGCCTCAGACCGCCAGCGCCTGCTTGACCTGAGCGAGGCTCGGGTTCGTCATGACGGACTGCTCGCCAGAGGCGGGAACCACGAGGACGGTCGGGACCGTCTGGTTTCCGCCATTCGCCTTCTCGACGAAGGCCGCCGACTCCGGGTCCAGCTCGATGTTGATCTCGGTGTACGCGATGCCCTCACGGTCCATCTGGCTCTTGAGCCGACGGCAGTAGCCGCACCACGTGGTGCTGTACATCGTCACTGTTCCCAGCATGTCGTATGCGCTCCTCTGGTTCGCTTGGTTCGCTGGGGTCCGTTCCCCTGCGAGGCGGAAATGCCAGTGTGTCGAACGTCCGTGACCCGACCACCATTCCCGCATTAGTACGACGAGTGCCCGGCCCCTGTGGACAGCGGCCGCACCCACCTCTCCCGACCTGGCAGCATGGCGGGGTGACAGCAGCAACGCACTCCTCCCCTTTCCCGCAGGTCCCCGAGGTCCCGGACTCGGCCGACGCGGTGCTCGAAGGGCTCGACCCCGAGCAGCGTGAGGTCGCGACGGCTCTGCACGGTCCGGTGTGCGTCCTGGCCGGCGCGGGCACCGGCAAGACCCGCGCGATCACGCACCGCATCGCGTACGGCGTGCGCGCCGGGATCCTCCAGCCCGCCAGCGTGCTGGCTGTCACGTTCACCAACCGCGCCGCCGGCGAGATGCGCGGGCGGCTCCGCCAGCTCGGTGCGGGCGGGGTCCAGGCGCGGACATTCCACTCCGCCGCCCTCCGCCAGCTCCAGTACTTCTGGCCGAAAGCAGTCGGTGGCGATCTGCCCCGGCTCGTCGAGCGCAAGATCCAGCTGGTGGCCGAGGCGGCCGCACGCTGCCGCGTCCGCCTCGACCGCAACGAGCTGCGGGACGTGACGGGCGAGATCGAGTGGGCGAAGGTCACCCAGACCGTCCCCGGCGACTACCCGGCCGCGGTCGCCAAATCGAGCCGCGACGCCCCCAGGGACGCGGCGGAGATCTCCCAGATCTACGCGATGTACGAGCAGCTCAAGCGCGACCGGGCCATGATCGACTTCGAGGATGTGCTGCTTCTCACCGTCGGCATCCTCCAGGACCGGCACGACATCGCCGACCACGTGCGCAGCCAGTACCAGCACTTCGTGGTGGACGAGTACCAGGACGTCAGCCCGCTCCAGCAACGGCTGCTCGAACTGTGGCTGGGCGACCGGCCCAACCTGTGCGTCGTCGGCGACGCCAGCCAGACCATCTACTCCTTCACCGGCGCCACCCCCGACCACCTGCTGAACTTCCGTACCAAGCACCCGGACGCCACCGTGGTGAAGCTGGTCCGCGACTACCGCTCGACACCGCAGGTCGTCCACCTGGCCAACGGCCTGCTGAGCCAGGCGCGCGGCCGGGCCGCCGAGCACCGCCTGGAGCTGATCTCCCAGCGCGAGGCGGGCCCGGAGCCCGTCTACACGGAGTACGCCGACGAACCCGCCGAGGCCGAGGGCACCGCCCGCCGCATCCGCGACCTCATCGCCGCGGGCGTCCCGGCCGGCGAGATCGCCGTGCTGTACCGCATCAACGCCCAGTCGGAGGTCTACGAACAGGCACTGGCCGACGCCGGGGTGCCCTACCAGTTGCGCGGAGCGGAGCGGTTCTTCGAACGCCAGGAGGTGCGCAAGGCCATCAACGCCCTGCGCGGCGCCGCCCGCTTCGGGAACAACGACTCGCTGCTCGACGATGTCGTGGACCTGCCCTCCCAGACCCGCGCCGTCCTCAGCGGCAACGGCTGGACCACTCAGCCCCCGGCCGGCTCCGGCGCCGTACGCGATCAGTGGGAGTCCCTGGCGGCCCTCGTCCGGCTCGCCGAGGACTTCGCGAAGACCAAGCCCGCCGCGACACTCTCCGACCTCGTCACCGAGCTCGACGAGCGCGCGGCCTCCCAGCACGCGCCCACCGTCCAGGGCGTCACGCTCGCCTCGCTGCACTCGGCGAAGGGCCTGGAGTGGGACGCCGTGTTCCTGGTCGGTCTCACCGAGGGCATGATGCCGATCACCTACGCCAAGACCGACGAGCAGGTCGAGGAGGAGCGACGCCTGCTGTACGTCGGCGTCACCCGCGCCCGGGTGCACCTGGGCCTGTCCTGGGCGCTGTCCCGCTCGCCCGGCGGCCGGGCCTCCCGCCGCCCGAGCCGCTTCCTGAACGGGCTGCGCCCCGGCTCCTCCGCCTCCGGCGGCCGTGGAGCGGGCGGCGGCGGCGCGAGCATCGAGCGCGGCGGCCGTAGCGGCAGCGGCAGCGGTGGTCCGGCCAGGAACCGGCGTCGCACCTCGGCCCTGTGCCGGGTGTGCGGCAAGACCCTCACGGACGCCGGCGAGGTGAAACTGATGCGCTGCGAGGACTGCCCGTCCGACATGGACGAGGCGCTGTACGAACGGCTGCGCGACTGGCGGGCCGGCCAGGCGCAGCAGCTGGGCCAGCCCGCGTACTGCGTCTTCACCGACAAGACGCTGATGGCGATCGCCGAGGCGGCGCCGGGCGAGGCGGGAGAACTGGCCGTCATCTCAGGGGTCGGCGCCCGCAAGTTGGAGCGTTTCGGAGCCGATGTGCTGGCTCTCTGCGCAGGTCAGGAGCTCGCAGGGGCCGACGAAGAGGACTGATTCAAACTCGTCGAGAAAATAGTTTGCGCATGCCCCAGCAATCCCCATAGGTTCTTAACCACGGGAACAGCGACTTCTCTGAAGCCCTGATTCCGTGCTGTACTTATCCGAATACGTAGGGACCGGCCCCGTGCCACGGTCCCCGAGACGCCGAGAGGAGGCGAGCCCAGTGACCAGCTTCATGAACTTCACCAAAATGACCGATCGCTCGGTCGTCGCCACCTGCCCGCTCGGCTCCTCGCTTCGTGGCACCGGTCTGCCCGGCATTTCCGCCGTCCGTCCGGCGTCTCTCGCAGGCCTTGACCTGGCGCGCAATGAGCGACCGACCAAGGCACCGGAAGCAGCAGTAGCAGCGGCACAGGCGAGTGCCTATGCCTTTGCGGCAGCCGGCGCCGGATCCAAGAAGCAGACGACGCAGCACCACACGATGTGGGCCTTCCGTGGGCTCGAACCCTGGAGTGATCCAGCCTGATCCAGGATCAGGCAGGCGCCTCAGGGCCGCGGAACCCCACCAGGGATCCGCGGCCCTTCTGTTTGTCCCGAACGGGGGAGACAGAGCGAAGGGGCCTCGGGACAGCAACCGCCACCCGGCCGACCGGTCGGAACGACTCGACGAGGAAACAACCACCGTGCAACTCGAAACGCACGCCCCGTCCGTACCGCCTTCCCAAACGATCACCCCGCCCGGTCTCACGGAGGACCCGACCTTGACTGCCCAGACCGCCCTGGCCCCTCTCACCGCGCTCACCGCGCTCGACGACGCCATCGAGAACCTCGGCGTGCCCGTCCCCTGCCGTTCGTACGACCCGGAGGTCTTCTTCGCCGAGTCCCCGGCCGATGTCGAGTACGCCAAGTCGCTCTGCCGCACCTGCCCGCTGGTCGAGGCCTGTCTCGCCGGTGCCCAGGAGCGCCGGGAGCCCTGGGGTGTCTGGGGCGGCGAGCTCTTCGTCCAGGGTGTCGTCGTCGCCCGCAAGCGGCCGCGTGGCCGCCCGCGCAAGAACCCGGTCTCGGCATGAACATCACCGGAACCATCGACCGACCCCATACGCACGATCCCAAGAAGCAGGCCCCAATGACCTCTTCCCCCAGCGAGCCCTTCGGCTCCGCTACCCATGACGTCACCATCACCGGCGCGAACGACTCGCGTCAGAACAGGAACCGCGAGATGCAACTCATCCCAGAAGCCCTGGCCCGTGCCCATATGCAAGAACGCAGGCGGGAAGCCGAGGCGGAACACCAGGCCGTGCGCCTGGTCGCCGCCCGGCGCATGCAGCGCCGCGCCGAGCGCGTCTCGCTGCGTGCCCGTCGCGCCCTGGCCATGGCGGTCATGCAGTAGCAGATGAAAGCCATCCGCGGGGGCCGGTCCTAACAGACCGGCCCCCGCGGTGCGTTGTACGACCGTCACGTCCCCCGCGGGGATATCGTCACGGAGTGCTGAGTTCTCCCGGGGAGGACCCCCGGAACCCCGAGCAGGCGCCTGAGCCCCCAGAGCCGGGTGGCGACACCATCGTGTGCTTCCGCTGCGGCAAGCCCGCCGAGAGCACACCACCGACCTGGACCTGTTCCGTGGAGAACGGCAGCCGCCGCTACTTCTGCGACGACTGCGCGCGCGCCAACCTCAGAGCGATCGAGGGCCGGCTCGATTCCCCCTGGTGGTGAACGAACCGGCTACGCCCCGGCCGCCGCCTCACCTACCTCGTCGTCGGCGAGGAAACCGGGCAGCCACTCCTCCAGCTCGTGCCGCAGCCGGACGGTCGCACCCAGCTGGCAGAGAACCCCGATGGTGCTCAAAGTCACCCGGTGTATCAGCAGATAGGACGGCGGCAGATTGAGCTGCTTGCCCAACTGGTGAGCGGGGGAGCGGATATCGGCTATCCGCGCCGCCTGCTGGCGCATCCACGCCCGGCTGAAGGTGAACTCGTCGGCCTGCGCCGGCTCGATGATCGGCAGCAGATAATCCAGCACCTCGTTCGCATCGAGATCGATGGAGTCCTTCACGAAGCCCTCCTCGCGGAGCAGCTCGTACACCGCGTCGGCCTCGCCTTCGATCGTCATCCGCAGCGAGGCACCGATCGTCGCGGGCAGACCGCCGGACAGCCGGTCCACCGTGCCGAAGTCCAGGACCCCGAGCCGCCATTGCCCGACCGAGCCGCCCTCGGCACCCTCGCCGCCCTCGGCGCCCACCGTGTCGGCGGCTTCCACGGGAATCAGCCGGAAGTTGCCCGGGTGCGGATCCGCGTGCAGCAGGCCCGTGCGCGCCGGTCCCGAGAAGAGGAAACGGGCCAGCAGCTGCCCCGCCCTGTCCCGCTGCTCCGGCGTGCCGTCCGTGATCACATCGGCCATCGGTATGCCGTCGATCCACTCGGTCACCAGCACCTGGTCGCTCTGGTGCACCACATCGGGCACCACCACGTCAGGATCGTCCGCGAACTCCCGCGCGTGCTCCCGCTGGGCCTGTGCCTCCAGTTCGTAGTCCAGTTCCTCCGAGACCCGGTCGCGCAGCTCGGTGATGAGCGGCTTGATGTCCATCCCCGGGATCAGCGGGCCGAGCATCCGGGCGAACCGGCTCAGCTGGTTCAGGTCGGAGAGCAGCGCCTCGCCGGCCCCCGGGTACTGGACCTTGACGGCCACCTCGCGCCCGTCGTGCCACACCGCCCGGTGCACCTGGCCGATCGAGGCGGCCGCCGACGGCTTGTCCTCGAACTCCAGGAACAGATCGCGCCATTCCTCTCCGAGCCGCTCCTCCAGCACCGAGTGCACCGTGCGGGTCGGCATCGGCGGCGCGGCTTCCTGGAGCTTCGTCAGCGCCGCCCGGTACGGCCCGGCGACCTCTTCGGGAAGGGCGGACTCGAAGACGGACAGTGCCTGCCCGAGCTTCATCGCGCCCCCTTTCAGCTCACCGAGGACCTTGAACAGCTGGTCGGCCGTGCGCTGTTGAAGCTCGCGGCCCACTATCTCGGCCGACTTGCCGCCGATTCGCTTGCCCAGGCCCCAGGTGGCTCGGCCGGCGAAGCCCAGTGGCAGTGCCGCCAGCTTGGCGGTTCGGGTGACCGCCTTCCGGGGAAGATCAGACATGCGCCCCTCCAAATCCCAGACACCTGTGGCCGCCTGCGACGGTCACCCGGCCATTGTGTCCTGTGGCTCCGAGGCGCCCGAGGCGCACTCCCCCTGAGCCTGCCCACCGGCGCCGCACGCACAGTCGGGGTGCGGCGGCATCCGTTCCTGACGCCAGTCCAGCAGAGGCATCGACACCTCCCACCGGACCCCCGTAGTGGCCGGCAGCTCACCGTCCAGGAAAGACAGGGCGTGCGCCGCCGCCAGCCCCGCCACGGCGGTCGCCAGGCCGATGTCACAGGCCGGTACGGGCCCGCCCCGGCCGGAGCGCCACTGCGCCAGCATCCGCAGCCACCCCGGGTCCCGGTCCACCCGCCCCAGCGCCATACAGCCCGCACACGCACTACCGCCCGGCAGCACCAGCGGCCCCACCACGCCCGTCGCCTCGGCGACGCCCGCATAGAGATGGGGAGTCCCCGAACGCAGCCAGGACTCGGCGGCGACGGGATCGGGCGCGTACGCCGCGGATCCGTCCCGGGGCGCCACGATCACCAGCGAAAGCCCCGGCTCACCCCCGGCCGCCGGGCCCGCCGATTCCGCGACCTCCGCCGCACGCGGAAGCCGGCCGGGCGCGGCCCGCCGCACCAACTGCCGTGCCGCCACGTCCCGTCGGCCGCCCACCGACCCCGCACTCAGCCCGCCCGGCGCGACGTCCCAGAGCTCCGCACACCCGCCGTCCAGCACCTCGACCCGCCCCACGCCCCCGGCGGCCAGCACCGACGCGATCGTCGCGCCGACCCGCCCCGCGCCCCGCACCTGGACCCGCATCGCCCGGCGCGCCGCCAGGCGCCGGGTCCCGCCGCCCGGTTCGGGATGGACCACGGAGAGGGACGCCAGATCGGGGCGGAGCCGGTCGAACACCTCGGCGCGACCCCGCAGGGCGTCCGCCCCGGCGCCGCCCGCCGTCGCGTCGTCGATCAGGCCCGCCGCCGTCAGCCTGGCCACCAGGTCGTCCACCCGCCCGTCGGGCAGCCCCATGGCCCGTGCCTCCTCCCGCAGCAGCGGCAGGCCGCGTGTCCCGTCGAGCAGCCCGAGGAAACTGCCTGTCGCCGTATCCACCGGGCCCACCGTCACCGCGTGTGCGGACGTCATGCCGAATTGCACGGTCTGCCGGTCCCGCCATGCGCGCCGCAGCGCGGGCTTCACCATCGGATGCATATCGCCGTCCCCCGTCGGTCTGTCGCAAGATCCGCTCTCGGGTCTCAGAATGCACGCATCGGCCAAAGACGGCTGAAAGTTGTCCACAGGCGGTACGGAATAGTCGTACCGGTCGCACCAGTCGTTCAAATGCTGCACACCAGGGAGTGGATCGCGTTCGAACCATCCGGAGGCGGGACTTCCGCCACCGGCAGCGGGTAACGTCGTGGCGTGCCCGTCGACCCTCTCCACAGCGCGACAAACCAGCCGCCCCGCGGCTCGCGGTCGAGCGCGGTCGAGGTCCGCAGGAGCGCCCGGCGCAGCAGGACGGTATCGGCGTACCGGGAGGGCGACCGCACCATTGTGCTCATTCCCGCCCGGATGTCGGAGGCCGAGGAGCAGCGCTGGGTGACCGTGATGCTCGACAAGCTCGCCGCCCAGGAGAACAAGCGCGTCTTCGGCGACGCCGAACTCGCCGAGCGCGCCCGCCGGCTGTCCGCCCAGTGCTTCGACGGCAGGGCGCGCCCCGCCTCGGTGCGCTGGGTGACGAACCAGAACACCCGCTGGGGATCGTGCACCCCGGCAGAAGGCAGCATCCGCCTGTCGCACCGCCTGCAGGGCATGCCGGAGTACGTCGTCGACTACGTGCTCGTCCACGAGCTCGCCCACCTGCTCGTACCGGGTCACGGCCCCCGCTTCTGGCGGCTCCTGGAGGCGTATCCGCGCACCGAGCGGGCCCGCGGCTACCTCGAAGGAGTCGTCGCGGCAGAGCGGTTGCCGCACCTGCCGGGCGCACGCACCGAGTGACACTCGGTGATTTGTACCGAGTGTGTACCGGCATGGCCGGATGCCGCCATTCGCGGGTTAGCCTGACGCGACGCATTCACCTCGGGATGGGGGACGGTCGTTACGCATGGCCAGGGAATTTCAACGCGGCCACAAGGCCAAAATCAGTGACCTCACAGCGGGTACGGATCTGTACGTAGGCGTGCAGATCGCGGCACCCGGACTGACCTTCGACATCAGCTGTTTCGGGCTCGACGCCAATGAGCAGCTCTCGGACGACCGGTATTTCATTTTCTTCAACCAGCCGAAGTCGCCCGAGGAGTCGATTCAGCAACTCGGCGCGCAGTCGGGTGACACCGAGGCGTTCCGCGTCACGCTGGACCGCATACCGGCGAACATCCACCGGCTCTCCTTCACCGCGACGATCGACGGCGCGGGGCAGATGTCGCAGGTGGGGCCCGGTTACATCCGGATCGTCGCCGGCGGCGAAGAGGTTGTCAGGTACGCCTTCACGGGCTCGGAGTTCACGACCGAGCGCGCGGTGATGCTGGGCGACTTCTACCTCAAGGACGTGTGGCGGTTCGCCGCCATTGGCCAGGGCTTCGACGGCGGACTCGACGCGCTGCTGAAGAACTTCGGCGGAGAGGTGGCCGAGGAGCAACCGGCCGCGCAACCGCAGGCAGCGGCACCCTCCTTCGCCCCGCCGCCCCAGGTGGCGCAGCCCGCGCCGTCCTTCGGCGCCCCCACCGCCCCGCCGGCCCCCGCACCCGCTCCGGCCCCGGCGCAGGGCTTCGCCCCTCCGCAGCAGCCCGCCCCGCAGATGCACGCGACGCCGACGGTCGCAGCGCCGATGCCGATGCCGCCGCAGGGTGGCGCCGTACCGCCGGCCCCTCCGTCGCCGTACGGACAGCCGCCCCAGCAGCCGCAGTTCGGCCAGGTCCCGGGTCAGGTTCCCGGGCAGGCCCAGCCGCCGGGCGCCCCTGCCCCCTACGGTCAGCCCGCCCCGTACGGACAGCCCCAGGGCATGCCGCCGGGCGTACCGCAAGGCATGCCCCCCGGCGTCCCCCAAGGCGCCCCGCAGGGCGGAGGCGGCCTCAAGGCGGCCCTCCAGCCGTACCGCGAGGCCGCCACCGGGCAGCGCTGGACCCCGCAGAACCAGCAGCTCATGCGCGTCGAGCTCGGCATGGGCGGTACGCCGATCCTCGCCCGCCAGGGCAGCATGGTGATGTACCAGGGCAAGGTGGACTTCAGCCACAAGGGCGCCGGCTTCACCGGCCGCATCGTGGGCAACGCGACCGGCCAGGAAATGCAGTTGATGCGTTGCTCCGGACGCGGCCAGGTCTTCCTTGCGGAGAACGGCGCGAACCTGCACCCCGTCGAGCTCCAGGGTGACGGTATCTGCGTCTCCGCGGAGAACGTTCTCGCGTTCGACGAGTCGCTGCAGTACGAGGTCCGCCGCATCGAGGGCCACGGCATCCCCGGCGGCGCCCTGTTCACCATGCAGTTCCAGGGAACGGGCACGGTCGTCGTGAAGACGAACGGCATCCCGGTCGTCCTGCCGGTCACGCCGACCACCTTCGCCGACGCCAACGCCGTCATCGCGTGGTCATCGGCGTCCCAGGTGATCCTCTCCAGCCAGGTGCGGCTTCGCCGAAACGCCTACCCGGGCCACAGCGGAGAGACCGTCAACCTGCAGTTCCGGGGAGCGCCCGGAAACTTCATCGTCGTCCAGCCCTACGAGGTCTGAGGGAGCCCGTCATGAATCAGCAACTCGCGGGCTTCGCCCCGACCCCGATCGCGGCCCGTATGGAGAACCACGGGCGCTCGATGCTCAAGGTCGCCATGGCCACCGGCCAGGACCTCTACGCGCGTACCGGCTCCATGGTGGCGTACGAGGGCTTCATCCAGTACGAGCCGAACCCGCCGGCGGCACGTCAGGTCGCCTCGCAGTGGGTCACCGGTGAGGGCGCGCCGATCATGAAGTGCGCCGGTGACGGCCTTCTCTACCTCGCCGACTACGGCGCGGACGTCGTCGTCATCAACCTCAACAACGACTCGCTCTCGGTCAACGGCAGCAACGTGCTCGCCTTCGACGCACACCTCCAGTGGGGCGTCGAAAAGGTCAAGGGCATGGCGAAGTTCGCCGGTCAGGGCCTGTGGAACGTCGAGATCGCGGGCACCGGCTGGGTCGCCCTGACCTCGCGCGGCACGCCGATCGTCGTCGAGTGCGGCCGCGGCGAGGACGAGACGTACGTCGACCCGGACGCGCTCGTCGCCTGGTCCCCGAACCTCAAGGTGAAGGGCAAGCGCAGCTTCAAGGCGTCCGCCCTCGTCGGGCGGGGCAGCGGAGAGGCGTACCAGATGGCCTTCTCCGGCGAGGGAATCGTCGTCGTACAGCCGAGCGAGGACAGCACCGACCGCCTGCGGATCCGGGGCTGAGGGGGAGCGAGAACACACCATGCAGAGCCCGCTTTTCAGTCACACCGAACAGCAGTCCCAGGACCGGTACACCGTGCAGAACCCGCAGCTCCTGCGGGTCTCGTTGACCGGCCACGACGACGTCCTCGCCCGCAAGGGCGCCATGGTCGCGTACCAGGGGCTGATCGACTTCGACGGCGAGTACCAGTCGAGCAGCCAGCGCCGGTCCCGCGCCAACACCGGTGAGGGCCTCGACCTGATGCGCTGCTCCGGGCAGGGCACCGTCTACCTCGCCAACCTCGCGCAGTACGTCCATCTCGTGGACGTCGACCGCGAGGGCATGACCGTGGACAGCGCCTACGTCCTGGCGCTGGACTCCACGCTCAACACCGAAGTGATCGCCGTGGACAGCCAGTACGGCATCTCCGGCACGGGCAAGTACCAGCTCAACATCACGGGACAGGGCAAGGTCGCGCTGATGACCTCGGGCCAGCCCCTGATGCTTCAGGTCACGCCGGAGAAGTACGTCAACGCCGACGCCGACGCGATCGTCGCCTGGTCCAGCTCCCTGCGCGTCCAGATGCAGGCCCAGACGCACTCGTCGAACATCCGCCGGCGGCGCGGCAACACTGGTGAGGGCTGGGAACTCAGCTTCCTCGGGCAGGGTTTCGCGCTCGTGCAGCCCAGCGAGGTGATGCCGCCGCAGAACGCGCAGCTGGGGCAGGGCGTCGCCGCGCAGTTCGGCATGGGCCAGCAGGGCGCCCGCGGCCAGAACCAGAACAACGCCTGGAACTGACCAACTGACCACCTTGAGGCCATAGGTAAGAGGGCATAGGTAAGGGGCGGGCTCCCAGGAGCCCGCCCCTTACCAGTTCTTGCCTGCCGGACGTCTACAGCGCCGCGCGCGTACGCTCCATCAGTCGTACGACCGACTCGTCGGCCACGCCCGCCACTTCGTCGTACGCGAACCAGCGCAGGTCCAGCGACTCCTCGCTGATCGCCTCGACCGCACCACCCGGCGCCAGCGCCGCGTACTGCACGTCCAGGTGCCAGTTGCAGGGCGCCGGGATCGGGTGCCGGTCCAGCCGCACGGGCCCGACGGGCAGCAGTGTCAGCCCCGGAATGCCCGACTCCTCCGTGGCCTCGCGCAGCGCCGCGTCGCTGAGCGTCGCGTCGCCCGGCTCGCAGTGACCGCCCATCTGAAGCCACATGTTCAGCTTCTTGTGCAGCGTCAGCAGCACCCGCCCGCGTTCCGGATCGACGACGAGCGCACTCGCCGTGACATGCCCGGCCTCGCAGGCCTTCCACATCCCGTCCGGGTGCGCCGACAGGTGATCCAGGTACATCTGGCGCAGCTCGCCCTGGTCCTCGCACCTGTTGAGGCTCTTCAGTACGAGGACCGCGTCGTCATGCAGGCTCACTTGTCGCTGTCGCCCTCTTCGTCGTCCTTCGTCAGGTTCGGCTTGTCCCCGCCGCCGGCCGCCTCGCCGAGCATCTTGTCGAGCTCCGAGAAGTCCAGCTGCTCGCGGTGCACGAACCCGTCCGGGTCGTCCAGGTCGTCGGCCGTCGGCAGCATGTCCGGGTGCTCCCACAGCGCGTCGCGCCCGTCCACGCCGCGCGCGTCGGTGAGCGAGGCCCACAGCCGTGCCGCGTCCCGCAGCCGCCGCGGACGCAGCTCGAGACCGATGAGCGTCGCGAACGTCTGCTCGGCCGGACCACCGGACGCCCGGCGCCTGCGTAGCGTCTCGCGCAGCGCGTCGGCCGACGTGAGCCGGGGCTTGGCCGCCTCGTGAACCACGGCGTCCACCCAGCCCTCGACGAGCGCGAGCGCCGTCTCCAGACGGGCCAGCGCCGCCTTCTGCGCAGGCGTGTCCTCTGGCTGGAACATGCCCTGCTGGAGCGCCTCCTGAAGCTGCTCCGGGTGCGACGGGTCGAGCTGGCCGACCACGTCCTCCAGCTTCGAGGTGTCGACCTGGATACCGCGCGCGTACCCCTCGACCGCGCCGAACAGGTGCGAGCGCAGCCACGGCACATGGGCGAAGAGACGCTGGTGGGCGGCCTCGCGCAGCGCCAGGTACAGCCGCACCTCGTTCTTCTCGACGCCCAGGTCCTTGCCGAACGCCTCGATGTTCACCGGCAGCAGCGCGGCCTTGCCGGCCGGGCCCAGCGGCAGCCCGATGTCGGTCGAGCCGACCACCTCGCCCGCCAGCACGCCCACGGCCTGCCCGATCTGCTGGCCGAACATCGCGCCGCCCATGGACCGCATCATCCCGAGCAGCGGGCCCGCCATGGCCTGCATCTCCTCGGGCAGTACGTCGCCCATGGCCGCGCCGACACGCTCCGCGACCGGGTCCACCAGCTGCTTCCACGCGGGCAGGGTCGCCTCGACCCACTCCGCGCGGCTCCACGCCACCGACGTGGCCGCGCCCGAGGGCATCGAGGTCACGCCGTCCAGCCACAGATCGGCGAGACGCACCGCCTCCTCGACCGCGGACCGCTCGCCCGGGCTCACGCTGGAGTCCTTGGTGCCGTCGGCAGTGCCCTGCGAGACGGTCTGGCGCGCGATGTCCTTGGCCATGTCCCAGTTCACGGGACCGCCCTCGTAGCTCAGCATCTGCCCGAGCTGCTGGAAGGCCGCGCCCAGATCGTTGGGGTTCAGCGAACCGAACATCGCGGCGAACGGATTGTCTCCGCCGCCGGGGCCGCCGGGGCCGCCCGAGCCGCCCGGCAGACCGCCGAACCCGCCGAACGGGTTCGCCGGACCCTGGCCACCCTGGCCACCGCCCTCGCTGCCCTTCTTCTTGCCATCGTCGCCGTCCTCCGGCTCCTCCGGCGGAAGGCCGAATCCGAATGGGGTGTCACTCACGGGTTTCCTCGGCTCGTAGGGCCGCCGGCTCCGGCCGGCGGCAGCTGCCCGACATCACCACCCAGCGTAGACACCGGAAGCCGAGATGGGCTCGGTGCTCCGCCGGGACTCTGCCTGCGGCAGGATGGACGCCACCTGGTACGTACGCGCCAACGCGTGTACGTACTGAAGACAACCGCTGGAGACGCCCGGTGAGTTCCCCAGATCCGCAGGTTCGCGCATCGCAGAGCGCTGAAGTTCGCCAGAGGCGAAACGACTCAAGCCCGACAGCCCGCGGTCCCGTCGTCGCGGTCACGGGTGCCGCCTCGGGCATCGGCGCGCTGCTCACCCAGCGCCTTGCCGCGTCCGAGGAGATCAAACAGGTCGTCGCGATCGACGAGCGCCGCGGCGACGTGGCCGAGGCGCAGTGGCACATTCTCGACGTACGGGACCCGGCGATCGCGGAGAAGCTGCGCGGCGCCGACGTCGTGGTGCACCTCGCGCTCGACCTCGACCTGGAGTCCGACCCCGCTGCCCGTACGGCGTACAACGTGCGGGGCACCCAGACGGTGCTCACCGCCGCCGCGGCCGCGGGCGTACACCGTGTCGTGCTGTGCACGTCGGCGATGGTCTACGGCGCACTGCCCGACAACGACATCCCGCTCTCCGAGGACGCGGAACTGCGCGCGACCGCGGAAGCGGCCGGCGTCGGCGACCTTCTGGAGATCGAGCGCCTGGGCCGCCGCGCACCCCGGGCGCACCCGGGTCTCAACGTCACGGTGGTACGGCCCGCCGTCCTGGTCGGCGGTACGGACACCTCGCTCACCCGCTACTTCGAGTCGCCCCGCCTCCTGGTCGTCACCGGCTCCCGCCCCACCTGGCAGTTCTGTCACGTGGAGGACCTGGTCAGCGCGCTGGAGTACGCCGCGCTGGAGAAGGTCGACGGCGAGCTGGCGGTCGGCTGCGACGGCTGGCTGGAGCAGGAGGAGGTCGAGGAGCTCAGCGGCATCCGCCGCATGGAGCTGCCGTCCGCGGTCGCCCTGGGAGCCGCGGCAAGGCTGCACCGGATCGGCCTCACGCCGTCTCCGGCCGGGGACCTCGCCTACACGATGCATCCCTGGGTGGTGAGCGTCAGCAGGCTCCACGAAGCGGGCTGGCGGCCTCGGTGGACCAACGAGGAGGTGCTCGCGGAGCTGCTGGAGGAGGTCGCGGGCCGGCACACCGTCGCGGGCCGCCGCCTCGGCCGCAAGGACGCCACGGCGGCGGGCGCCGCGGGCGCCACGGTCGCACTGCTGGGCACGGCCGCGCTGGTACGCCGCGTACGCAAGGCCCGGGGCCGCTAGGGCCACCAGAAACCGGGCCGCCTGTAGAACCCTCCATACCCGGCCCGTACAGCCGGTCGAAAGCGCTATTCCGCAATGTCAGTGCGGTACGGCACGATGGGGACCATGGAAGGCACGTACTCCCACCCGGGCGAGCAGGCGGCACAGGACCCCATCCGGCTGCTGGCGATTCGCGACACCCCGCTCTCCGTCGACGAGATCTTCAGAGCGGTGGGGGACGACGCCGCGGGCGGAACGGCGCTGTTCGTCGGCACTGTCCGCAACCACGACGGGGGCGTCGACGTCGACAAGCTCGGCTATTCCTGCCACCCCTCGGCCCAGGACGAGCTACGCCGGGTGGCCGAAAAGGTCGTGGCGGATTTCCCCGTACGCGCACTCGCGGCGGTCCACCGTGTGGGTGACCTCGAAGTCGGCGACCTCGCGGTCGTCGTCGCGGTCTCCTGCCCGCACCGGGGCGAGGCGTTCGAGGCCTGCCGCAAGCTGATCGACGACCTCAAGCACGAAGTGCCGATCTGGAAGCACCAGACCTTCTCCGACGGTACGCAGGAGTGGGTCGGAGCCTGCTGACGCGGTGGTGCGCCGAAACCTCCGTTGAAACCTGGGTGCCGCGCAAGCGCCCCGATTTGCGTAACCGGGCCCCTGCCGTGAGCGTTGGACGCACCGGTGGCTAATCTGTTGATCGGCCGATTGTGGTCGGTCCTAGGGGTCGGGAGGTCGGAATGGCGGCACTCGCATGGTTGCTGATTCCGCTTTTCGCTGTACTTGGTGCTGCGATATGGGGAAGCTGGGCAGCCAGAAATCGAACGGCCGGCGATGTCTCCGAACTCGCCGGCTACGCGCGGTTCCGTGAGGCGATGGAGAAATCCCACTCCGGTTCCGACGCCGCCTGACGACACGTGAAGCGGCCCCGACCGTACGCCCGAGCCCCCTGGCCCCGTACGGACCGGCCCCAGGGGTGTACTGACAGACCCGTCCCGTACTGTCGTTCCATGCCACGCCGCACAGCGACGATGCTCGCCTCCACCCTCATCCTCATCGCGCTGCTGTGCGCGGGCGTATTCATCAAAGTGCCGTACTCGGAGATGTCTCCCGGCCCGACGGTGAACACTCTCGGCGAGGCCAGTGGCGAGCCGGTACTGCAGATCTCCGGTCGCAAGACGTACCCCACGAGCGGCCATCTCAATATGACGACGGTCAGAGTCACCGGCGCGGACTACAAGATGAACCTCGTCGAGGCGGTCTACGGCTGGCTCGCGCACGACAGCGTGGTGGTCCCGCACGACACGCTTTACCCGGACGGCAAGACGGAAGAGCAGTCGACACAGGAGAACGCCGAGGAATTCAGCCAGTCCCAGGAGAGCGCCAAAACGGCCGCTCTGCGGGAACTGGGCATTCCCGTGCAGACCCGGGTCGTGGTTTCGACCGTTCTGAAGAACAGCCCTGCCGAGGGCAAGCTGCACGCGGGTGACGTCATCAAGGCCGTGGACGGTACGCCCGTCAAGGAGCCCAAGGACGTCGCCGAGCTCGTCACCAAGCACGAGCCCACGGAGAAGGTCGTCTTCACGATCGTCCCCGCCAAGGACGCGGCCGCGGCCGAGAAGGCGGGCAAGGAGCCGGTGGGCAGCGAGGACATCACCATCACCACGAAGAAGGCCGGCGAAGACGACCGGGCGATCGTGGGCATCCAGGCGGGGCCCGACCACACCTTCCCGTTCACCATCGACATCAAACTGGCGGACGTCGGCGGCCCCAGCGCCGGCCTGATGTTCTCCCTCGGCATCGTCGACAAGATCACGCCCGGTGATCTGACCGGCGGCAAGTTCGTGGCCGGCACCGGAACGATCGACGAGGACGGCAAGGTCGGCCCGATCGGCGGCATCGAGATGAAGACCGTCGGCGCGCGCAAGGCGGGCGCCGAGTACTTCCTGACGCCCGACGAGAACTGCGCGTCCGCGGCCTCGGACATCCCCGACGGCCTCACCCTGGTGAAGGTCAAGACGATCGACGACGCGAAGAAGTCACTGGAGAAGATCCGCAACGGGGACACGGCCGGCCTGCCGCAGTGCACGACGGGCTGACCACCGGCAGCCGGCGACCGTGTCCCCACAGGGCTTACGGCGCCTACGCCTCGAAGGTCGCGGCCAGAGCCTCGGCGAGACCGGGCACGAGCATGGCCCCGGTCAGCACCTCGGTAGGGGAGTCCTTCTCGCGCAGCCGCAGCGCGGACTCACGTACGCCGTTGCGCAGCACGGCCACCGTCATGCGGACCTCCTGGCGGTCGGGGTGCTTCGCGACCCACTTCGCCAGCTGGGCCTCGTTCAGGCCCTCGGGTACGGACGCCTCGGCGGACGGCGGAAGCATCAGGCGCTCCACCGTCAGCGCGCAGCCGGCCACCGCGTCGGGCCACGCGATCGTGGCGAGGAACTCGTCGAGCGCGGTACCCGCCGGGATCTCTTCCTGCTCGACGGGGGTGAGCGTCGCCGTCGACTCGCCCTCGGCGAGACCGAGCTGAGCGGCGAGGCCCGGCTCCTGGGCACGCAGCTGGGCGGTGTCGACCAGAGCGAACAGCCGGGCGGGCTGGTCCCAGCCGAGTCCGGAGGTGTATTCGTCGATTTCGAGCACGGCGCGGGTGAGCGGGCTCGTGGCCATGGGGGGCCCGGAGGGGGAATCGTTGGACATGCTCGACATCCTGCCTCCTTCGGACCCCAAAGCGGGAACTGAGTAAAGCTTCAGTAAGTTGCATGAGTGGGCTCTACGATCGCGGAGCCTGCTTCTACGACAGCGAACTTTCGAGGTGCGCACCTTGGCTTTCCAGATGCCGGACCGCGGCGGAGGCCCGACAGGGCCACGGATCAGAGTCGGCCGCCCGTCCCGGCGTGTCCGGACCCTGCTCATGACATTGGGCGTCCTGGCCGTCCTGGCCATGGCGTTCGTCATGTTTGCCGGGTTCTGGACGGACTGGCTCTGGTACCGCTCGGTCCAATATTCCTCCGTTTTCACCACCACCCTGTGGACCAAGATCGGGCTCTTCGCCGTGTTCGGGCTGCTGATGGCCCTGGCCGTCGGCTTGAACATCTGGCTCGCGCACCGGCTCAGGCCGCCGCTGAGCGCGATGTCGCTCGAGCAGCAGAACCTGGACCGCTACCGGATGGGCATCGCCCCGTACAAGAAGTGGGTGCTCCTCGCGGTCACCGCTCTCGTCGGGCTGATCGCCGGAGCCTCCGCGTCCGGACAGTGGCGTACGTGGCTCATGTGGGTCAACGGCGTGCCCTTCGGCCAGAAGGACCCGCAGTTCCAGATGGACGTGGCGTTCTACGCGTTCGACCTGCCCTGGTACCGCTTCCTGCTCGGCTTCGGCTTCGCGGCCACCGTGCTGTCCCTGATCGCCGCCGCCCTCGTGCACTACCTGTACGGCGGCCTGCGCATCACCAGCCCGGGCGCCAGGGCCACCGCCGCGGCGACCGGACACCTGTCGGTGCTGCTCGGCATCTTCGTGGCGCTCAAGGCCGTCGCGTACTGGCTCGACCGGTACGGCCTCGCGGTGAAGTCCAGTGACTTCAAGGCCACGGGCAACTGGGCGGGTCTGCGGTACGTCGACGCCAACGCCTACCTCCCGGCGAAGACGATCCTCTTCTGCATCGCTGTCATCTGCGCGCTGCTGTTCTTCGCGACGCTGTGGCGCCGCACCTGGCAGCTGCCCGTCATCGGCTTCGGCCTCATGGTGCTCTCGGCGATCCTGATCGGCGGGCTCTACCCGGCGATCGTGCAGAAGTTCCAGGTCCAGCCGAACGAGCAGGCCAAGGAAGCGCCGTACATCAAGAAGAACATCGACGCGACGCGCAAGGCGTACGACATCGATGACGCGAAGGTGGACGACTACCAGGGTGTCGGCGACAGCAAGGACAACTCCAGGCTGCGCAAGGACGCCGACTCGGCGGCCAGCTACCGGCTGATCGACCCGAACGTCGTCCCGCCGACCTTCGACCAGCTCCAGCAGGAGCGCAAGTACTACCAGTTCCCCACGACGCTGGACGTGGACAGGTACAAGGGCCAGGACACGGTCGTCGGTCTGCGCGAGCTCGACCTCAAGGGCATCCCCAAGCGCAACTGGATCAACGACCACTTCACGTACACCCACGGATACGGCATGGTCGCGGCCAAGGGCACGGCGGTGAAGCCGGACACCGAGGGCGCCCCGGACTTCATCGAGTCCGGCCTGCCGTCCCAGGGCATGCTCGACGAGTACGAGCAGCGGATCTACTACGGCGAGAAGACCGAGCAGTACTCGATCGTGGGCGGGCCGCAGAAGGAGCTCGACTACGAGAAGAACGGCGAGCCCACCAAGACCACGAGCTACGAGGGCAAGAGCGGGGTCAATCTGTCGAACCCGCTGAACCGCGCCGCGTACGCCGTGGCCTTCAGTGAGCCGCAGATCCTCTACTCGGGAGCCATCGGCGAGGGCTCGCGGATCCTGTACAACCGCACGCCCAAGGAGCGCGTCGAGGCGGTCGCGCCCTGGCTGTCCCTCGACGGCGACGCCTACCCGGCGGTCGTCAACGGACGTGTCCAGTGGATCGTCGACGCGTACACCACCACCAACGGTTACCCCTACGCCTCGCGTACGACGCTGGGGGACACGACGGCCGACTCGCTGTCGCAGACCGACAGCCAGCGCGCGGTGGTCGCCCAGCAGAACCAGGTCAACTACATCCGCAACTCGGTGAAGGCCACCGTCGACGCGTACGACGGCTCGGTCAAGCTGTACCAGTGGGACACCGAGGACCCGGTTCTCAAGACCTGGATGAAGGCGTTCCCGGGCACGGTGAAGGCGAAGGGCGACATCGCCCCGGCGCTGATGGATCACCTGCGCTACCCGCAGGACCTCTTCAAGGTGCAGCGCGAGCTGCTCACCCGCTACCACGTCGAGAGCCCGTCGCAGTTCTACAGCGGCAGTGACGCGTGGCAGGTGCCGGACGATCCGACGACCGGCGAGAAGAGCTCCGTACCGCCGTACTACCTGAGCCTGAAGATGCCGCAGGAGCAGGACCGGAGGTTCTCGCTGACGACGACGTTCACCCCCAACGGGCGCCCCAACCTTGGTGCGTTCATGGCGGTCGACGCCGATGCGTCGAGCAAGGACTACGGCACGATAAGGCTCCTGAGAGTCACGGGCGACGTACCGGGGCCGCAGCAGGTGCAGAACCGGCTCAACAGCAATGCCGAGGTTGCCGAGTTCGTCAGGAACATGAAGGGGGCCAACTCGGACATCGAGTACGGCAACCTGCTGACGATCCCGCTGAACGACGGATTCCTGTACGTCGAGCCGGTGTACGCCCAGGGCAACAACGCTTATCCGCTCCTGAAGAAGGTCGCCGTCTCGTACGGCAGGGAGACCGTCTTCAAGAACACGCTGGGTGAGGCGCTGAACGCGGTCTTCGGCGAGGAGGGCGAAACGCCACCGCCGCCGGGTGACGGTGACGGTGACACCACCAGGCCTCCGGCCGAGGGCGAGGAGTCGCTCCAGAAGGCCATCGAGGACGCCCAGAAGGCGTACGAGGAGGGCGAGGAAGCGCTGAAGCAGCAGGACTGGACCGCCTACGGCAAGGCGCAGGAGAAGCTCCAGGACGCGCTGCAGCGGGCCGCCGACGCGGAGGCGAAGACCGAGGCGCCGGCCAAGCCGGGTGCCGAGGGCGAGAAGCCCGAGAAGCCCGCCGAGCAGGACGGGGAAGGCGACCAGCAGGGCAGCTGAGCTGGGACATCCCCGCGCCGTGGTACTGTTTGAACACAACGGCGCGGGGTGGAGCAGCTCGGTAGCTCGCTGGGCTCATAACCCAGAGGTCGCAGGTTCAAATCCTGTCCCCGCTACTGAAGAAGAAGACGAGGGCCCGGATCTCGAAAGAGATCCGGGCCTTTGTTGTGTGTCCGGATATCCGTGCGCCCGTGCGAAGCGTCGTCCTGATGGGGGGAGTTGGGGCTGAAGCGTTTGAAGTGTCTCTCTGTGGGCATGTCGACAAAACGCTGAAGTGACCTCACTGGCTGCGGTATACCAGGTGTACGCGGGTTGCGGGTGGTGCGACGATGGTTTTTATGGGGGACAGGACAACTCTGTTGGAGACAGGGCGGTTTGTGCAGCGACATCAAGAGCACGCTGTTGACACCGTTGATACCGCCGAGGCCGAGTCCGAGGCGCGGCACCGGAGCGCCGCCGAGAGCGGCGACACGGAGTCCATGAGCGTGCTCGGTTCGCTGCTGCTGCGCCGCGGTGACCTCGACGGCGCCGAACCGCACCTGCGCGCCGCGACCGCCGACGGCGACCGCGCCGCCGCCAACAATCTGGGCGTACTTCTCCATCAGCGCGGATACGCGGACGAGGCGGCCGGCTGGTGGCGCATCGCCGCCGTGGCCGGTTCCGCGGCCGCCGCGCACGCACTCGGCCGCCACTACCGGGAGCGCGGCGACGAGCCCGCCGCTGAGTACTGGCTGCGCCAGTCCGCCGAGCAGGGGCACGCGCTGGGGGCGTACGCCCTCGCTGACCTGCTGGAACACCGTAGCGACGTGGGCGCCGAGCGCTGGCTGCGCGCCGCCGCCGAGCAGGGGCACCGCGAAGCGGCGTACCGCCTCGCCCGCACGCTGGACCGCCGCGCCGCCGCCGAGGCGCACGCCGGCGTGGCCGCCGCTTCCGGCGTGGCGCCGGGGGGCACGGAGCTTCGCGCCAGGCGCGGTACGGGCACGGGCGGGCCGAACGCGGCCCGTAACGCCGGGGCGGGCCCCGGCACGCGCGCGGGCGCCGGAACGGGCCGCACGGTCGCCGACAGCCGGGCCGACAACGTGCTCGGCAGCGGCCTGGACAGCGGCTGGGACACCGGCACGGGCACGCGGCACTCCGGCTCCGCGGGAGGGGCGGGCTCGGGAGCCGCCGCGGGCGCGGGCACCGGCTCGGGGACCGGCCTCGGCTCCGGAACAGGCTCCGGCACAGGCCTCGACCTCTACCCCTCCGGCACCCGCTACCCCGGGTACGGGTACATGGGGACCGGCGCCGACATCGGCGCTGACGCGAGCCGTGCGGCCTCCGGTCCCGGGCAGCCCGGTGCGGACCCGGCCACCGGTACGCGCCACGCCGTGGGCGGTGGGAGCCGGCGTACCGGTGGCGGGCAGTTCAGTACCGGTACGCGGCACGCCGGGATCGGCGCCGGGGAGCTGCCCCCCGCCGTGGAGGCCGAGCAGTGGTACCGGCAGGCCGCCGCGCGCGGGCACCGGCGTGCCGCCCTGCACCTCGGCGCCATCCTGGAGGAGCGCGGCGAGCTCAAGGAGGCCGGGCGCTGGTACCTGACCTCCGCCAAGGACGGCGAGGCCCGCGCGGCGTGCGCGCTGGGCTTCCTGCTGCGCGACGCCGGGGACGAGGAGAGCGCCGCCGTGTGGTGGCTGCGCGCCGCCCAGGACGGCGACGGCAACGCGGCCAACGCGCTGGGCGCCCTGCACGCCGCCCGCGGCGAACAGCAGACCGCCGAGCGGTGGTACCGCGCCGCCCTGGACGCCGGTGACGTGAACGGGGCGTACAACCTCGGGCTGCTCTGCGCCGCCCAGGGGCGTAACGCCCAGGCCGACCAGTGGTACCGCCGCGCCGCCTACGCGGGCCACCGCGAGGCCGCCAACGCGCTCGCCATCCTGCTGCTCCAGGGCGGCGACGCGGCCGGCGCCGAGCCGTGGTTCTCCAAGGCCGCCGAGGCCGGCAGCGTCGATGCCGCCTTCAACCTCGGCATCCTCTACGCGGGTCGCGACGACGACCGTACGGCCTTCGTCTGGTACGAGCGCGCCGCCGCCGCCGGGCACACCGAGGCCGCTCTCCAGGTCGGCATCGCCCTGCTGCGCGACGGCGAGGAGCAGGACGCCGAGCGGCACCTGCGCTGCGCCGCCGGCAGCGGCAGCGCCGAGGCGGCCTTCCGCCTCGCCACGCTGCTCGACCGCAGGCAGCCTCCGCCCAGTGCGCCCGCGCTCGGCGAGACGCTGGACGAGAAGACCGAGTGCGAGGAGTGGTACGAGCGGGCCGCCGAGCAGGGTCACCGCCGCGCCCAGGTGCGCGTCGGCATGCTCGCCGCGGGCCGGGGCGACCTGGAGGGCGCCGCGCGCTGGTACCGGGAGGCCGCCGAGGCGGGCAGCCGTAACGGTGCCTTCAACCTGGGGCTGCTGCTGGCCCGCGAGGGCAGCGAGCCGGAGGCCGCCCTGTGGTGGTCCCGCGCCGCGCACGCCGGCCACGGCCGCGCCGCGCTGCGCCTCGCGCTGCTCGCCGCACGCCACGGCGAGCTGGACGAGGGCGAGCGGTGGTGCGCGCGGGCCGTGGAGCTCGGGCCCGCCGAGGTGGCCGAGCGTGCCGCGAGACTGCGCGAGGCGCTGCACCAGGAGCTCACCGCGTAGTCGGAGTTGCTGGAGGATCGTTTCGCCACCTCCTCCCACCTCGCACGGGAACGGATTTGCGCTGGTCGGCATGGGGGACGTACAGTCGTGTTTACCGACGCGGGGTGGAGCAGCTCGGTAGCTCGCTGGGCTCATAACCCAGAGGTCGCAGGTTCAAATCCTGTCCCCGCTACTGAAGAGGTAGCCGGAGGCCCGGATCTCGAAAGAGATCCGGGCCTTCGTCGTGTACGGACGAACAACGAACGACGCGGAGGGGCCCCGACCCCAACAGGGGTGGGGGGCCCCCCCCGGGTG
>NZ_JBEXNQ010000032.1:0-98935 GCF_040611155.1 Streptomyces sp. NPDC002994
GTCGTGCTGGTCCAGCCATCCCATCGCGCCGCTGACCACCGTGCCGGTGGAGCCGCCGAACAGGAACCCGCGTCTGGCCAGACCTGTTTCACGTGAAACATGACCTCAGCTCTGCGTCGCCCACCACTCCTTGAGCGCCGCGACCGCCGCATCGTGTTCCATCGGCCCGTTCTCCAGACGCAGCTCCAGCAGGAACTTGTACGCCTTGCCGATCGCCGGGCCGGGTCCGATGCCAAGGATCTCCATGATCTGGTTGCCGTCCAGATCGGGCCGGATGGAGTCCAGCTCCTCCTGCTCCTGAAGCTGCGCGATGCGCTCCTCAAGCCCGTCGTACGCCCGTGACAGCGCACTCGCCTTGCGCTTGTTGCGCGTGGTGCAGTCCGAGCGGGTCAGCTTGTGCAGCCGCTCCAGCTGGGGGCCCGCGTCACGTACGTACCGGCGTACGGCGGAGTCGGTCCATTCGCCGGTGCCGTACCCGTGGAAGCGCAGGTGCAGCTCCACGAGGGTCGCGACGTCCTTGATCAGGTCGTTCGAGTACTTCAGGGCGGTCATGCGCTTCTTGGTCATCTTCGCGCCCACCACCTCGTGGTGATGGAAGGAGACACGGCCGTCCGACTCGAAGCGCCGCGTCCGCGGCTTCCCGATGTCGTGCAGCAGCGCCGCGAGCCGCAGCACGAGGTCGGGCCCGTCCTCTTCGAGGTCCATGGCCTGCTCCAGGACGGTCAGCGAGTGCTCGTAGACGTCCTTGTGCTTGTGATGCTCATCACTTTCCAGACGCAGCTGGGGCAGCTCGGGCAGCACGAATCCGGCGAGGCCACTGTCGACAAGCAGTCTCAGTCCCTTGCGCGGGTTCGGGGAGAGAATCAGCTTGTTGAGCTCGTCACGCACCCGTTCAGCCGAGACGATTTCAATGCGTCCGGACATCGCCGTCATCGCGGCGACCACCTCGGGAGCCACCTCGAAGTCGAGCTGAGCGGCGAACCGCGCGGCGCGCATCATGCGCAGCGGGTCGTCGGAGAACGACTCCTCAGGGGTCCCGGGCGTGCGCAGGACGCGGGCAGCGAGGTCCTCCAGGCCGCCGTGCGGGTCGATGAACTCCTTCTCCGGGAGTGCGACCGCCATCGCGTTCACGGTGAAGTCGCGGCGTACGAGGTCTTCCTCGATGGAGTCGCCGTAGGACACCTCGGGCTTGCGGGAGGTCCTGTCGTAGGCCTCGGAGCGGTACGTCGTGACCTCGATCTGGTAGCCCGCCTTCTGGCACCCCACCGTGCCGAAGGCGATTCCCACCTCCCACACGGAGTCCGCCCACGGCCGGACGATCTTTAGTACGTCCTCGGGGCGGGCGTCGGTCGTGAAGTCCAGGTCGTTGCCGAGGCGGCCGAGCAACGCGTCCCTGACCGATCCGCCGACGAGCGCGAGACTGAAGCCCGCCTCCTGGAAACGGCGCGCGAGATCGTCGGCGACAGGTGAGACACGCAGCAGTTCGCTGACCGCGCGGCGCTGCACCTGATTGAGGGCGCTGGGGTTGTCTTCGTTGGCGTTCGGCACAACAGAAAAGGGTACGTGCCCCGGCCGGCCGAAGCCTCCCCGTTTATTGCCGCCCGACAAGACTCTTCCGATCATGTGGAGCAGTGGGCAGCACTTCGCCACAGCGCACCTCGTTACCATGCGTGGACGCAAGAACCGACAACCAACACCGACAGCAGACGACGACTAGGGACGGGCGTGGGCGTGGCCGAGGCGGCAGACTTTCAGGGGATGGTTCCCTCACCTGCCCGCCGGTGGCTGCGGCGCACGGCAGGGCTCCTCGTCGGTGCCCCGGTGCTGGCGGGTCTCCTGTATCTCCCGGCTGCCGCGCCCGCGCAGGCCGCCGAGGACGCCACGGGCTCGCGCACGGTTGATGTGTCCCTGGACGCACTGACCCCCGGTGCCCCGGTGGAGGGAGACGAGGTCACCGTCTCCGGCACGGTCACCAACCGGGGCAAGGAAGCCATCACCGACGCTCATGTCGGGATCGGCGTGGGCCCGCGGCTGTCCAGCAGGGCGGCGATCGACGCCGTGGACCAGCGCAGCCAGGAAGCGGACGCCCGTGCCCCCGCGGAGCTCGGCGGGAAATTCACGAAGAAATTCGCGACGCTCCCTGCCGGCATCAGCGAGGACTTCAGCATCACCGTGCCGGTCGACAAGCTGGATCTTGACGACCAGGGCGTCTACCAGCTCGGGGTGTCCCTGTCGGGGCAGACCCAGAGCCGTCCGTACGAGCAGACGCTGGGCGTCCGGAAGACCTTCCTCCCCTGGCAGCCCGAGGCCACGGAGAAGAAGACCCAGCTCACCTATCTCTGGCCGCTGATCTCCTCGACGCATGTCACCGCGGAGACGGGGTCGGACGAGCAGCAGACGCCGGTCTTCGAGAACGACAACCTCGGCGCGGAGCTCGCCCCGGGCGGGCGGCTGAACCAGCTCGTGTCGCTCGGCAATGAGCTGCCGGTGACCTGGGTCGTCGACCCGGACCTGCTCGCCACCGTCAACGCCATGACGGAGAGCTATCAGGTCAAGTCCCAGGACGGTGAAACGACCGTCCCGGGCAAGTACCAGACCGTGGCCAACCGGTGGCTGAGCGATCTCCAGAAGGCGGTCAGCGGCCGGAAGGTCGTCGCGCTGCCGTTCGCCGACCCCGATCTGGCCTCGCTGGCACACCGGGGCAAGGACGTTCCGGGCTCCCTCAGCCACCTGCGGCGCGCGACCGACGTCGCGGCGACAGCCGTGAAGTCGATCCTCCACACGGAACCCTCCACCGACTTCGCGTGGCCGGTGAACGGCGCCGTCGACCCGTCGGTCGTCGATGTCGCCACCTCGGCCGGCGCGCACAACGTGATCGCCCGCAGCGACAGCCTCCACGAGACGGGCGGCCTGCCGTACACGCCCACCGCTGCCCGGCCGATCGGCGGCGGCACCAACGCGGTGGTCGCCGACGCCCGGCTGTCCACCGCCTTCGAGGGCGACATGGCGAAGGCCGGGGATTCCACCCTGGCCGTCCAGAAATTCCTGGCCCAGACCCTGGCGGTGACACTCCAGGACCAGGAGAAGCAGCGCAGCGTCGTGGTCGCCCCGCAGCGGCTGCCGTCCGCGAGCCAGGCGCAGTCGATGGCGAGCGCCCTGCACAGCCTCGACGCCCAGCGCTGGTCTCAGCCGCTGGATCTGGTGGCGGCGGCGAAGGCCAAGCCCGACGCCCGGGCGACGACCGACGTGCCCGGCCCGGCGTCGTACCCCCGGTCGCTGAGCAAGCAGGAGCTTCCGGCCAAGGCGTTCCAGGACATCAAGGCCACCCAGGACAAGCTCGACAACTTCAAAGTGATCCTCACCGCTCCCGACCGGGTGGTCACCCCCTTCGGCAACGCGATCAACCGCGCGATGTCCACGTCGTGGCGCGGCAGCGAGCCGAAGGCGCAGGAGTACCGCGACGGGGTGCAGAGCTATCTGGTGAGCCTCACCGACGAGGTGCAGCTCATCCAGAAGTCCGACGCGACCCTGTCGGGGCGCAGCGCGACGGTGCCCGTGACTGTCCAGAACCAGCTGGTGCAGGGTGTGGAGCACCTGGTGCTGCGGCTCAAATCGACCAAGCCGACCCGTCTCAAGCTGGACGGTGACCAGAGCGTCGCCGAGCTTCCGGTGAAGATCGCGGGCGGCCACAGCCAGTCGGTGAAGTTCACCGCCACCGCCAACGCCAACGGCCCCGTCCCGGTGACCGCCCAGCTCTACACCGAGGACGGCACGCCGTACGGCCGCCAGATGGAGTTCACGGTCGACGTGAACGAATTCACGCCGACCGTGATGCTCGTCATCGCCGGTGGTGTGCTGCTGCTCGTTCTCGCCGGCATCCGGATGTACACCCAGCGCAAGCGCGCCGCGGCCCGCGAGGAAGCGAACGGCGACGACGGCGACGGGGACGGCGGCGACGGCGGCGACACTGACGGGGGGGCTGACGGGGGCGACGACTCCGAGCAGCCGAGTGACCCGACACCGGACACCGGTCCCGAAAGCGGCGCCCCGTCGGGCACGGGTGAGAAAGTGGACCGTTGAGCTACGCCGTGGCCGGTCTGCGGCCGGGGACGATGAGGTGGGCTTGCAATGCAGCGTCATGTCGGGGGAGAGTCCCCGGATCCCCGGCCGGCCCACACGATCAACAGGATCGGCCGACGGGGCACAGCTCGCCGGAACAGGAAGCTCGAGGGGAGCACCAGTGAACGCGCCGTACGACGGTGACCGTGGACAGGGCGCGAGTGGCACCGCGCCCTTGCGGGGCGTGCCCCCGGAGCCCCCGGCAGCAGGCCATGTGCCGTCGCCGCAGCATCCCGAGTCCGCCCAGGAGCCCTACGTCGCCCCGGACCCGTATGTCCAGGACGCCTACAGCCACGACCCGTACCGCTCCCAGGACCCCTCCGCGCAGGACCCGGTGACCGAGGCGCTGTACGACCGCGCCTCGCACCCCCCGCCGCCGCCCGGCACGTATCAGGAGCCGCAGCCGCTGTACCAGCAGCCGGCCGCGCCGCCGCATGCGCCGGATCCGCACGTGTGGGCCCAGACACCGCCGCCCGAACCGGACGGCCCTTCGCGCCGTCTGCCGTACGGCGACGATCCGACGACCACTGAGTTCGTGGGCGTGGACGACCTGGTCTCCAAGGCGGGCGAGGAGATCCCCGAGCAGGACGCGTTCGCCCACCTCTATCGCGATCAGCAGGCGCCCGGTCAGCCCACCCCGGCTGCTGTTCCCGAGCCGGCTCCGGCCCCCGCGCCGCCCAAGAAGCCCGCCGGGCGCGCGGCCAGTGTGCTGAAGTCGAGCGCGCTGATGGCCGCGGGCACGCTGGTCTCCCGCCTCACCGGGTTCGTACGCAGCCTGGTGATCACAGCGGCGCTGGGTGCGGCCCTGCTCGGCGACACCTTCACCGTGGCGTACACCCTGCCGACGATGATCTACATCCTCACCGTCGGCGGTGGCCTCAACTCGGTCTTCGTGCCCCAGCTGGTGCGGGCGATGAAGAACGACGAGGACGGTGGCGAGGCCTTCGCCAACCGCCTCCTCACCCTCGTCATGGTCGCGCTCGGCCTGATCGTGGTCGTCGCGGTCTTCGCGGCTCCGCTGCTGGTCCGCCTGATGTCCGTGGAGATCGCCGGCAACGAGGCGGCCAACAGTGTCGCGGTCACCTTCGCCCGTTACTGCCTGCCCACGATCTTCTTCATGGGCGTGCACGTGGTCATGGGGCAGATCCTCAACGCTCGCGGCAAGTTCGGCGCGATGATGTGGACCCCGGTCCTCAACAACATCGTCATGATCACCACGTTCGGCCTGTTCATCTGGGTGTACGGCACCTCCGCCGAATCCCAGATGGGCGTCCAGACCATTCCGGACGAGGGCATCAGGCTGCTGGGCATCGGCACCCTGCTCGGCCTCGCTGTCCAGGCCCTGGCGATGCTCCCGTACCTGCGGGAGACCGGCTTCCGTTTCCGTCCGCGCTTCGACTGGAAGGGCCACGGGCTCGGCAAGACCGTCAAGCTCGCCAAGTGGACCGTCCTGTTCGTCCTCGCCAACCAGGCCGGCGTCCTCGTCGTCACCCAGCTCGCCACCGCGGCGGGCGAGGCCTCCGGCAGGGACGGCGCGGGCATCCTCGCGTACTCCAACGCCCAGCTGATCTGGGGCATGCCGCAGGCCATCATCACGGTCTCCGTCATGGCCGCCCTGCTGCCCCGCATCTCCCGCGCCGCACACGACAACGACCCGGGTGCCGTCCGCGACGACATCTCGCAGGGGCTGCGCAACTCGGCCGTCGCGATCGTCCCGGTCGCATTCGCGTTCCTGGCACTCGGCGTCCCCATGTGCACGCTGCTGTTCGCTTCCACCGGCCACGAGGGCGCCCAGTCCATGGGCTTCATCCTGATGGCCTTCGGCCTCGGCCTCATCCCGTACTCCGTGCAGTACGTCGTCCTGCGCGGCTTCTACGCCTACGAGGACACCCGCACCCCCTTCTACAACACCGTCATCGTCGCCGCCGTCAACGCCGCCGCCTCGGCCGTCTGTTACGTCGTCCTGCCCGCCCAGTGGGCTGTGGTGGGCATGGCGGGCTCCTACGGGCTGGCGTACGCCATCGGCGTCGGTGTGGCCTGGCGGCGCCTGCGCAACCGGCTGGGGGGCGACCTGGACGGCAAGCACGTCCTGCGTACGTACGCCAGGCTCTCGGGTGCGTCCCTACCGGCGGCGATCCTCGGCGGCGCCGCGGCCTTCGGCATCATGCGGGTCCTGGGCAGCGACGCCCTCGGATCGCTCGCGGCGCTGGTCGCGGGCGGCATCGTGCTCCTGGGAGTCTTCTTCCTCGCCGCGAAGAGGATGCGGATCGTGGAACTCAACGCCATGGTCGGCATGGTGCGCGGACGCCTCGGCCGCTGAACCGGCCGGGCGGCCCCGCACAACCATCACCGGCCGCCGCGTGTCGTGCATAGCGCCGGACTGTGGGCACAATTGGCATGGCTGTTCAACAGCGCGCAACGGATGGGGAGGCAGGAACGACGGTGGCGGAACGTAGCACGGCTGCCGTCGACGTGGCAGACAACAGCGGTGATGAACCGCTGGCCGCCAAGGCGGACAAGGCCACGGCCGACGGGGTGGCAAAAGCCCAGGAGCCAGCGGACGACAACAAGAGCGACGCGGACGGCGAGCACCACGGCGCCGAACTCCCCATCGCCACACCTGAGCTGCACAGCGGGCACAAACTCGCCAGGCGCTACCGGCTCGAAGAGTGCGTCACCCGTCTGGACGGTTTCAGCAGTTGGCGCGCGGTCGACGAGAAACTGCGCCGCGCCGTGGGCGTGCACCTGCTGCCCGCGGACCACCCGCGGGCCAGGTCCGTACTCGCCGCGGCCCGTTCGTCGGCGCTGCTCGGCGACCCGCGGTTCGTACAGGTCCTGGACGCGGTGGAGGAGAACGAACTCGTCTACGTCGTCCACGAGTGGCTGCCCGACGCCACGGAACTGACGGCGCTGCTCGCGGCGGGACCGCTGGAGGCCCACGAGGCGTACCAGCTCGTCAGCCAGATCTCCCAGGCCATGGCCGCCGCCCACCGCGAGGGCCTGGCCCACCTCAGACTCACGCCGGGTGCGATCCTGCGGACCTCCTCCGGCCAGTACCGGATCCGGGGTCTCGCGGTGAACGCCGCCCTGCGCGGCATCACCTCCGACCGCCCGCAGCGCACCGACACCGAGGCGATCGGGGCACTGCTGTACGCCGCCCTGACGCAGCGCTGGCCGTACGAGCGGGACGCCTACGGCTTGTCGGGGCTGCCCAAGGGCGTCGGTCTGATCGCCCCCGACCAGGTACGCGCCGGCATCCACCGGGGTCTGTCCGAGCTCGCCATGCGGGCCCTGGTCAACGACGGCGCCACCGCCTCACGCCAGGAACCGCCCTGCACGACCCCCGACGAGCTGGCGAAGGCCGTCGCCGCGATGCCCCGCATCCGCCCGCCGGAGCCCACCTTCGCGGCCCCGCCGGAGTACCAGCGCACCACCTACCAGCAGGGCACCTACGGCAGGCCCGGCCCGCACCCGGGCGCCCCCGCCACCCAGGCCATTCCCCCCGTCCCGCCGCGCCCTCTCCAGAGCCGCACCGGGAAGGTCCTCAAGTGGGGCGTGGCCGCGCTGCTCATCGCCGCGCTCGGCCTCGGCAGCTGGCAGCTCGCGGACACCCTCCTGGACCGCGGCCAGGACTCCGGCGACACGAAGACCTCCCAGCCGAACGACGACGAGGCCCCCAAAAAGCCGGACCCCAAGCCGCTGAGCATCGCCGACGCCACAGTGTTCGCCCCGAACGGCTCCGGAATAGAGCCCGAGGACGTACCGAACACCATCGACGGTGAGACCGGCACCGCCTGGATCACCCCGCACTACCAGGGGTTCGCCAACTTCGGCAATCTCCCGCACCGCAGGGACGGCAGCGGGATCATCGTCGATCTCGGCAGCGTCAAGGACGTGTCCGGCATCGACATCGACATGTACCGCAGCGGGCAGACCGTCGAAGTCCTCGCAGCCGGGGAAGAGGTGTCGAATCCGGCCGCCGTCTCCGATTTTCCGCAGCGGATGACCAAACTCGAGCTCGCGGAAGGCAAGCTGGAAGCCACGCTCGACAAGCCGGTCCGGACCCGGTACATCCTGATCCACATCACAGAACTGCCGCCCGAGGGATCATCCAACAGATTCCGTGGCGGAATCTCGGAGATCAGGGTCACCGGCTGACCGGCACACCAGGGGGAGGGGGCTCACCGTTGGACGACGCCGCGCTCAGCGCCACAAGCGACCAGGACCTCCTGGCCGGCCACGTCGAAGGCGACCCCGACGCCTTCGGTGAGCTCGTACGGCGTCACCGCGACCGGCTGTGGGCCGTGGCCCTGCGCACGCTGGGGGACCGCGAGGAGGCCGCTGACGCCGTGCAGGACGCCCTGGTGTCCGCCTACCGCGCCGCCCACACCTTCCGTGGCCAGTCGGCCGTCACGACCTGGCTGCACCGCATCACCGTCAACGCCTGCCTCGACCGCGCCCGCAAAGCGGCTTCCCGCAAGACCTCCCCCGTCGACGACGCGGAGCGCCTGGACCAGCTCCTGGAGCCCCACGAGTCCGCCGAGGCCCCTGCGGAGCGCCAGGACCTCCACAGAGAGCTCATCGCGGCCCTGGCCACCCTGCCCCCGGAGCAGCGGGCCGCGCTGGTGCTCGTGGACATGCAGGGCTATCCGGTGGCGGAGGCCGCCCGTGTCCTGGACGTGCCGACCGGGACCGTGAAGAGCCGCTGCGCGCGCGGCCGCGCCCGGCTGCTGCCACTCCTCACCCATCTGCGCACCGATGCCGGGGCCGGCGGGGATAACAAGGCCCTTGGTGGGGGAAGGAACCGGACGCCCGGGGCATCCGTCCCACCGGCATCGGGAGCAAAGGACGCAGGACCGAGTGATCCTGCTGCTGTGAAGGGCGGAGGTGGGCGCGCATGACATCGACGACCGGCAGGGCCGACACAGCACAGCACCCGGACGTCTCGGAGATCTCCGATCTCAGCGAAGGCCTCCTCTCCCCCTCCCGCACGGCGGACGTACGCCGGCACCTGGACGCGTGTGCGCTGTGCGCCGACGTACAGGCCTCCCTGGACGAAATCCGCGGCCTGCTCGGCACCCTGCCCGGCCCGCACCGGATGCCCGCCGATGTCGCGGGCCGCATCGACGCGGCCCTGGCCGCCGAAGCCCTCCTGGATGCCACGTCGCCCGAAGAGGCCGCGCATGTTTCACGTGAAACAGCGCCCGCTCCGCACGCCGCCGAATCCGCCCCCGCGGACCGCCCCGCAGGCCGCCCCCGCGCGACCACCGGACCCGGCCGGGGCGGCAAGGAAAAGCGCCGCCGGCGCACCGCCGTCCTCGGCGCCGTGTTCGGGACCGCCGCGCTCGGCATGGGCGCGCTCCTCCTGCAGACGCTCCAGTCGACCGACGGCAACGACTCCTCCGCCGACAGGGCCGCCACAAAGCAAACGGGACCCCGGTTCTCCAAGACGGCCCTCGAAGACCGGGTTCAGGGCCTGATCGCCCAGCAGCCGATGGTCAAGGGCGAGAAGACCGAGAACGGCCCGTCCATGGACATCGAGTCCCACACACCCCTGCGGGAAACGGATGTACCGGTGCCCCAGTGCGTCCAGGACGGCACCGGCCGCAACACCGTCCCGCTCGCCGCACAGGAGGGGACGTACAACGGCAAGAAGGCCTTCCTCCTGGTCCTCCCGCACGCCACCGACGTCACACGGGTGCAGGCCTACATCGTCGACGCCGCGTGTGAGGGGGCGGCTCCGCCCGCCAAGGGTGAGATTCTGCTGACACAGGCCTATCCCCGCCGTTGACATCACGCGGAATGGGGTCGGACACCTCGGGAATGCAAGCCCCGTAGGATCCGTTGGGTGGGGTGAGAGTCCTAGACAGGCCCCCAGTAGGCAGCAGGCAGTCCGCAGAGACGAGGAAATAACCCGTGAGCGACGTCCGAAACGTGATCATCATCGGCTCCGGGCCCGCCGGCTACACGGCCGCGCTGTACACCGCGCGTGCGTCGTTGAAGCCGCTGGTGTTCGAGGGCGCGGTGACCGCAGGCGGTGCTCTGATGAACACCACCGACGTGGAGAACTTCCCCGGGTTCCGCGACGGCATCATGGGCCCCGACCTGATGGACAACATGCGCGCCCAGGCCGAGCGCTTCGGCGCCGAGCTCGTACCGGACGACATCGTGTCCGTCGACCTCACCGGCGACATCAAGACCGTCACCGACACCGCAGGCACGGTCCACCGAGCCAAGGCGGTCATCGTCTCGACGGGTTCCCAGCACCGCAAGCTCGGCCTCCCCAAGGAGGACGCCCTCTCCGGACGCGGCGTCTCCTGGTGCGCCACCTGCGACGGGTTCTTCTTCAAGGACCAGGACATCGCCGTGGTCGGCGGCGGCGACACCGCGATGGAGGAGGCAACCTTCCTCTCCCGCTTCGCCAAGTCCGTCACCATCGTCCACCGCCGGGACACCCTGCGCGCCTCCAAGGCCATGCAGGACCGTGCCTTCGCCGACCCGAAGATCAAGTTCGCCTGGGACAGCTCTGTCGCCGAACTCCAGGGCGACCAGAAGCTCGCGGGCCTGACGCTGCGGGACACCAAGACCGGGGAGACCACTCCGCTGGCCGTCACCGGACTGTTCATCGCCGTGGGCCACGACCCGCGCACCGAACTGTTCAAGGGCCAGCTGGAGCTGGACGACGAGGGCTACGTGAAGGTCGACGCGCCGTCGACCCGTACGAATCTCACCGGTGTCTTCGCCGCCGGTGACGTCGTCGACCACACCTACCGGCAGGCCATCACGGCGGCCGGCACCGGCTGCTCCGCCGCACTCGACGCCGAGCGCTTCCTGGCCGCTCTCGCCGACACCGACAAGGTGGCCGAGCCCGAGAAGACCGCCGCCGCCTGATCCTCCCGCCCCACCCCACACCCCACCCGAAGTTGAAGTTAAGGAGACTGCCGTGGCCGGCAACGACCTGAAGAACGTGACCGACGCGTCCTTTGAGGAGGACGTCCTCAAGAGCGACAAGCCCGTACTGGTGGACTTCTGGGCCGCCTGGTGCGGTCCGTGCCGTCAGATCGCCCCGTCGCTCGTGGCGATCGCTGCCGAGCACGGCGACCAGATCGAGATCGTCAAGCTCAACATCGACGAGAACCCGGCCACCGCAGCGAAGTACGGCGTCATGTCCATCCCGACGCTGAACGTTTACCAGGGCGGCGAGGTCGCCAAGACCATCGTCGGCGCCAAGCCGAAGGCCGCTCTCCTGCGCGACCTCGAGGAGTTCATCGGCGAAGAGGCCACCAAGGCCTGACCGTAGGCGGATTGTGTTTCACGTGAAACGTGTGTGGGCTCATCCCTGGCAGGGATGAGCCCACACACGTTTTTCACCCCTCACAGCGGACGCAGCACCGGCTCCTTCTGAACCGCACCCAGCAGCCTGTCGATAGCCAGCTCGACGTCTTCCTTCCAGGAAAGCGTCGTCCGCAGCTCCAGCCTCAGCCGAGGGTGCAGCGGGTGCGGGCGTACGGTCTTGAAGCCGACCGACAGCAGGTGTTCCGCGGGCAGCAGACAAGCGGGCTCCGTCCAGCGGGCGTTGCCGAAAGCCTCGATTGCCTTGAACCCACGTCGTAGCAAATCCTTGGCAACGGTCTGCACCATGACACGCCCCAGCCCCTGCCCCTGATAACTGGGCATGATCCAGGCGGTCATCAACTGCACAGCGTCCGGGGACACCGGGCTCGTCGGGAAAGCCGTCGAGCGCGGTACGTAGGCCGGCGGCGCGTACAGCACGAAGCCCACGGGAACTTCGTCGACGTAGACGACCCGCCCGCACGACCCCCACTCGAGCAGGACAGCCGAGATCCAGGCTTCCTTCTCCAGCTCCGGAGTGCCCGCCTTTACGGCTGCTTCTCCACTGACCGGATCAAGCTCCCAGAAGACGCAGGACCGGCAGCGCTTGGGGAGGTCCGGAAGATTGTCCAGCGTGAGCGGTACGAGCCGACGCCCCATGAAGGATGTTCCTCACTTCCTTGGCCTGCCGCGTCACGAGCGGCTGCCAGCGCGCCCCGTTCCCGGAGCAGACTGCCGACGAACCCGCCGACCGCTCCGACACTCAGCCCCGCTGTCACCAGTTGGCTGCGGCTCACCGATCGCATGGCCCCCGCCCTCCTTCTCAAGTGAACCAAGGTGGATGCGCCATACCAGAACGCATCGTATCCACCCGGCGATCGAACGGACGCCGTGAGAAAGCAAAGGGCGGGTCGTGTTCCAGATTGCTCCGGACACGGCCCGCCCTGCAACAGCCCTTGGCGACAGGTCAGCTCTCGCCGCCCTCCGCGCCCTCTTCCGTGAGCCCCTTGCCCAGGACCCGACCCTCGCCAGGTGCGAGCGTCCCGAGGATCCGCTCCAGGTCCTCCATCGACGCGAACTCGACGACGATCTTCCCCTTCTTGTGCCCCAGGTCGACCTTCACCCGCGTCTCGAACCGGTCCGAGAGCCGCGAAGCGAGACCGGACAGCGCCGGCGACAGGCGGCCACCCGCACGCGGCCCCTTCGCCTTCGGAGTGCTCTGCGGACGTGAGCCCATCAGATGGACGATCTCCTCGACCGCACGCACCGACAGCCCCTCGGCCACGATGCGATGCGCCAGACGATCCTGCTCCTCGGAGTCCTCCACCGCCAGCAGGGCCCGCGCATGCCCGGCGGACAGCACACCCGCCGCGACCCGACGCTGCACCGAGGGCGACAGCCTCAGCAGGCGCAGCGTGTTGGACACCTGCGGACGCGAACGCCCGATCCGGTCCGCCAGCTGGTCATGCGTGCAGTTGAAGTCCTTCAGTAGCTGGTCGTACGCCGCCGCCTCTTCCAGCGGGTTCAGCTGCGCCCTGTGCAGGTTCTCCAGCAGCGCGTCGAGGAGAAGCTTGTCGTCGTCCGTGGCCCGGACGATCGCGGGAATCCTCTCCAGACCCGCTTCCCGGCAGGCGCGCCACCGGCGCTCGCCCATGATGAGCTCATAGCGCTCGGGCCCCAGCTGCCGTACGACGACGGGCTGAAGAAGCCCCACCTCCTTGATGGAGGTGACCAGCTCCGCCAGCGCGTCCTCATCGAACACCTCCCGCGGCTGACGCGAGTTCGGCTTGATGGAATCCAGCGGAAGCTCGGCAAAGTGAACCCCGGCCACCTCATCGGGTCCCGCCGGCTCCGGCTGCGGCACCTGACCGGGAGCGTGCGTTTCACGTGAAACGGCCCCCGCGGGAAGCGACGTGACCTTCGCGGCCGCCACCCCCCGCTCGGCGGTCAGCACCGGCACGGCCCCGGGGGACGTCGAGGCCGACCCTACGGGCGAACTCGGCTTCTCCTGCGAAGCGGCAGGGATCAGCGCACCGAGCCCACGCCCCAACCCTCTACGTCGCTCACTCACTGGATCCCCTCCGACATGCTCTGCTGGCTGTTCTGGCTGCCCGAGTGGGCATGCTGCGGGTCATAGTGCACCCCGACGCCCCGCAACGCGATCTCGCGGGCCGCTTCCAGGTACGAAAGCGATCCACTGGATCCCGGGTCATAGGTGAGTACGGTCTGCCCGTAGCTCGGTGCTTCGGAGATACGCACGGACCGCGGGATGCTCGTTCTGAGCACCTCCTTGGCGAAGTGGGTGCGCACTTCGTCGGCCACCTGAGAGGCGAGCCGGGTCCTTCCGTCGTACATGGTCAGCAGGATCGTCGACACATGAAGGTCCGGGTTGAGATGCCCCCGCACCAGATCGACGTTCCGAAGAAGCTGACCCAGCCCTTCGAGCGCGTAGTACTCGCACTGAATGGGGATCAGCACCTCGGCGCCGGCGACCATCGCATTGACGGTCAGCAGGCCCAGGGAGGGCGGGCAGTCGATGAGGATGTAATCCAGCGGCTGCTCATACGCCTGGATCGCCCGCTGCAAGCGGCTCTCCCGCGCCACCAGCGACACCAGCTCGATCTCCGCACCGGCGAGATCGATGGTGGCCGGTGCGCAGAAGAGACCTTCGACGTCCGGGACCGGCTGGACCACCTCGGAAAGCGGTCTGCTGTCCACCAGGACGTCATAGATCGAAGGAACTTCGGCGTGGTGGTCGATACCCAGCGCCGTAGAAGCGTTGCCTTGCGGGTCAAGGTCGATCACCAGGACGCGCGCACCGTGCAGCGCGAGCGAAGCAGCAAGGTTGACCGTCGATGTGGTCTTCCCGACGCCGCCCTTCTGGTTGGCCACCACCATGATGCGGGTCTGCTCGGGCCGGGGCAGGCCCTCGCCCGCACGGCCAAGAGCCTCTACCGCCAGCTGGGCAGCACGACCGATAGGGGTGTCGTCCATCGGGGGCGGTGTTTCACGTGAAACATCCTCCCCCGCCGATTCGGTTCGGGGGCCGGGGACCGGATCGGTCATCGGCCCCGCGATATTGGCGTCGGACCGCACGGATTCACTCTCCTCGACTTCAGGCTCGCAATGCACAGAGCCTGCCATGCTTTCGGGGTCATGAACCAGCGAGGCCCGTTCTTCTGTGGAGGAATCCACCTGTGTGGACAACTCCGTCCCCCTCACGGGCCTGCGGTCGCGCGGCGCGGCAGCCGCACGACCGCGACTGATGATTCCATGCAGCAAAGAGCGACGTTTCACGTGAAACACGATGCACCGGCGGCGCACCTACACCCTCACGACACTCCCAAATGCATACGTATGGAAGCTTGTATGGAGCATCGTTGATAGACAGGGCAGATCATCGCCGCCGACGCGTACGCGACGGCCGAGCCGCCTTGGCCCGCTTGGCCGCGAACCGCACCCCGCCAGGGCTCTCCCCGACCTCCACACGCACCACCGTGGACAACGGATCCACCACGCCCTCACCGACCTGAAGCACCTCCGTCTTCACCACACCAAGCTTGCTCAGCGCGGAACGAGTGCTCTTCAGCTCCTCCTCGGCGGTGTCACCCTTGAGTGCCAGCATCTCGCCGTACGGACGCAGCAAGGGAACCCCCCACCCGGCCAGCCGGTCCAGCGGCGCCACAGCGCGCGCCGTCACCACATGAACCGGCGGCAGCTTCCCGAGGACTTCCTCCGCACGGCCGCGCACCACCGTCACATGCTCCAGACCCAGCAGCTCGACGACCTCCTGAAGGAAGTTCGTACGCCGCAGCAGCGGCTCCAGCAATGTGATCTTCAGGTCCGGGCGCACCAGCGCCAGCGGAATGCCCGGAAGCCCGGCCCCCGAACCCACATCGCAGACCGTGACGCCCTCGGGAACCACCTCGGAGAGCACCGCACAGTTCAGCAAGTGCCGCTCCCACAGCCGCGGCACCTCACGAGGACCGATCAGGCCTCGCTTCACGCCGGCGTCCGCGAGAAGCTCCGCGTACCGGACAGCCGCTGGAAAGAACTCGCCGAATACCGCCCGTGCCTCTGCAGGCGCCTGGGGAAGCTCTGCTTCCTCCGTCACGGGGACCGTCCTTCCGTACCGCGCTACCGAACTGATGGCTGACTAACAGGCTGACAAAGATCGGCCCCGCCTGCGAACAGACGGGGCCGACAGACAAACAGGCCGATCAGGCCGGAAGAACGACGACGAAGCGCTCCGGCTCTTCGCCCTCGGACTCACTGCGCAGACCCGCCGCCGCGATCGCGTCATGCACGACCTTGCGCTCGAACGGCGTCATCGGGTCCAGGTTCACCGGCTCACCGGTGCTCTTCACCTCGTCCGCGGCCTTGGCGCCGAGCGCGGAGAGCTCCTCGCGCCGCTTGGCCCGGAAACCCGCGATGTCCAGCATCAGCCGGCTCCGGTCCCCGGTCTCACGGTGCACAGCGAGACGCGTCAGCTCCTGAAGCGCCTCCAGCACCTCGCCGTCCCGGCCCACGAGCTTCTGCAGATCACGGCTGCCCGCGTCACTGATGATCGAGACCGCGGCCCGGTCGGCCTCGACATCCATGTCGATGTCGCCGTCGAGGTCGGTGATGTCGAGCAGGCCCTCGAGGTAATCGGCCGCGATTTCCCCTTCCTGCTCGAGGCGGGTCAGGGTGTCGCCACCCTCAGCGGCCGCGGAGGTGGTGCCTTCCGTCACGGGATGGACTCCTTTATTACTTCTTGGACGGGTGCTTGGGCCGCTGCTGGCCCTTGCGCTGCCCGGACTTGGCTTGGCGTGCGGAACCGGAAGCAGGCTTGCCGGCCGTCTTGGGCTTGTCGTCCTGCGGCTCTTCCTTCTGCAGCGACGTCTTCGCCGCAGGTTCGGCGGCGGCCTGACGCTGCGCCTTCGTCAGACGCTTGGGCTGCTGCCGCTTCGCGCCGGACTCCGACGTCGTACCGTCCTCGGACTCGACCTCGGGCTCACCCTTCGCCACAGTGCCGTCAGACTGAACGGTCAGCCGCGCCAGCCCAAGGCCCCTGACGAACTTGCGCTCGGCCTCGTTGCGCTCACGGCCCTTGTCGGCGATCTGCTTGACGACGTTGCGCTGGCGCCGGCCGCGCACCTTGCCGTGCTTGACGATCGACTTCTGCATCCGCTCCAGCAGCTCAGCCTGCGCCTTGCTGCCCGGAGTGGGGTTCCCGTGGATCACGTACATCTGCTGGCCCATGGTCCACACGTTGGTGGTCAGCCAGTAGACGAGGACACCGACGGGGAAGTTGATGCCCATCACGGCGAACATGACCGGGAAGATGTACATCAGCATCTTCTGCTGCTGCATGAACGGCGTCTTGACCGTCAGGTCGACGTTCTTCGTCATCAGCTGGCGCTGTGTGTAGAACTGCGACGCCGACATCAAGACGATCATGATCGCGGTGATGATGCGGACATCGAGGAGAGAGGCGTCGAACTTCACCATGTCCGCCGCGCTGTCCGTGAACTTTGCGGCCAGCGGAGCGCCGAAGATGTGCGCCTCACGCGCGCTCGCCAGCAGCGAGTCATTGATAACGCCGACGGTCTTGCCCGAAGCGATGCTGGAGAGCACGTGGTACAGGGCGAAGAAGAACGGTGACTGCGCCAGGATGGGAAGGCACGAGGACAACGGGTTGGTACCCGTCTCCTTGTACAGCTTCATCATCTCTTCGGACTGACGCTGCTTGTCGTTCTTGTAGCGCTCCTGGATCTTCTTCATCTCAGGCTGGAGCGCCTGCATGCCACGCGTCGACTTGATCTGCTTGACGAACAGCGGGATCAGACAGATCCGGATCAGCACCACCAGGGACACGATGGACAGACCCCATGCCCAGCCGGTGTCAGGCCCGAAGACCGCCCCGTACATCGTGTGGAACTGGACGATGACCCAGGAAACTGGGGTGGTGATAAAGCTGAACAGACTGGCAATCGTGTCCACTAATCAGGCTCCTTGAGCATTGGGCGGGGGCTCTGCGGCCGGGTTGATCTCAGCGGCGGAGTGCTGCCCGCCCTTGCTGCCGCGGTTGCCGCTCCACGCATTACGCAGCGCTTCGTGCCAACGCGGACGAGTGCGCGGCGGAACATGGTCCACACCACCCGGCGACCACGGATTGCACCGCAGAATGCGCCAGGCGGTCAGGGCCGTGCCCTTCACCGCACCGTGCCGGTCGATGGCCGTAAACCCGTAGTGGGAACACGACGGGTAGTACCGGCAGACAGGCCCGAGCAACGGACTGATCGTCCACTGGTACAGCTTGATCAGAGCCAGCAACGGGTACTTCATCGCGCGCCCCCTCCCAGCAGCCGCTCAAGTGCGGCATCCAGGTCTCGGGCCAGCTGTGCATGGTCGGCATCGCCTGCTCCGGGCAATGCCCGTACGACAACCAGGCTACCGGGGGGCAGCTCCGACAGACGGTCCCGGACAAGGTGGCGAAGCCTGCGCTTCACCACATTCCGTACGACAGCATTGCCAACGGCTTTGCTGACGACGAAACCCGCACGCGGCTGGGGAACGCTCTCCCCAGGCGCGTGCGGGTCCGTTGAACCACTGCGTAGGTGGACGACGAGGAGCGGGCGTCCGGCCCGGCGTCCTCGGCGTACCGCGGTCGCGAAGTCCTCGCGCCGCCTCAGCCGATTCTCGGTAGGCAGCACGTCATGACCTGTAGGTGATCAGGCGGAAAGGCGCGTGCGGCCCTTGCCACGGCGAGTCGCCAGGATGGCGCGACCGGCACGCGTCCGCATGCGGAGACGGAAACCGTGGGTCTTGGCGCGACGACGGTTGTTCGGCTGGAAGGTGCGCTTGCTCACTCGGGGGCTCCAGAAGTGGTGTGGTGGCGGGGCATCGCCTGGCTGTCACCGTGCGCCCACGAGGAAGCTCGCAACGCCCGTGTGCACCGCTTCACGATCACAGACCGTGATCATTGCCCATCGGAGGCAGGCGGCAGCAGCCATCGACAACTCGACCTGGTCACGGTACGCGCGGCTACGCCATCCGGTCAAACCGACCCGTCTCCAGGGTCCACTATGCACAGGCTGTGGACAACAACTTGATGCACGCGACGACCCGCGACTACCGTGCATGAACTTGGATTCTTATCCGTTGTGTCCTTGCCTGTCCGTCCCATCCCGTCCCAAGAACCACACATTCGTGGGACCTGTGAGAGAGCGTGCCCTGTGGCTGACGTACCTGCCGATCTTGCCGCAGTGTGGCCACGAGTGCTGGAGCATCTCCTCGGAGAGGGCCAGCAGGGCATCGAACCCAAGGACAAGCAGTGGATCGAGCGCTGCCAGCCGCTCGCCCTGGTCGCCGACACCGCGCTGCTCGCCGTCCCCAATGAATGGGGCAAGCGCGTCCTCGAAGGCCGGCTCGCGCCGCTCATCAGCGAGACGCTGAGCCGCGAGTGCGGCCGTCCCATCCGGATCGCGATCACCGTCGACGACTCCGCCGCGGAGCCCGCCCCCCAGCAGCAGCCCCAGCACGAGTCGTACGACACCTACGGACACCGGCCGCCGGCGGACGACCTTCCGACCGCCAGGCCCGCGTACCCCGACTACCGCCAGCCCCGCCACGAGCAGGGCGCCTGGCCCCGCCCGCAGGAGGACCACGGCTGGCAGCAGCCCCGGCTCGGCGGCTTCCAGGAACGCGACCCGTACGCCTCCCGCCCCCCGCAGCACGACTACCGGCAGCAGGCGCCCGAGCACCAGCAGTACGAGCAGCCGCACTATGACCAGCCGCCGCGTCATGAACGCCCCGAGCGCCGCGACCACCAGGACCAGTCCGCCCCGCACCGCGGCGGCCCCGGCTCCTCGATGCAGCCCGGCGGCGGTGGCGCCCCCGGCCCCCTGGCCGCACAGGCCTCCACCCCGGGCCCCGGCGAGCCGCACGCCCGCCTCAACCCGAAGTACCTCTTCGACACCTTCGTCATCGGCTCGTCCAACCGCTTCGCGCACGCGGCCGCCGTCGCCGTGGCCGAAGCGCCGGCGAAGGCGTACAACCCCCTCTTCATCTACGGGGAGTCGGGCCTCGGCAAGACGCACCTGCTGCACGCGATCGGGCACTACGCCCGGAGCCTCTACCCGGGCACGCGCGTGCGCTACGTGAGCTCCGAGGAGTTCACCAACGAGTTCATCAACTCCATCCGCGACGGCAAGGGCGACGCGTTCCGCAAGCGTTACCGCGACGTGGACATCCTGCTCGTCGACGACATCCAGTTCCTCGCGAGCAAGGAGTCGACGCAGGAGGAGTTCTTCCACACCTTCAATACGCTCCACAACGCCAACAAGCAGATCGTGCTGTCCTCGGACCGGCCGCCCAAGCAGCTGGTGACTCTGGAGGACCGGCTGCGCAACCGCTTCGAGTGGGGCCTGACCACCGACGTACAGCCGCCCGAGCTGGAGACGCGCATCGCGATCCTCCGCAAGAAGGCGGTCCAGGAGCAGCTGAACGCCCCGCCCGAGGTGCTGGAGTTCATCGCCTCCCGCATCTCGCGCAACATCCGCGAGCTGGAGGGTGCGCTGATCCGGGTGACGGCCTTCGCGTCGCTCAACCGGCAGCCGGTCGACCTCGGCCTCACCGAGATCGTGCTCAAGGACCTGATTCCCGGCGGCGAGGACGCGTCTCCCGAGATCACCGCCGGCGCCATCATGGCGGCGACCGCCGACTACTTCGGGCTGACGGTGGAGGACCTGTGCGGGTCGTCCCGCAGCCGCGTGCTGGTGACCGCGCGGCAGATCGCGATGTACCTGTGCCGGGAGCTCACGGACCTCTCGCTGCCCAAGATCGGCGCGCAGTTCGGCGGACGCGACCATACGACGGTGATGCACGCCGACCGCAAGATCCGCGCGCTGATGGCGGAACGCCGGTCCATCTACAACCAGGTCACCGAGCTCACCAACCGCATCAAGAACGGCTGACGCGGCACCGCGAGACCCTCCGAAGGGCGCCCAGGGACGAACTCCCGGGGCGCCCTTCGTCGTTCTGCGGTCGTTCTGCGGGCGTCCCAGCGGTCGTTCCGCAGTCGTTCCGTGCCTCCGGGGTGTTCGAATACCTGCCCGCAGGGCTCTCTTCTCCACAGAACAGGGCAGGATGTTCCGTCCACACCCTGGGGACTCAAAAGTTGTCCAGACTGGGTCCACAGGCGCGGTTCCTGAGACTTCATCACCCCTGGTCAGGTGGCTGGGGATTTGTGGTCAACCTTCGTCCACAGCCTGTGGACAGAAAAACTGTCCACAGGGCGTGATCTTGGTTGTCCACCGGCGGCCCACAGGCTGGACCGGCTTGTGCACAGCTAATCCACACCTCTGTCCACTGTTCGGCAACGAAACACGCGCTCTCACCGGGGCGAGTGAAAGCGGTCACACCAAGGAGGTCGGTTGGGCTGTGGGGAACGTGGGTAAAGCTGGGGACAGCGCTGGGGAGAAGTCACCCCTGCCTGTGCACCGAGTGTGTGTAACTTTCGGGCGTCCACAGAAAGACCGAGTTGTCCACCGGCTCCGCCCACAGGCGCGGTGGACAAAAAAGTGGCGTTGACCTGCGAAAACGGGGTTATCCACCGTTTCCACAGGCCCTACTACTACTCCCACTTAGAGTTAGCTCGGAATCCGCTGGGAAGAAGGGCCTGTGCACAACTTCGGCCCGGAGCCCTCGGCGCCTCTCGCCACGACTTGACCCCGAGCCGCACCGACTGTCGGTGCCGTGCGTCAGACTGGTCCCCGGCAACACAGCCAGACGACCCCAGACCACGACGGCCAGCAGGGCGAGCCAGCAACAAGCAGGAGGCGGTTCCGGTGAAGATCCGGGTTGAGCGCGATGTACTCGCGGAGGCGGTGGCCTGGACGGCTCGCAGCCTTCCGGCCCGTCCGCCGGTCCCCGTTCTCGCGGGACTTCTTCTGAAGGCCGAGGACGGCGCGCTGAGCCTCTCCGGCTTCGACTACGAGGTCTCGGCGCGGGTCTCGGTCGAGGCGGACGTGGAGGAGGACGGCACCGTTCTCGTCTCCGGCCGGCTCCTCGCCGACATCTGCCGCGCCCTGCCGAACCGTCCGGTGGAGATCTCCACAGACGGTGTACGGGCGACCGTGGTCTGCGGCTCCTCGCGGTTCACACTCCACACGCTGCCTGTGGAGGAGTACCCGGCGCTGCCGCAGATGCCGACCGCGACCGGCACCGTTCCCGGTGAGGTCTTCGCTTCCGCCGCCGCCCAGGTGGCCATCGCCGCCGGCCGCGACGACACGCTGCCCGTGCTCACCGGCGTACGGATCGAGATCGAGGGCGACCGGGTCACGCTGGCCTCCACCGACCGCTACCGCTTCGCGGTCCGCGAGTTCATGTGGAAGCCGGAGGACCCGGAGGCGTCGGCTGTCGCGCTGGTGCCCGCCAAGACGCTGCTGGACACCGCCAAGTCGCTGACCAACGGGGACACGGTCACCATCGCGCTCTCCAGCTCCGGTGCGGGTGAGGGCCTGATCGGTTTCGAGGGTGCGGGCCGGCGTACGACCACGCGACTGCTCGAGGGCGACCTGCCGAAGTACCGGACGCTGTTCCCGACCGAGTTCAACTCGATCGCCGTCATCGAGACCGCCCCGTTCGTCGAGGCCGTCAAGCGTGTGGCGCTGGTCGCGGAGCGGAACACCCCGGTGCGGCTCAGCTTCGAGCAGGGCGCGCTGATCCTCGAAGCGGGTTCGAGCGACGACGCACAGGCTGTGGAGAGGGTCGACGCGAACCTCGACGGCGACGACATCTCGATCGCCTTCAACCCGACTTTCCTGCTCGACGGCCTGAGCGCGATCGACTCGCCGGTCGCCCAGCTGTCCTTCACGACGTCCACGAAGCCGGCGCTGCTGAGCGGCAGGCCGGCGGTGGATGCCGAGGCGAACGAGGCGTACAAGTACCTGATCATGCCGGTGCGGCTCTCGGGCTGATGGTCCTGCGGGCCGGGCGTAGGCTCGGCCCTGGGTACGAATCTCGCCTCGACGCTTAAGGAATCTCTGATGGAGCTCGGTCTCGTCGGCCTCGGCAAGATGGGCGGCAACATGCGTGAGCGCATCCGCCGCGCAGGCCACACCGTCATCGGTTACGACCGCAACCCGGATGTCGCCGATGTCCACAGCCTTGAGGAGCTTGTGGCCAAGCTCAAGGGCCCTCGGGTGGTGTGGGTGATGGTCCCGGCCGGTGCCGCGACGCAGTCCACCGTGGACGAGCTGGCCGAGCTGCTGGAGCCGGGTGACGTGGTCGTGGACGGCGGGAACTCCCGCTGGACGGACGACGAGAAGCACGCGGTGGAGCTGGGCCTCAAGGGCATCGGTTTCGTCGACTGCGGTGTCTCGGGTGGTGTCTGGGGCCTGGAGAACGGCTACGCGCTGATGTACGGCGGCGACGCCGAGAACGTGGCGAAGGTGCAGCCGGTCTTTGACGCGCTGAAGCCGGAGGGTGAATTCGGTTCGGTGCACGCGGGCAAGGTCGGTGCCGGTCACTTCGCGAAGATGGTTCACAACGGCATCGAGTACGCCATGATGCAGGCGTACGCCGAGGGCTGGGAGCTGCTGGAGAAGGTCGACTCCGTCACGGACGTGCGTGAGGTCTTCCGGTCCTGGCAGGAGGGGACGGTCATCCGTTCCTGGCTGCTGGATCTGGCGGTCAACGCGCTGGACGACGACGAGCACCTGGAGGGCCTGCGCGGGTACGCCGCGGACTCCGGTGAGGGTCGCTGGACCGTCGAGGCCGCGATCGACAACGCGGTGCCGCTGCCCGCGATCACTGCGTCGCTGTTCGCGCGGTTCGCTTCGCGTCAGGACGACTCCCCGCAGATGAAGATGATCGCCGCTCTGCGCAACCAGTTCGGTGGTCACGCGGTCGAGTCGAAGAAGTAAGCAGTTCAGAGCTGGGAGAAGGTCGGCGCACGCCATGCACGTCACGCATCTGTCGCTGGCCGACTTCCGCTCGTACGCCCGGGTCGAGGTCCCTCTCGATCCGGGCGTTTCCGTTTTCGTGGGGGCGAACGGGCAGGGCAAGACGAATCTTGTCGAGGCGGTCGGCTATCTCGCGTCGCTCGGCAGTCACCGGGTTTCGTCCGATGCGCCGCTGGTGCGGATGGGCGCGGAGCGGGCGGTGATCCGGGCGGCTGTGACGCAGGGTGAGCGGCAGCAGCTGGTGGAGCTGGAGCTGAATCCGGGCCGGGCGAATCGGGCGCGTATCAACAGGTCGTCGCAGGTCAGGCCGCGTGATGTGTTGGGGATCGTACGGACGGTGCTGTTCGCGCCGGAGGATCTTGCTCTGGTGAAGGGTGATCCGGGTGAGCGGCGGCGGTTTCTGGATGAGCTGATCACGGCGCGGTCGCCGCGGATGGCGGGTGTGCGGTCGGATTACGAGCGGGTGCTGAAGCAGCGCAACACGTTGCTGAAGTCGGCGGCGATGGCGCGCAGGCATGGTGGCCGGTCGATGGACATGTCGACGCTGGATGTGTGGGATCAGCATCTGGCGCAGGTGGGTGCGGAGCTGCTGGCGCAGCGGTTGGACCTGATCGGGACGTTGCAGCCGCTGACGGACAAGGCGTATGAGCAGTTGGCGCCGGGTGGTGGTCCGGTGTTGTTGGAGTACCGGAGTTCGGTTGGTGAGGGTGTCGGGGTGGGGCGGTCGCGTGAGGAGCTGTGCGGGCAGTTGATCGCGGCGTTGGCTGATGCGCGGAAGCAGGAGATCGAGCGGGGTGTGACGTTGGTCGGTCCGCATCGGGATGATCTTGTGTTGAAGCTGGGGCAGTTGCCGGCGAAGGGTTATGCGAGTCATGGCGAGTCGTGGTCGTACGCGTTGTCGCTGCGGCTGGCTTCGTACGATCTGTTGCGTTCCGAGGGTAATGAGCCGGTGCTGGTGCTTGATGACGTTTTCGCGGAGCTGGATGCGCGGCGGCGGGAGCGGTTGGCGGAGTTGGTGGCGCCGGGTGAGCAGGTGTTGGTGACGGCTGCGGTGGATGACGATGTGCCGGGGGTGCTGGCGGGGGCGCGGTTTGTGGTGTCCGGTGGCGAGGTGGCGCGGGTATGAGTGGGCTGAGTGGTGCGGGCGGGGAGTTGCCGCAGGAGTCGGCGAAGGTGCCTGGGCAGGCGGCGGCGCCGGAGGCGCGTGAGTCGGTGGGTGTGGATTTGGCGCGGGTGGCGCTTCGTGCGGCGAAGGAGCAGGCGCGGGCGCGGGGTGCTGCGGCGCAGCAGAAGAAGCAGGTCAGGCGTGGTGGTGGGGTGCGGTCGGGGTCGGGTGTTGATGGTCGTGATCCGTTGGCGTTGGGGGCGGCACTGGATCGGTTGAAGACGGAGCGCGGCTGGGAGATGCCGATGGCGGTCGGCGGGGTGATGGGCCGGTGGCCGGAGATTGTGGGTGGGGATCTGGCGAATCACTGTGTGCCGCAGCGGTATGACGAGGATGAGCGGGTTCTGACGGTGCAGTGTGATTCGACGGCGTGGGCGACGCAGTTGCGGTTGATGCAGCGGGAGCTGTTGACGCGGCTGAATGCTGATCTTGGCCGGGACACGGTGCGGGTGATCAAGATTTGGGGGCCGGGGGGTCCGCCGCGTCGTTTTGGTGCTTTGCGGGCTCCGGGGAGTACGGGTCCGGGGGGTACGTACGGCTGAGGTGTGGGCGTACGCGTGAGGTGTCCGTCACGGTAGTGGGTGGTTGACAGTCCGAAGCGCTGAATGCCCGTGTGAGCCTCTTGGAGCCCCTTCCCGGATATGGGGAGTCGGACGGCGCCGGTTCAGGACGGCACATGGGTACTCAGGTACCGGCAAACCCCCATGAGTGTCCGCGCTACCGGTAGACTGGTGCACAATCCCGCCCGCTTGCGGGACACGTCGACTTATACAGAACGACGCGGCCGGTCCCGTTTGTCGGGGTTTCGGCTCGTGCTGTGCCAGAAAGGGCGCTTCGTGGCCGATTCCGGCGACCCCAACGAGAACATTCCTTCCACTGTCGTCGCGGGCGGCGAGGGTGCCGTCTCGGCGGCCTACGACGCCAGCGCGATCACCGTGCTCGAGGGCCTGGACGCGGTCCGCAAGCGGCCCGGTATGTACATCGGCTCGACCGGTGAGCGTGGTCTTCATCACCTTGTGCAAGAGGTCGTCGACAACTCTGTCGACGAGGCCATGGCTGGTCACGCGGACACGATCGACGTGACGATCCTGCCTGACGGCGGAGTGCGCGTCATTGACAACGGCCGTGGTATCCCGGTCGACATCGTCCCGTCGGAGGGGAAGCCGGCCGTCGAGGTCGTGCTGACCGTTCTGCACGCGGGCGGCAAGTTCGGCGGCGGGGGTTATTCCGTCTCCGGTGGTCTGCACGGCGTGGGTGTGTCCGTCGTGAACGCGCTGTCGTCGCGGGTGGCTGTCGAGGTCAGGCGCGATGGTTACCGCTGGACGCAGGAGTACAAGCTCGGTGTGCCGACGGCGCCGCTGGCGCGTAATGAGGCCACTGACGAGTCGGGTACTTCTGTCACGTTCTGGGCGGATCCGGACGTTTTTGAGACGACCGACTACTCCTTCGAGACGCTGTCGCGGCGTTTCCAGGAGATGGCGTTCCTCAACAAGGGTTTGACGCTGAAGCTGACGGACGAGCGTGATTCGGCGAAGGCGACGGTGGGCGCGGACGACCCGGACGTCGACGCTGCCGCCGAGCCGCAGGCCCGGAGCGTGACGTACCACTACGAGGGCGGCATCGTCGACTTCGTGAAGTACCTGAACTCGCGCAAGGGCGAGATGATCCACCCGACGATCATCGATGTCGAGGCCGAGGACAAGGAGCGCCTGCTCTCGGTCGAGATCGCGATGCAGTGGAACTCGCAGTACACGGAGAGCGTGTACTCCTTCGCGAACACGATCCACACGCATGAGGGCGGTACGCACGAGGAGGGCTTCCGTGCGGCGATGACGGGTCTGGTGAACCGTTACGCGCGCGAGAAGAAGTTCCTGCGCGAGAAGGACGACAACCTCGCCGGTGAGGACATCCGCGAGGGTCTGACGGCGATCATCTCGGTGAAGCTGGGCGAGCCGCAGTTCGAGGGTCAGACGAAGACCAAGCTGGGCAACACGGAGGCGAAGACCTTCGTGCAGAAGGTCGTGCACGAGCACCTCAATGACTGGTTCGACCGCAATCCGAACGAGGCCGCGGACATCATCCGCAAGGCGATCCAGGCCGCGACGGCCCGTGTGGCTGCCCGTAAGGCGCGTGACCTGACGCGTCGTAAGGGTCTGCTGGAGTCGGCGTCGCTGCCGGGCAAGCTCAGTGACTGCCAGTCGAACGACCCGACGAAGTGCGAGATCTTCATCGTCGAGGGTGACTCCGCCGGTGGTTCGGCGAAGTCCGGTCGTAACCCGATGTACCAGGCCATCCTGCCGATCCGGGGCAAGATCCTGAACGTCGAGAAGGCGCGGATCGACAAGATCCTCCAGAACACCGAGGTCCAGGCGCTGATCAGTGCTTTCGGTACCGGTGTGCATGAGGACTTCGACATCGAGAAGCTCCGCTATCACAAGATCATTCTGATGGCGGACGCCGACGTCGACGGTCAGCACATCAACACGCTGCTGCTGACGTTCCTGTTCCGCTTCATGCGGCCGCTGGTCGAGGCGGGGCATGTGTACCTGTCGCGTCCGCCGCTGTTCAAGATCAAGTGGGGCCGGGACGACTTCGAGTACGCCTACTCGGACCGTGAGCGCGACGCGCTCGTCGAGCTCGGCAAGCAGAACGGCAAGCGGATCAGGGACGACTCGATCCAGCGCTTCAAGGGTCTCGGTGAGATGAACGCCGAGGAGCTGCGCATCACCACGATGGACGTGGACCACCGTGTCCTCGGCCAGGTGACTTTGGACGACGCGGCGCAGGCCGACGACCTGTTCTCGGTGCTGATGGGTGAGGACGTCGAGGCGCGGCGCTCGTTCATCCAGCGCAACGCCAAGGACGTCCGCTTCCTCGACATCTGAGTCGGCCGTGCAAGCCGCCAGCCGCAGCCGCAGCTCGAAAGGATTTTGACCAGCAATGGCCGACGAGAACATTCCTGTCCCCGTGACGCCCGAAGAGGTGCCGCCCGTCGAGGGTGTGGGCATGCGTGTCGAGCCCGTGGGGCTCGAGACGGAGATGCAGCGCTCCTACCTCGACTACGCGATGTCCGTCATCGTGTCGCGTGCGCTGCCCGACGTGCGGGACGGTCTGAAGCCCGTGCACCGCCGGGTGCTGTACGCGATGTACGACGGTGGTTACCGGCCCGAGAAGGGCTTCTACAAGTGCGCCCGTGTCGTCGGTGACGTCATGGGTACGTACCACCCGCACGGCGACTCCTCGATCTACGACGCTCTGGTGCGTCTGGCGCAGCACTGGTCGATGCGCATGCCGCTGGTGGACTCCAACGGCAACTTCGGCTCTCCGGGCAACGACCCGGCCGCGGCCATGCGGTACACCGAGTGCAAGATGATGCCGCTGGCCATGGAGATGGTCCGGGACATCGATGAGGAGACCGTCGACTTCCAGGACAACTACGACGGCCGTAACCAGGAGCCGACGGTTTTGCCGGCGCGCTTCCCGAACCTGCTGATCAATGGTTCGGCGGGTATCGCGGTCGGTATGGCCACCAACATCCCGCCGCACAACCTGCGGGAGGTGGCGGCCGGTGCGCAGTGGTTCCTGGAGAACCCTGAGGCGGGTCACGAGGAGCTCCTGGACGCGCTGATGGAGCGCATCAAGGGCCCCGACTTCCCGACCGGTGCGCTGGTGGTGGGCCGTAAGGGCATCGAGGACGCGTACCGGACGGGCCGTGGCTCGATCACGATGCGCGCGGTGGTGGCGGTCGAGGAGATCCAGAACCGTCAGTGCCTGGTGGTCACGGAGCTTCCGTACCAGACCAACCCGGACAATCTGGCGCAGAAGATCGCCGACCTGGTGAAGGACGGCAAGGTCGGCGGCATCGCTGACGTCCGTGACGAGACGTCTTCGCGTACGGGCCAGCGTCTGGTCGTCGTACTGAAGCGGGACGCGGTCGCGAAGGTCGTCCTGAACAACCTGTACAAGCACACTGATCTGCAGACGAACTTCGGTGCGAACATGCTGGCGCTCGTCGACGGTGTGCCGCGCACGCTGTCGATCGACGCGTTCATCCGGCACTGGGTGACGCACCAGATCGAGGTCATCGTCCGGCGTACGCGCTTCCGCCTGCGCAAGGCGGAGGAGCGGGCGCACATTCTGCGTGGTCTGCTCAAGGCGCTGGACGCGATCGACGAGGTCATCGCGCTGATCCGGCGCAGCCAGACGGTCGATGTGGCGCGTGAGGGCCTGATGGGCCTGCTGGAGATCGACGAGATCCAGGCGAACGCGATCCTGGAGATGCAGCTTCGCCGGCTGGCGGCGCTGGAGCGGCAGAAGATCGTCGCGGAGCACGACGAGCTTCAGGCGAAGATCAATGAGTACAACGCGATCCTCGCTTCGCCGGGGCGTCAGCGGCAGATCATCAGCGAGGAACTGGCGGCGATCGTCGACAAGTTCGGTGACGACCGGCGTTCGAAGCTGGTGCCCTTCGACGGTGACATGTCCATCGAGGACTTGATCGCCGAGGAGGACATCGTCGTCACGATCACGCGTGGCGGCTATGTGAAGCGTACGAAGACGGACGACTACCGGTCGCAGAAGCGCGGCGGTAAGGGCGTGCGCGGTGCGAAGTTGAAGGAAGACGACATCGTCGACCACTTCTTCGTGTCGACGACGCACCACTGGCTGTTGTTCTTCACGAACAAGGGCCGGGTGTACCGGGTGAAGGCGTACGAGCTGCCGGATGCCGGCCGGGACGCGCGGGGTCAGCATGTGGCGAACCTGCTGGCTTTCCAGCCGGACGAGCAGATCGCGCAGATCCTGGCGATCCGTGATTACGACGCGGCGCCGTATCTGATCCTGGCCACGAAGGGTGGCCTGGTGAAGAAGACGTCGCTGAAGGACTACGACTCGCCGCGTTCGGGTGGTGTCATCGCGATCAATCTGCGGGAGACCGCGGACGGCAGCGACGACGAGCTGATCGGTGCGGAGCTGGTGTCGGCCGAGGACGATCTGCTTCTGGTCAGCCGGAAGGCGCAGTCGATCCGGTTCACGGCGACGGATGACGCGTTGCGGCCGATGGGGCGTGCGACTTCGGGTGTGAAGGGCATGAGTTTCCGTGAAGGGGACGAGCTGCTCTCGATGAATGTCGTTCGGGCCGGTACGTTCGTGTTCACCGCCACCGATGGTGGGTACGCGAAGCGGACCCCCGTCGACGAGTACCGGGTTCAGGGTCGCGGTGGTCTGGGTATCAAGGCCGCCAAGATTGTGGAGGACCGGGGTTCGCTGGTCGGCGCGCTGGTGGTGGAGGAGACGGACGAGATCCTCGCCATCACGCTCGGCGGTGGTGTGATTCGTACGCGAGTCAACGAAGTCAGGGAGACGGGCCGTGACACCATGGGCGTCCAGCTGATCAACCTGGGCAAGCGCGATGCCGTCGTAGGTATCGCTCGTAATGCCGAGGCCGGTCGTGAGGCCGAAGAGGTGGAAGGTCCCGAGGGGGCCGACGCCGATGCGGTCGAAGGCGACGCGGTCGAGGTTGCCGAATCCGTCGAGGGCGCTGAGCCTTCATCCGCCGAGGGCGCAGTGCCTTCGGCCGGGGAGCACGAGGAGTAAAGCGTGAGTGGAGCCACGGGCGCCGGAGCGGCCGCTTCCGAATCTGGAGCACCCGGTGCCCGTGGCTCTGCCGCGGACTCCCAGGGGGGGACTGTGACCGATACGCGGGGGCCTCAGCCTCAGAGTTACGACGGTTACGCGAGCGGGCCGCTGCCCGGTGAGCGTGAGCCGCAGGGGCAGGGCCAGCCGGCAACGCCGTATCACCCGCCGCAGGCGTATCCGTCTCCTGCGGGCGGTGGTACGCAGGGTGGTGGCGGTACGGCAGGGACGCAGGGCGCCCCGCAGCGGGCCGGGCAGCAGCCTGGTGTCGCCGCGGTGCGTCTGCCGCGGACGGGGGCGCGTACGACGCCGCGTACGCGCAAGGCGCGGCTGCGGGTGGCGAAGGCCGACCCGTGGTCGGTGATGAAGGTGAGCTTCCTGCTTTCCATCGCGCTGGGCATCTGCACGGTGGTGGCGGCGGCGGTGCTGTGGATGGTCATGGACGCGATGGGCGTCTTTTCCACGGTGGGCGGGACGATCAGCGAGGCGACGGGTTCCAACGAGAACAACGGCTTCGACCTGCAGTCCTTCCTTTCGCTGCCGCGGGTGCTGATCTTCACGTCGGTCATCGCGATGATCGATGTGGTGCTGGCTACGGCGCTCGCGACGCTGGGCGCTTTCATCTACAACCTGTCGGCGGGCTTCGTCGGCGGCGTCGAGCTGACGCTCGCCGAGGACGAGTAGGAACCCGGCGGAACCGATTTTGGTACTGCCCCCGAGGTGCGCTAATCTTCAGGGGCAGCGCGGGGCTATAGCTCAGTTGGTTAGAGCGCATCCCTGATAAGGATGAGGCCACAGGTTCAAATCCTGTTAGCCCCACTCGCGCGAAGGCCCTCAGGCGATCAGCCTGGGGGCCTTTGGCGTACCCGGGCCCCAGCCGGCATCAGCCGGTCCCGGACGCGTCTCGGGGACTTCATGCGCAAGGGCACCATGACGACTCCCGCGGTCAAGGCCGCGGGCGACTGCGTCGACGTTCGATAGATCTGCCGGGGCTTTCGCTGTGTGGCGCGCGTCAGTTGGGTGGGTATCTAGGTCACCGATCGGTATCGGTCGGTGTGTATAGTCGGGCGCCAGAAGTCTCCTACGTCAAGGAAAGACGAGGTCGCGCGGTGAAGAAGCTTCTCCTGGTCACACTGGCCGCCATCGGCGGGCTCCTCGTGTACCGCCAGATCCAGGCGGATCGCGCCGAGCAGGATCTGTGGACGGAGGCGACTGACTCCGTGCCCGCAGGTTCGGGTGTGTGAGACCCAGTAGTCCGAACACTGGCCCCGGTCGCTCAGCGGCCGGGGCTTCGTGCTGTCTGGGTGGCGGAAGACGGCCGAATGGGTTGCGGTCTGTTGTTGCTGGACCGTGACGGGATCTTTCTTGAATTCACGCAAGCAAATCAATAGCTTGCGAGAGCAAAGGAGAGGGATCTTTTTGAGGGGGAACGGGTGAGGGGGAACGGGTGGGGGGACGACTGAGCTGCCGGACAGGGGCCGTGATCATCGGCGGGTCACTGCTCGCGCTGACGGCGGGGGCAGCCTGGTGATGGTGCTCGACTCCTCCGGCTCCATGGCCGACGACGACGGCTCGGGGAGTACGCGGATGGAGGCAGCCCGTGCGGCGGTCTCCACGGTCGAGGACACGCTCCCGGACGGCTACCCCACCGGCCTGCGGGTGTACGGCGCCGACCGCGCCTCGGGGTGCTCCGACACCCGGCTGGTGCGGCCCGTACGGCCGCTGGACAGGGACGCGATGAAGAGGGCTGTGGACGGCGTACGGCCCAAGGGTGACACCTCCATCGGGCTCTCCCCGCACAAGGCCGCCAAGGACTGCCCGAGCCCGCCGACGGCGCACTCGGGCGGCGTACGATCCTGCTGATCTCTGACGGCGAGGACAACTGCGGGACTCCGCAGCCCTGCGAAGTCGCCCGGCAGCTCGGCGAGGACGGCATCGACCTGCGGATCGACACCATCGGCTTCCAGGTACGCGGCAAGGCCAGGCAGCAGCTCGAATGCGTCGCACCCGACGCCCACGCGCCGGCCCGGCAGTTGCAGCGCGCCTCGCAGCTTTCCGCGAGCGGATACCGCTTGCGCGGCGAGCGCGTCGAGGGCGGTGCGAGCGCGGCCGGCGCCCCCCGCCCTCGCGCCCGGCCAGTGCACCGACACCATCGGGCCCGGCGAGACCCACTGGTACGCCCCGCGGCTCGACGCGAAGTCGGCGGCGGACCTCGCCGTGACCACCGTGCCGCAGCCGGGCGTAAAGGCCGCTTTCGCGGACGGGATCGAACTCAAGCTCACCACCGACGAGAAGGCCGGGGGCGTCACCTGTGACACCGCGCAGAGGATTTTCGGGCAGGACGAAGGCGCGATGGTGCTCGCCACCGCTGTCAGCCGCGTCCCCTCCCCCGACGGCGACCGGTGCTGCGACCCGGCGGGCCGCTATCTGCTCTCTGTACACCGCACGAGCGCTTCAGGTTCCGACCGGGCGCGCCGGCCCTTGGAGTTGAGGTACGCGGCGGAGCGGCCGCTCGCCAAGGGGACCGTTCCCGCCGAGTCCGCGACCGAGTACGGCGAGGCCGGCAAGGCCGGCAAGGACGCAGTACCGCCCATGGGGGACCCGAAGGACATCGACGACGGGGCGGGCGGCACGGGGTTCAACGACGCCTGGGCGCCAAGGTGCGGGTCGGCTGGGGTCAGCAGCTGCGCTACGCCGTCGACTTCGGCAACGAGCCGACCCTTGGGGAGAACAGCGCGGAGGCGAGCTTCGTCGACACCGCGGCGTACAGCCCGGGCCGCAGGCCGATCTCCGGCGGCGGCGAGTTCACCGACCACACCATGTATCTCGGCAAGCCGGCCGCCGTCGACTCCGGGACCGTGCCGGTGGCCTGGACGAACCGGTGGGAGACGGCTGGGCATGTCGTCCCGGTGCGCAGCGCGGGTGACTACTACATCGCGGTGTCGCTCGGCCCCGAGGCCGCCACGTTCGCCGAGAACCCGGCGATCGGTGTTGTCCTGCGGGTCGATGTCGTCGGTGACGAACTGGCGGGGCCGCAGCACGATGCGCCCGTTCTCGTGACGTCGGACAACAAAGCGGACAACGACGGTGATAGGGCGGTCCGCGCAGACAGCACTGGGGCCGGCGGGGCAGGATGGACCGGCACCGCGACCGCCGTGGCGGCGGGCGGCGCTGTGGTCCTGGCCGCGGGGCTCGGGTTCGCTGTGTTCGCGGCGATGCGGCGCAGGGCGGCGGCCAAGGAGACGACGAGGGGTGGCGCGTGAGGAAGCAGCGCAGCAGGGGCAGGGTGGTGCCGGCCGTGGTGGCGGCGCTGTGCGCGGTGGCGGCGCTGCCGGCGCAGGCGTGGGCGGCGGGTGAGCCCAGCCCGTACACCTTCGAGCCGTCGGCGACGACGGTCAGGGGGGCAGAGACCAACACCGACGCCGAGGAGCTGAAGCCGGGCGGGACGTACCGGGACTCGATCAAGCCGGGCGGCAAGCTCTACTACCGTGTGGAGCTCGACGCGAAGTCCAACGCCTACGTGTCGGCGATGGCTGTTCCGAGGCTGGGGACGAAGGTCGGGTACGCCGACGAGCTGAAGGTGACGTTGCAGGACCGCGACGGCTCTTCGTGCAGCTACAACACCGCGCGGTTCAGCTCGGCGGAGTACGCCCGGCCGATCGGGACGTACGCGCACCGGACCATGGAGCAGGACAGCACTTCCTGTCAGAGCCAGGACAGGTACTACGTGCTGATCGAGCGGACCAGTGCGGCCACCTCGTCGAGTGAGCCGTGGGAGCTGGAGATCCGGCATCTGAAGGAGCCCGGGGTGAAGGCGGGCGGGGCGACAGCGGCTCCGGAGAGCTGGCCCAGCAGCTCGCCCGCGACGACTGCGGGTGAGGCCCGGGACCGCAGGGGCGGGACGAGCTTCTACAGTGCGACCGCTCTGGAGCAGGGCGAGTGGCGGGACAGGATCAAGCCGGGCGAGACGCTGTTCTACAAGGTGCCGGTCGGCTGGGGGCAGCAGCTGTTCGCCAGTGCGGACCTCGGCAGCACGGCCGGTGACGGGTACGTGTCGAGCGCGCTGACGATGGCGCTGTTCAACCCGGCGCGGGGGTTCGTCGACAGCGCGAGTGACATTTCGTACGACGGCGAGCCGAAGTCGTCGGCACTGGATCCGCTGCCGCCGGTGGCGTACGAGAACCGCTTCGACTCGTCCGAGGACGTCAACGGGATGCGGTTCGCGGGCTGGTACTACCTGAGGGTCAGTCTGAGTCCTCAGGTGAAGGAGGAGTTCGGGACGAAGCCGCTCGGGCTGTCCCTGCGGCTGACCGTCAAGGGGCCTGCGAAGAACCCGCCCGCCTATGCCGGGGCCCCCGGTGAATTCCAGGTCACCGACGACGACCTGAACGCGGCGGCGAACGGGCTGAGCACGCCCGCGGCGGCGAAGAGCGACACGATGCGGCTCGTCGCGGCGGCCGGGATCGGGGCGGGCACCGTGCTGGTGCTCGGGCTGGGGGTGTGGACGCTCGTTGCCAGGCGGCGCGCGGGGGCGGAGTCCGGGACCGGCGTTGGTCCCGGCCATGACAGTGGGGCACCTACGCAGTACGGGCCGCCTGCCGCCTGGTAGGACGCTCCGGTTCAGCTCCGGTTCAGCTCCGGCTCAGCTCTGGGTCAGCGCCCAGATGCCCACCGCGAAACAGGCCAGCGCCAGCAGCAGCACCGGGACCGTCACCTTCGGGGGCGGTCCCGGCCGTTTGTGCGGGGCCTGTACGGGGGCGTGGGTGCCTCCGGGGACCGGAAGGGCCGGGGGAAGTGGAACCTCCGGGCCTTGAGCGGTGTATGGACGAGTAAGGGCTTGTTCGTACTGCACCGCGGCCGCAGGGCCCTGGGAGGGGTTCTGGGCCGCGCCGGAGAGGGGGGAGGTCGCATGCGCGTGCAGGGGGGTGGGTGCGGGGGCCGCGGTGGGCGGCGTGGAGGGCTGCGCCGGGTGCGGCAGCGGGGACTGCGGGGGCTGCTGCGGGGGCGGTGCCAGGTGGAAGCTGCCGGTCTCCGACATGGGCGACGGCTGCTGCTGTACGGGCTGGGACTGCCGGCCGCCGCTCTCGTCGCCGCTGTGGCCGCCGCTCTCTCCTGCCTGGCCCTGGGGGCGTGCATGGTCCTGAGGGCCGCGGGCGGGCGGTGCTTCGGGCCCGTCCGGGCCGAAGCCCGGCGGGAGCGGACCGATCTGGTCGAAGACCTCCACCGGCTCCTCGCCGGGGCCCGGCTCGGGCAGCATCTCGACGGCGGCGGTCAGCGCCTTGCGCGCGCCCGTCGCCGTCCGGAACCTCGCCTGCGGGTCCGGCTGCAGCATCCCGGCGATGACCTGCCACAGCGGCTCCGGGATGCCCTGCGGGGCGCCCGGTGTGCCGTACGTCGCGAAGTGCTCCACCAAGGCCTGGGAGTCGGGCTTCTGACCCTGCACCAGGTAGAGGGCGACCAGGCCGACCGCGAACAGGTCGGCCGGGAAGTCCGGCTCCGCTCCCATCATCTGCTCGGGCGCGAAATAACCCGGCGTGCCCACCACATAGTTGGTCTCGGTGAGGCGGGGCTCGCCCTTGCGCATCGAGATACCGAAGTCGGACAGCCGCAGATGGGGACGCCCGGTGCCGGTGGCTTCCAGCAGGATGTTGGCCGGCTTGATGTCGCGGTGCACGACACCTTCCGCGTGGACCGCCGTGAGACCGGAGAGGAGCTGGTCGAGAAGGGTGCACACGAAGCGGGGCGGCAGCGGGCCGTAGTCCCCGATCACATGCGCCAGCGAACCGCCGCTCACCAGATCCATGGTGAACAGCACCTTGTCGTCGTCCGCGGCCCAGCTGGCCGGGGCGAGGACATGGGGATGGTCGATGCGCAGGGCCTGCTCGCGCACGAAACGCAGCAGCGTGTGCGCGTCGCTCTGCTGGAGCACCTTGGCGGCCACATACCGGCGGCGCCGGTGGTCCCACGCCCGCCAGACCGCGCCCACTCCACCGCGTCCGATCGGGTCGATCAGCTCGTACCGACCAGCGAAGATCTCACCCATTGCGCTGCGCCCGCTCCCCGGTCCGCTTGCTTCAGCTCTGGTGCGCCTCGTAGTGGGCGACCGCGTCGGCGGTGCGCCCGGCGCCGTACACCCGGAGGAACTCTGCCAGTTCGGGGTGGGTCGGGGCGAGCGTGTCCGCCGCATCTATGATGTCGCCGGCCGCCGCCACCGAGCGCAGCAGTGACTGGATCTCACGCACCACGCGCCGCACGGTCGGCGCTCCGGAACTGGCTGTGGTCTGGCTGGTGTTGCTGAGCACGGAGCCGCCCTGGGATTTTTTGATCTCTTCCATCCGGTCGGTGGCCTCGGCGGCGCTGACGCTGCCGTCGGCGACCTGCCCGGCCAGGTCCTGCAGAGCCTGGACACGCTGGACCACGGCCGGGTTGCCGATCTTGGCGCGCTGGCCGCTCATCAGCTGGGACAGCATGGGTGCGGACAGGCCGAGCACGGCGGCGAGTCTGGCCTGATTCAGGCCCAGATCGTCGATCAGCCGACGAAAGAGCGCCCCCAGCGGCTCCCCGTACCAACTGCGCTGAAGCTCTCTGGCTCTGGCCGTCGCCTCTTGCTGCGCTGCATCCATTGCGTCTCCCCTTCGCTGCTGCGAACCTCGCCGAGCATCTTACGGAGCGTGGTCGCGGACCGGGAGTCCCAATCCTTTTGCAGGAACAGGGGGGACACCCGGTACTCTGTTCTGCGGCGGTGGCCACGGCAGGTTCCGGCCGGTCGTCGCCACCCGTTCGCGGGGCCTTAGCTCAGTTGGTAGAGCGCTGCCTTTGCAAGGCAGATGTCAGGAGTTCGAATCTCCTAGGCTCCACACCGCAGATGTCCCTCTGGCCTGTTTCCGCAGGTCAGAGGGACATTTTTGGTTTCACAGCGCGGCGTCGCGGGCGAGCAGCGCCGCCTGTACGCGGTTCTCGCAGCCCAGCTTCGCGAGGATCCGGCTCACGTACGTCTTGACCGTGGCCTCGCTCATGTGGAGCCGTTTGCCGGCGTCCGCGTTGGACAGGCCCTCGCCGAGCAGCGCGAGGACGTCGCGCTCCCGCACGCTCAGCGCCGTGACCAGCTGCCGCGCCCGCTCGGCGCGGGCCGGCGCCCGCCCCGAGGCGAGCTGTTCCACGACGTGCCGGGTCGCCCCCGGCGACAGGTAGGCGTCCCCGGCCGCGGCGGCCCGTACCGCACGGATCAGCTCGGCCGGCGCGGAGTCCTTCAGCAGGAAGCCCGCGCCGCCGCTCTCCAGGGCGCGCAGGACGTTCTCCCGCTCGCCGAACGTCGTCAGTACGATCACGCGCGCCCCGGGCACCGCCCTGCCCAGTTCGGCGAGGGCGGTGAGCCCGTCCATCACGGGCATCTGAAGGTCGAGCAGCACCACGTCCGGGGCGTGGACGCGCGCCAGCTCGACGGCCTCGCGGCCGTTCGCCGCCTCCGCCACGACCTCGATGGCCCGGTCCGAGGTGAGGATCATCCGGATCCCCGCCCGGATGAGGGGCTCGTCATCGGCGATCACGACCCTGACGTGCGCAACCGTCATGCTTGTCCCCCTACAGCTGCCGCGCATCTACTGCTCGACGTCGTACGACTTCTTCTCGATCAGCTTGCCGTCCCTGAAGCAGAAGCGGAACACCGGCTCCTGCGTCAGGCTGTCGCCGATCTCCGAGGAGGCGAGGACCAGGCAGTCGGAACCTTCCGGCTCCGCGGGCCCGCTGTCCGCGAGGCCCGACGTCATGAAGGAATCACCGTCCGGCAGGCGGTCGCGGACCTTGTTCTCCGCCGTGCCGACCTTCACCGCCTCGTACTCGCGCGGCTCGATCATGCCCTTGTCCATCGATCCCACGAGGAAAAACAGCCCGAATCCGCCCACGATCACCAGCAGCACCGCTGCCACCACCGCGATCCCGCAGCCCAGTGCGATCCCGCCGGCCCTGCCCCCGCGCCCACTGCTCATCGCCAGCTCCCTCTGCACAACGGTCCAGTCCATGACCGGACCACCGTCGCCGACAGGGACCGAGGGAGACTGCTGCCGGAAGTCGTCCTCCACATCGACCATAGGCGCTCCGAAAGGCGCTGCGCCTGTGGCCGGCGGGAGCCCGTCGGCGCCGTACGGCAGGACGCCCGCGACCCGGAACCCCCCGTTGTCCGTACGCCCGGCGTGGACCATGCCGCCCACCAGACGCGCCCGCTCGCGCAGGCCCGTCAGGCCCTGCCCGCCGCTGACGACGTCACCCGGGTCCGCCGGGGCGGGGCCGTTCGCGATCTCGACGATCAGCGAGTCCGGTTCGTACCGCAGCTCGACGGTGATCGCGGCGCCCGGCGCGTGCTTGTACGCGTTGGTCAGCGCCTCCTGCACGATCCTGTACGCCGCGTGATCGGCGGCCGCGGCCAGCGGCCGCCGCCCGCCCGTACACCGCAGCTCCACCCCGTCGCCGGCCGCCCGCACCGCCTCCACCAAGCCCTCGATGCCCGCGGCGCCGCGCGCCGCCGGGTGGGGATCCTCGCCGGGCGGCGCAGCGGGCGCGGTGGCCGCGTCGTCCCGCTCCACCCCGTCCCGCAGGATGCCGACGACCTCGCGCAGTTCGTGCATCGCGGCCACCGAAGCGTTCCGCAGTACGCCCACGCCCTCGCGCTGACGGTCGGTCAGTGCCGGGTCGACCTCCAGAGCTCCTGTGTGGACGGAGATCAGCGCCAGCTGGTGACCCAGGCTGTCGTGCATGTCCTGGGCGATCCGCTGGCGCTCGCGCAGCCGCGCCTGGCCGGCCACCATGGCGCGCTCGCGCAGCAGTTGGGCGTTGTGGGTCTGCAGGGCGTGCAGCAGGGTGCGGCGCTGGGTCCAGTAGCGGCTGGCGAGTCCCGGTACGACGGTGGTCGCGAGGAAGTACAGGGTGCTGAACAGGATCAGTGCCAGCGGGGAGTACCGCGGCCACTCCGCGGCGACCCCGATGCTGACGGACAGGACGTACGACGTGGTGAACGCCGCCAGCGCCCGCCCGGCTCCAGGGATCCGGCGCCCCGCCGACCACCCCGACACCATCAGCAGCGGCCCGAAACCGGCCAGCACACCCGCCGCGCCGCCCGAGATCACCAGCACACTCGCCGGCAGCCGGCGGCGCAGCAGCGACAGCACGGCGACGGCGAGCGCGGTGGCGAACTGCACCGCTCCGGTGCTGCCCATCACCTCCTGGGCCCCGGCTGCCAGCAGCGCCAGGACCGCGGCGACTACGGCTTCGCCCGCGATCCGGCGCCCGGACCAGGGATCGGGGCCCGCCAGCCACTGCCGTCCGGCCCTGATCTTCGATGGCATGTCCACGGCCGCACTCTAGGCAAATCCCTGCGGCGGGGACGGCCCCCTTTCGTCGCCCCGGGCCGCTACCAAAGAGAACACGCGGCGACAAAGAAACGGGTGCCTGGAGACCCGAAGGTCTCCAGGCACCCGTGGGCACCCGTCAGTACGCGTCGGCGGACCGTCAGTCGTTCTTCCGGTCGCGCTCCGCCGCCTCGGCTTCCGCCTGGGCCTGCTTCGCCTCGACGTCCGGGTCAAGCACCGCCTGACCGCTGCCGTCGACCGAGGTCAGCGGCGCACGGTCGGAGACCTCGGTGGCGGCAGGGGGCTCGACCAGCCAGTCCGGATTGGCCTGCTTGTCCCACCACTTCCAGGCCGCGAAGGCGCCACCCGCCAGCACGCCGACGAGCGCGAGGCCCTTGGCCAGCCGGCCGGCCTTGGCCCGCCGCTCATGCCTCTTGGCGAGCTTGCGGATGTCCTTCGCCGTGATCTGTCCGCGCAGGGCGGCCACGGCTGCCGCACTGCGCGCGGCTGCCGCCTCGCGCACGGGCTGAGCGGCCGCCATCGCATGCTCTACGCGCGGAACGGTGTAGTCGGCCGCCTGCCGGGCCGCGTTCCGGGTGCGCACAGCAGCCCGGTGTGCGGCCACGTCCACCTTCGGCGGCACGTGCGTACGGGCCTGCTCTATGCGCGGCGCCACATACGCCCCGTACTGGACACGGGCCTGACGCTTGGCCTGGGACACCTTCGGCGCGAGCCGTACGCGGGCGTCGTGTGCGTATTGCGTGGCCTGTTCCTTGGCCGTACCGGCGTAGGGCGCCACCACTTCCGCGGCGTGCAGCACGCTTTCCTTCGCCGATTCGGATGCGGCGCGCACGCTGTCGATGCGGGTCACTGGATCCTCCTCCTTGGTGGCGGTTCGGTTTATCGCCTGTCCACCCATTTCGAAATCATGCCCGCCGAAGGCCATCACGGCACGTGCGGGCGGGCATCCGGGTCATGGGCGGCGACTCGGGGCAAACCCCGCGCACGACACTGCCACGGTTCGCCGCCCCGCGCGGCGGTTCGGCGGGTACTCGTCCCAAACGCTGCGTGCGAGGATCGGGACACGTCAGTGAAGACTCAAGGAAGGCAACACGTGGCCGAGCAGCTTTACGCCACCCTGAAGACCAGCCGGGGCGACATCCAGATCCGGCTTCTGCCGAACCACGCGCCGAAGACGGTCAAGAACTTCGTCGAACTGGCACAGGGTGCTCGTGAGTGGACGAACCCCGAAACGGGGCACAAGACCACGGACCGGCTGTACGACGGCACTGTCTTCCACCGTGTGCTCCGCGGCTTCATGATCCAGGGCGGCGACCCGCTGGGAAACGGCACCGGCGGCCCCGGCTACGAGTTCAAGGACGAGTTCCACCCCGACCTCGCCTTCGACCGGCCCTACCTGCTGGCGATGGCGAACGCCGGCCCGGCCACGAACGGCTCGCAGTTCTTCATCACCGTGTCGCCGACGATGTGGCTGACGGGCAAACACACCATCTTCGGCGAGGTCACCGACCCCGCGAGCCAGAAGGTCGTGGACATCATCGCGGGTACGCAGACCAATCCGCGCACCGCCCGTCCGGTCACCGACGTGGTCATCGAGTCGGTTGTCGTCGAGACCCGCTGAAGACGCCGCTGAAGACGCCTCGGCCGTCCGCCGGGAACCAAACCGCCCCGTCCGTCCGTACTCGATACGCGGGGCGTTGCACTGAGCAGCACAGCTGTACCGCCAAGAGGCACACCTAGGGACACTGGGGACGGACCGATGGACCACTGCTACCGGCACCCGGGCCGTGAGACGGCCATCCGCTGCACGCGCTGCGAACGCCCGATCTGCCCCGAGTGCATGATCAGTGCGTCGGTGGGCTTCCAGTGCCCGGAATGTGTCCGCGAAGGCTCCGGTACGGGCCGTTCCCCGGCCCCGAACCAGCCGCGCACGCTCGCCGGCGGCACGATCACCGCCGACCCCCGGCTGGTCACCAAGATCCTGCTCGCCATCAACGTGGCGCTGTTCATCGCCGTGCAGGCCCGCAAAGGGCTCGTCAATGATCTCGTGCTGCGCGGCGCGTGGTGGCCCAGCCCGTACGTACCCGTCGAAGGCGTCGCGGGCGGCGAGTACTACCGGCTCTTCACGTCGATGTTCCTGCACGAGGCGCCATGGCACATCGTGTTCAACATGCTGGGCCTGTGGTGGCTCGGAGGCCCGTTGGAGGCGGCGCTCGGCCGGACGCGCTTCCTGGCGCTCTACCTGATCTCCGGCCTGGCAGGCAGCGCGCTCACGTACCTCATCGCCGCTCCCTCCCAGGGCTCGCTCGGCGCGTCCGGCGCCGTCTTCGGGCTTCTCGGTGCGACCGCCGTCCTGATGCGCCGCATGAACTACGACATGAAGCCCGTCCTGATGCTCCTCGCGCTGAACCTGGTCATCACGTTCGCCTTCAGCGACGTCATCGCCTGGCAGGCGCACGTCGGCGGTCTCGTCGCCGGCACCATCGTCGCGGCCGCCATGGTGCACGCCCCGCGCGAGCACCGGACGCTGGTGCAGTACGGCACCTGCGGGCTGGTGCTGCTCGTGACCGCCGGTCTCGTCGTGGCGAGAACCGCGATGCTCACCTGAGCGCCCGTGGTATCGGTTGCGCGATTTCAGTTGTCCACAGCGGGCGGCGAACCTTGTGCATGCAGGGAGACGGATGGGAACAGCTGTGCCCCTTCTCCCTGATCTGGGCTTTTCCCAAGCGGGACAAGGGGCACGCCATACGCCTCAGACGGCTCAAGCAGTCACACCGGCGTCAACACCCTGTGAGTTATCCACAGATCGTCTGACCTTTCCCCACCGTGTGGACAACGCTGTGGATAACCTCTGGTCAAGGCTTGCGCGGCCCAGACAGGACAGGGCCTACTTAGCCCCTGCTCTGTCTACTTCCACTGAGTGGAGACGCCGAAGCCTGCTGCGATGAAGCCGAAGCCGACGACGATGTTCCAGTTGTCGAAGCTCTGGATCGGCAGATCGCCCTCGGTCACGTAGAAGACCACGATCCAGGCGAGCCCGATGAGGAAGAGCGCCAACATCACCGGAGCGACCCAGCTGCGGTTCGTCAGCTTGATGCTCGTCGCCTGCTTCGAAGGCGCCGGAGGCGGCGTGAAGTCTGACTTCTTGCGGATACGTGACTTCGGCACGAGGGACTCTCCTGTCGATGCGCTGCGTTACCGCGCAGGGAACTGTGGCTGGTGCCCGGTGCGGGAGCGAAGGGGAACACTGCCCTCCCCCGGGCGTCCGTTAGCGTAGTGCTTCCGAGGCGTCGAAGGAGATAAGGGTACGTTGAGCAATTCTGCCGACTCTCCCACGGAACCCGCCCGGCGCCCCGCCCTGCGGCCGGTCAGATTGCTGACGGCCGGAGTGTTCGCGCTGGCCGGGCTCATCTTCGTCACCAGCTTCAATACTGCCAAGGGCACCAATATCCGTACGGATGCCTCGCTGCTGAAGCTCTCCGACCTCATTGATCAGCGCAGCCACAAGAACAAGGAACTGGACGAGTCGACGGCGTCCGTACGCGACGATGTCGACGCGCTCGCGCAGCGCGGCGACAGCAGTACGCGGGCCGAGGACGCGAAGCTCAAGGCGCTGGAGGCGGCCGCCGGCACCAAGAAGCTCGCCGGCCCCGGTCTCACCGTCACGCTCGACGACGCCCCGCCGAACGCCAGGGCCAACCCTGGCTACCCCGAGCCGCAGCCCAACGACCTGGTCATCCACCAGCAGGACCTCCAGGCGGTCGTCAACGCCCTCTGGCAGGGCGGCGCCAAGGGCATCAGGGTCATGGACCAGCGCCTGATCTCCACCAGCGCGGTGCGCTGCGTCGGCAACACCCTGATCCTCCAGGGCCGCGTCTACTCGCCGCCGTACAAGGTGACGGCGATCGGTGACCAGGACCAGCTGCAGCGCGCGATGACGGCCTCCACGGCGCTCCAGAACTACCAGCTGTACGTGAAGGCGTACGGCCTCGGCTGGAAAGTCGACGAACACGAGGCGATGACTCTTCCCGGCTACTCGGGCACAGTGGATCTCCACTACGCGAAGCCTGTGAAGTAGCCCCTGGGGGAGGCGCCTGGATGCCGGTGCGACTGATCGTGCGGACCTTCAGCGAACTGTGCATCACCGTCGGCACCTTGATCGTGCTCTTCGTCGTGTACGTGATGTTCTGGACCGGGATCAAGGCCGCCGACGCGAGCGACGGGCAGATCGAAACGCTCCAGGACACGTGGGCGCAGAGCCCCCTCCCGGCGCCCGCCCCGGCGCCGGCGCCGACCGCCGAGGACGCCCCGCCCGCCCCCGAGGCGTACGAGCCGGGCCGCCCCTTCGCCGTGATGTACGTGCCGCGCCTCGGCAAGGACTGGGACTGGCCGGTCCTTGAGGGCACGCGGACCAAGACCCTCCAGAAGGGCCTCGGGCACTACGAGGGGACCGCCCGGCTCGGCGAGACGGGAAACTTCTCCGTCGCCGGTCACCGCCGTACGTACGGTGATCCCTTCAAGGATTTCCCGAAGCTGCGGCCCGGTGACGCGGTGGTGCTGACGGACGGGGCGACCTGGTTCACGTACCGCATCGCCACCGGGCCGCACCGGACGGTGCCGAGCGACATCGGTGTGATCGACGACGTTCCCCGGAAGGCCGGTTTCGACGGTCCCGGGCGCTATCTGACGCTCACGACGTGCGAGCCGGAGTGGGGCAGCAGTCACCGGCTGATCGTGTGGGCGCACCTCGACGCGACCCAGCCCGTGGAGGACGGCAAGCCGCGCGCTTTGAGCGGCTGACCCACGAGCGTTCGCCGTCGCCCTTTACTCTGGGTTTCGACCGAACGGAAGGGACAGCATGTACGGCTGGATCTGGCGGCATCTGCCGGGCAACGTATGGGTGCGGGCGATGATCTCGCTCGTACTGATCCTGGCGGTCGTCTACGCACTGTTCCAGTACGTCTTCCCATGGGCGGAGCCGCTGCTTCCGTTCAACGATGTGACGGTCGCCGGGGAGGAGGGCCAGTGAGCGCGCGAATCCTGGTCGTCGACAACTACGACAGCTTCGTCTTCAACCTCGTCCAGTACCTCTACCAGCTCGGGGCCGAGTGCGAGGTGCGGCGCAACGACGAGGTGGAGCTGAGCCACGCGCAGGACGGCTTCGACGGCGTGCTGCTGTCGCCGGGCCCCGGCGCCCCCGAACAGGCGGGCGTGTGCGTCGACATGGTGCGGCACTGCGCCGCGACGGGTGTGCCGGTCTTCGGTGTCTGCCTGGGGATGCAGTCGATGGCGGTGGCGTACGGCGGTGTGGTGGGCCGGGCCCCCGAGTTGCTGCACGGCAAGACGTCGCCCGTGACGCACACGGGTGCCGGCGTCTTCGCCGGGCTGCCGTCGCCCTTCACGGCGACGCGCTACCACTCGCTGGCCGCCGAACCGCAGGCGCTGCCCGCCGAGCTGGAGGTCACGGCGCGGACGGCCGACGGGATCATCATGGGGCTGCGTCACCGGGATCTGCCGGTCGAGGGTGTGCAGTTCCACCCCGAGTCGGTGCTGACCGAACACGGGCATCTGATGCTGGCCAACTGGCTTGTGCGGTGCGGCGATCCGGGGGCGGTGGAGCGATCGGCGGGGCTCGCGCCGGTGGTGGGCAAGGCCGCCGCGTGACGGCGCTCCGCCCCGAACACGACGCCGGCCGGGAAGCCTCGTACGGGCAGGGTGCGTACGGGGCGGCAGGCGCGTTCGAGGCGGCGGTGGAGCAGCTCGCGGATCCGCTGAACGATCCGCTGCCGGGGCAGGAGCGGGCGGCATCTGCTGTGGACCCGGTCCCTCGCCCTGGTCCTGGCACTGGCACTGGCGTCGGCGCTGGTCCCGACCCTGAAGCCACTTCGCCGTGGTTCCGGTCGGGGACCGTGCCGCAGGCCGCGCAGCAGCCGGATCAGGGGTACGGGCAGCCGCAGTACCCCCAGCCGCAGCAGTACGCGCCGTACCCGGACCCCGTACAAGAGCCCGCACAGGCCGTTCAAGAGCCTCAGGCGCCCCTCCAGCAGCCTCAGGGGCAGTACGACTCCCCGGGGGCCACCCAGGGCCCGTACGGCGCCCAGCAGCCCGTAGCGCCCCCCGAGCCGGTGTTCGACGACGAGACCGTGGCCCTGCGGACGGACGACACCCGGCGAATAGCCGAGCCGGAGCCCGTACCGGTCACGCGGCCCGCACCGCCGGTCACCGGTGGCCGCGCAGAGCGCCGTAGAGCCGCCAAGGCCAGGGGGCAGGGAACGCGCGGCAAAGCCCCTGCCCCTGAGCCCGAGGGGAGCGCCGGGGCGCCGCGTACCCGCCTCGAGGCCAGGCGCGCCGCCCGGGCCGCCAAGGACAGCCCGGCCGTCGTCGCCAGCCGCTTCTTCGGGGAGATGTTCATCACGCTCGGCATGCTGATGCTGCTGTTCGTCACGTACCAGCTGTGGTGGACCAATGTCCGTTCCGGTTGGTTCGCGGGCAACGAGACGGAGAAGATCCAGGAGGGCTGGGACCAGGGGCGCAAGCCCGGGGTGTTCGAGCCCGGCCAGGGTTTCGCCATCATGCACATTCCCAAGCTGGACGTTGTCGTCCCGATCGCCGAGGGCATCGACAAGGCGCGGGTCCTCGACAACGGCATGGTGGGCCACTACGCGGAGGGCAAGCTCAAGACGGCGATGCCGTCGGACAAGCAGGGCAACTTCGCGGTCGCGGGGCACCGCAACACCCACGGCGAACCGTTCCGGTACATCAATCAGCTGAAACCGGGCGACCCGATCGTCGTCGAGACGCAGGACACGTACTACACGTACGAGATGGCTAGCATCCTGCAGCAGACCCCGCCGTCGAACGTGGGCGTGATCGCGCCGGTGCCGCCGGGTTCCGGGTTCACCAGGCCCGGCAGGTACATCACGCTGACGACCTGCACGCCGGAGTTCACGAGTACGTACCGAATGATCGTGTGGGGCAAGATGGTCGACGAACGGCCGCGCAGTAAGGGGCAACCCGACGCGCTCGTCGGCTGAGACCGAGCCGGCCGGACGCGATGTAAGAGACTCAGGACGGGGACGGGTGCGGTGGCAGTCAGGACGACCGAGCAGGACGAGCAGAGCGGCACGCCCGTGCCCGCGTCGGCACCGGCTGCTGCGGGACGGCGGAAGCGCGGACGTATCGCGGGCGCGGTCAGCGTCTTCGGGGAGCTGCTGATCACGGCGGGCCTGATCCTCGGCCTCTTCGTCGTCTACTCGCTGTGGTGGACGAACGTGCTGGCCGACCGCGACGCGGACGAGCAGGGCAACGAGGTGCGTGACCGGTGGGCGGGTGGCCCCGGAGCCCTCGACACGAAGGACGGCATCGGCTTCCTGCACGTACCCGCGATGAAGAACGGCGAGATCCTGGTCAGGAAGGGCACCGACGCCAAGGGCCTCAACCGCGGTGTCGCCGGCTACTACACGGACCCGGTCAAGTCGGCGCTGCCGTCGGACAAGCAGGGCAACTTCTCGCTGGCGGCGCACCGGGACGGGCACGGCGCGAAGTTCCACAACATCGACAAGCTGAAGGACGGGGACTCGGTCGTCTTCGAGACGAAGGACACGTGGTACGTCTACAAGGTGTACGCGAAGCTCCCCGAGACCTCGAAGTACAACGTGGACGTACTGAAGCCGGTCCCGAAGGAGTCGGGCAAGAAGAAGCCGGGCCGCTACATCACGCTGACGACGTGCACGCCGGTCTACACGTCGAAGTACCGGTACATCGTGTGGGGCGAGCTGGAGCGTACGGAAAAGGTCGACAGGCACCGGACGCCGCCGGCGGAGCTGCGCTAGCGTGCCGGGCTGGTTCTAAGCTGCAGCTTGCATCTTAGAAAGAGCGACAGGCTGTCTCTTCGAGAGTGACGCGGTGTCACTCTCGCCATGAGCTGGGCCCGAAGCCGCAACTTTGACTTGCGGCTTCGGGCCCTTTTTTGGCGACTGCTGCTAGCGCAGGACTTCCAGGGTTGCGCCTGCGCTCCAGGTTTCCAGCAGGCCGCGGTGTACGGCGGTGACGCCGGCCTGGGCGGCGATGGCGAGTGACTCGGGTGAGAACGGGCAGGTCGCGGCGTACACCGCCACGTCCGCCTGGTGCAGGGTCTTGGTGCCGACGAACTTCTGCATCTCCCCGCTCCACACGGAGCGGTACGGAGCCCAGTGCTTGCACTGCACGACGAACCGGCGCCCGTCGGCCGTACGACCGCTGATGTCCGCCCCGCGGTCGCCGCTTCCGCCGTGGATCTCGACGTCGGTGCAGCCGTCGCGGCGGAGCAGCTGGGCCACGTGCTCCTCGAACTCCCGCCAGTTCATGCCGTCGATGGAAGCCATCACCCCGGCGAGGCCGCGCTGCCCCTGGACCCGCTCCAGCCTGACCAGCCGCACGTCGTGCTGGACGAGCTTGCGCTCGATGCGCTGCACGTCGTCGCGGAGGGAGATGAGCTCCTTGCGCTGCTCGCCCGAGCTTTCGATGAGGGCGTTGAACATGGGGACGACGGCCTTGCCGAGGATGTCGGTGATGCGTCGGTCGATGCGGTCGTCGAGGGGGTCAGGGGCTGTGGGGACAAAGTTATCCACAGGCTGGGTGCGGGCGATGTATTCGGCGTCGAGGAGGTACGTACGCACCTGACGTGCGGTTTCGCTGTCGCGGAGCAGCATGGCGACGTTGAGGACGGCTCGTCGGCTGAAGACGGCGAGAGACGCGGTGCGGGAGGAAATCTGACCGCGTTGCTTGAAGCAACTCAGTTCCGCACCCGTGAGGACGCGATAGCCGTTGGCTTCGACTTCCTCCCGGTGGTCGAAGACCACAGCACGAATGACGCTATCGGCGACTTCGAAGTAGGTGGCGACCATGGCTGTGGTGACGTGCATGTCATCGGGCAACAGCGACAGGACCTTGACCCTGTCGAGTACGTCGGTCCGGGTGGCCACGCTCTCGCGCAGTGACTTCGACTCCAGGAGAACGGTCTCGTTAAACACGCTCTTGCTCCTCTATCCGACGCGGTCTGAACTGAGGTCCTTGAAGGACCTCAGTGGAGATCTGCTTAACGAGTCCGTACATATGAAGACACGATCGGGTTTCGCTGCGCCGTTCGACGGCTCCCACTGCCCCCTTCAAGGGGGGTCAGTGGCAAGCAAGAAGGGCCGTCGACTTCTTTCGAAGTCCACGGCCCTTCTGTGTGCTGCGCCCGGGGGCTAGTCGCTGTCGCCGCCTCGGCCGAAGCCGCCGCCGAAGAGGCCGCCGGCGTCGTTGCCGCCGTTGTTGCCGCCACCGTTGTCGCCTCCGCCGTCACCGCCACCGCCGCCGCCGGCCACGGTGGTCAGATTGACCGCGGTGCCCTTGGGGACCTGCTGGCCGACTGCGGGCTGGGCGAGGACGACGATGGCTTCGTCGTCCTGGGGCTCGGTGATCGTGCCGACGGTCAGGCCGGCGTCCTCGATCGCCTTGCGGGCGTCCTTGACCTTCTGGCCGGCCACGGCCGGTACCGCGACCTGTTCCTGGGCGGGGGCCTTCGCGACGGTCAGGGTGATGGTGCCGCCCTTGTCGGTCTGGCTGTTGCCCACGGGGTCCTGCTTGATGACCGTGTTCGGGGGCTGGGTCGATTCTTCATCGACGCGGGTGACCTGGAAGCCGAGGTCCGTGAGCTGCTTCTGGGCCGCGTCGAAGGTCTGGCCGACGACCGGCGGGACATCCGCCTTGGTGGACTTGGCGATGGAGATGGTGACCGTCTCGCCCTTCTCCGCCTTTGTGCCGCCCTCCGGGTCCTGGTCGACGACCGTGCCGGGTTCCTTCTCGGACTCGACCTGCTCGGTGTCGACGTTGAAGCCCTTGTCTTCGAGGTTCTTGGTGGCCCGGTCCCTCGACTGGTCCATGACGTCGGGGACTTCGATCTTCGGAGCGCCCGTGGAGACGACGACCGTGATGGTGTCGCCTTCCTTGACCTCCTGGCCGCTGTCCGGGGACTGGCTGCAGATCTTGCCCTTGGGCTGCTCTTCGCACTCCTTGCGCTCGCCGACCTGGACGGTGAGGTCGGCGTTCGTGCCGAGATCCTTCGCCTTGGCGAGTGTCTCGCCGACCAGGAGCGGCACCGTGCGGGTGCCCTTGTCGCTTTCGCCGCCGAAGACTGCCTTGCCGATCAGGATCGCGCCGACGAGGACGAGGATGCCCGCGAGGACGAGCAGGATCGTCGAGAGGTTGCTTTTCTTCTGCTGCCTGCGGCGGTCCGGGCGGTCGTCGTAGCCGTAGCCGCCGTCGTCCGGGTTGACCGGCGGGAGCATCGACGTGGGGGCACCGCCGCCGTCGGCGGAGCGCATCGCCGTGGTGGGCTGGTCGTCGCCGTGGCCGCCGTGGCCGTAGCCGCCGTACCCGACCGCGCCGAGCGCGGAGGTGGCCGCGACGGGCTGGCCGTCGAGGCAGGCCTCGATGTCGGCGCGCATCTCGTCGGCGGACTGGTAGCGGTAGTCAGGGTCCTTGACCAGCGCCTTCAGGACAATGGCGTCCATTTCGGGCGTGATCTCGGCGTCGAAGTTCGACGGGGGCTGCGGTTCTTCCCGTACGTGCTGGTAGGCGACCGCGACCGGGGAGTCCCCGATGAACGGCGGCCGTACGGTCAGCAGCTCGTAGAGCAGGCAGCCGGTGGAGTAGAGGTCCGAGCGGGCGTCGACCTGCTCGCCCTTGGCCTGCTCCGGGGAGAGGTACTGGGCGGTGCCGATGACCGCGGCGGTCTGCGTCATGGTCATGCCGGAGTCGCCCATGGCGCGGGCGATGCCGAAGTCCATGACCTTGACCTGGCCGGTGCGCGTCAGCATGACGTTCGCCGGCTTGATGTCGCGGTGCACGATCTGGGCGCGGTGCGAGTACTCGAGCGCCTGGAGGATGCCTACGGTCATTTCCAGGGTGCGCTCGGGCAGCAGCTTGCGCCCGGAGTGCAGCAGCTCACGCAGGGTCGACCCGTCGACGTACTCCATCACGATGTACGGGATGGAGACGTTGTCGACGTAGTCCTCGCCGGTGTCGTAGACCGCGACGATCGCCGGGTGGTTCAGCGAGGCCGCGGACTGGGCCTCGCGGCGGAACCGGGCCTGGAAGGACGGGTCGCGGGCGAGATCCACCCGCAGCGTCTTCACGGCGACGGTGCGGCCGAGCCGGGTGTCGTGCGCGATGTAGACCTCGGCCATGCCACCACGGCCGAGCACCGAGCCCAGCTCGTACCGGCCGCCGAGGCGACGCGGCTCTTCCATAGCTAATCCAGCCCTCTCCGTCTGTCCCGACCGCACCGGTGTGTGGTCCGGCGGTGTGCTGTCCGCGCATACGGTACCGGGCGGGCCGTATCCGATCCTCCCGTGACTGTCAGCTGATACCCGACCGGTACCGCGACGTGGGCGTACGCGGCCGTCAGGTGACCGGCGTCACTTCTCCCTCTCGAGCACCGCCTGCATCACGTCCTTCGCGATGGGGGCCGCGAGACCGCCGCCGGAGATGTCCTCACGGTTCGCGTTGTCGTCCTCGACGACGACGGCGACCGCGACGGGTGAGCCGTTGTCGGTCTTGGCGTACGAGATGAACCAGGCGTACGGCTTCTCACTGTTGTCGACGCCGTGCTGGGCGGTGCCGGTCTTGCCGCCGACGGTGGCGCCCTGGATCTGGGCCCTGGTGCCGGTGCCCTCCTTGACGACCGTCTCCATCATTTCCTGGAGCTTTTGAGCGTTCTCGGGAGAGAGCGGCTGGCTCATCTCCTCGGGGCTCGTCTTCTCCAGGACGTCCAGGTTCGGGTCGGTGAGCCGGTCGACCATGTACGGCTTCATCAGCTTGCCGTCGTTGGCGATGGCGGCGGTCACCATGGCCATCTGCAGGGGGGTGGCGGCGGTGTTGAACTGGCCGATGGAGGAGAGCGCGGTCCCGGCCTTGTCCATGTCCTTGGAGAACACGCTCGCGGTGGCGCGCACCGGGACGAACTGCTCCTCGTTGAAGCCGAACTTCTCCGCGGTCTCCAGCATCTTCTCGTTGCCGAGGTCGGCGCCGATCTTGCCGAAGACCGTGTTGCAGGACCACTGGAGGGCGACGCGCAGGGTGGCGTTCTCGCAGGGGTGGTTGCCGTCGTTCACCAGGTTCTTGGTGGAGAGCGGCAGCCTCCACGGCAGCGGCGACTTGGTCTTCTCGTCGACGTTGTCGTACAGGCCGTGCTCCAGGGCCGCTGCGGCCGTGACCGCCTTGAACGTCGAGCCGGGCGGGTAGGTCTGGCGAAGCGCGCGGTTGAGCGACGGGTCGTCCGGGTTGAGCTTCTTGTCGATCTTCTCCCACGCCTTGCCGTCGCCCATGCCGGCGATCGTCGAGGGGTCGTACGAGGGTGCGCTGGCCAGCGCGAGGATCTTGCCGGTGCGCGGGTCGAGAGCGGCGACGGCGCCCTTCTTGCCCTTGAGGCCGTTGTACGCGGCGCGCTGGGCGTCACCGTTGAGGGTGGTGAGGACGTTGCCGCCCTGCCTCTTGTCACCGGTGAACATGGAGAGCGTCCGGTCGAAGAACAGCCGGTCGTCGGTGCCGGTGAGGATGTCGTCCTCGATGCTTTCGAGCTGGGTGGCGCCGTAGACCTGGGAGGCGAAGCCGGTGACGGGGGCCCACATGGCGCCGTCCTTGTAGGTCCGCTTGTACTTGAGGTCACCGTTCTTGGCCTCGACGGACCCGGTGATGGCCTTGCCGTCGACGATGATGTCGCCGCGCTTGTGGGCGTAGCGGTCGATCAGGACACGGCGGTTATTGGGGTCCTTGGTGAGCTCGTCGGCCTTGACGTACTGCACCCAGTTGACGCGTACGAGCAGGGCGAGGACGAGGAGGCCGCAGAAGATCGCGACCCGGCGCAGGGGCTTGTTCACGGGCGGACCACCTGGGTCATTTCGGCGTCGGAGGTAGGTGCGGGGGCGGGCGCGGGCCTGCGCGCGGTGTCGCTGATGCGCAGCAGGATGGCGATGAGTGCCCAGTTGGCGATGACGGAGGAGCCGCCCTGCGCGAGGAACGGCATGGTCATGCCGGTCAGCGGGATGACGCCGGTGACGCCGCCGGCGACGACGAAGACCTGGAGGGCGAAGGCGCCGGAGAGGCCGATGGCGAGGAGCTTGCCGAAGGGGTCTCGGGCGGCGAGTGCGGTGCGTACGCCGCGCTCGATGAGCAGGCCGTACAGCAGGATGATCGCCATGAGGCCGGTGAGGCCCATTTCCTCGCCGACGGTGGCGAGGATGTAGTCGCTCTTGGGGGCGATGCCGCCGATGAGCTTGGAGTACCCCTGGCCGAGTCCGGAGCCGAAGAGGCCGCCGGAGCCGAAGGCGTACACGGACTGGGCGGTCTCGGTGACGAGGCCGCACTCGCCGGCGGCGTTGCAGACCGTCGCGAGGGGGTTGAGCCAGTTGTCGACGCGGGTCTGTACGTGGCTGGCGAAGGAGGCGACGCCGACGGCGCCGGCGGCGCTGAGGGTGAGGCCGAAGACGACCCAGCTGGTGCGTTCGGTGGCGACGTACAGCATGATCACGAAGAGGCCGAAGAAGAGCAGCGAGGTGCCCAGGTCGGTCTCGAAGATCAGGATCATGAGGCTGAGGGCCCAGATGGCGAGGATCGGTCCGAGGTCGCGGCCGCGGGGCAGGTACATGCCCATGAAGCGGCGGCTGGCCAGGGCGAGGGCGTCGCGTTTCACCATGAGGTAGCCGGCGAAGAAGATCGCGATGATGATTTTCGCGAATTCGCCTGGCTGGAGTGATCCGAGGCCGGGGATGGTGATCCAGATCTTCGCGCCGTTCACGCCGGGGAAGAACATGGGCAGGATCAGCAGTACGAGGGCCACGACCATGGAGATGTACGTGTAGCGCTGGAGTACGCGGTGGTCCTTGAGGAACAGCAGGACGCACAGGAACAGTGCGACGCCGACCGCCGACCACATCATCTGCTTGGGTGCCATCGCGCCGCCCAGCGCGGGTGTGGTGATGGACGGCTCCAGGTCGAGCCGCCAGATCAGCACCAGGCCGAGCCCGTTGAGGAGGGTGGCCAGTGGCAGCATCAGCGGGTCGGCGTACGGCGCGAACTTGCGCACCATCAGGTGCGCGACGCCCGCGAGGAGGCTGAGCCCGATGCCGTAGCCGAGCATGCCGGCGGGCAGGCTGCCGTCCTTGGCGAGGCCGACGTTGGCGTACGCGAAGACCGGGATGATGACGGCGAACGCGAGCATGGCGAGCTCGGTGTTGCGCCGGCTCGGTGCTTCGATCGCGCCGATGGTGGTCGTGTTGGTGACAACGCTCATGGTGGTAAGGCCCCCTACGGCTTTACGGCTTACCGCACTGCGAGACGAGCTTCTGCTCTTCCTCGGAGAGGCTGGGGCCAGGTGTGGGCGGAGCTGTAGCCGTCGGAATTTTCTGGGTCTGGGCGGTCTGGGCGGCCTGTGTCGTGGCGCCGGAGCCGGTCGTGCCGCCTGCCTCGCCCTCGCCCGTACGCGCTGCTTTCTCGCGGTTTTCGCGCTCTGCCTTGCGGCGCTCCTCGTCCTTCTTGCACGCGGAGGCCTGGGTGCCGAGTTCGGCGACCTTCTCGCGTGCGTCGGCGAGGCTGCTCTCGGTGATGGTCGCCTCGACCTGCTTGCGCTGGTAGGGCGGGAGGTACTTGAGTTCGATCTCGGGGTGGTCCTTCTCGATCTCCGAGAGGGAGACCCAGGCGAGGTCCTGGCTGATGCCCCGGTAGAGCGCGACGTGCTCGTCGTTCGCGCCGACGTAGTACTGGGTCTGGGTCCAGCGGTAGCCGCCGTACAGACCGCCGCCTACGACGGCGAGGGCGAGCATCAGGTAGAGCGATCTTTTGAGCCACCTGCGGCCGGCGCGCGGCTTGACGAAGTCCTCGTCGCTGTACGCACCGAAGGCGCCGTCGGGGGCCGCTCCGTAACCGCCGTTGTCACCGCTGCCGGGAGGGCCGAAGGCGCCTCCCGGTGCGGACTGCGGGGGAACGGGCCGGCCGAGGCCGGCCGCGCGGCCCGCGGGGGTCTGCATCGCGGCCGCGTTGTCGGCGGCCTGCTGGATCTGGTTCTCGGCGACCGCGCCGACGACGACGGGGGTGTCGTTGAGCTGCCCGGCCAGGGTGTCGTTGCCGTCGACGTCGAGGACGTCCGCGACGATGCAGGTGATGTTGTCGGGTCCGCCGCCGCGCAGGGCGAGCTGGATGAGCTCCTGCACGGTCTGCTGGGGGCCGTGGTAGCTGGCGAGCGTCTCTTCCATGGTCTGGTGGGAGACGACGCCGGACAGGCCGTCGGAGCAGATCAGGTAGCGGTCGCCGGCCCGGACCTCACGGATGGAGAGGTCGGGTTCGACGTGGTCGCCGCTGCCCAGGGCGCGCATCAGCAGGGAGCGCTGCGGGTGGGTGGTGGCTTCTTCCTCGGTGATGCGGCCCTCGTCGACGAGGCGCTGCACCCAGGTGTGGTCCTGTGTGATCTGCGTCAGTACGCCGTCGCGGAGCAGGTACGCCCGTGAGTCGCCGACGTGTACGAGCCCGAGGCGCTGACCGGTCCACAGGAGGGCGGTGAGCGTGGTGCCCATGCCCTCCAGCTGGGGGTCTTCCTCGACCATCATGCGCAGCTGGTCGTTGGCCCGCTGCACGGCGGTGCCGAGCGAGGTGAGGATGTCCGAGCCGGGTACGTCGTCGTCGAGCGTGACCAGGGTCGAGATGACCTCGGAGCTCGCCACTTCGCCCGCGGCCTGTCCGCCCATGCCGTCGGCGATGGCGAGAAGGCGTGGGCCGGCGTAACCGGAGTCCTCGTTGCCTTCCCGGATCATGCCTTTGTGCGATCCGGCGGCGAAGCGCAGTGACAGACTCATGCGCACCTCGCCCGTCGGCTCCGGGTACAGCCGGTCTCGAGCCACACTGCCCACCCTCCGGTCGGGAGCCATCGGGGATCCGCTGTCACGGCCGCCGCGGCTCGCTCGCTCCGCTCGCGCTCATTCATGGTGTAGCACTACTTCCGCAGCTCGATGACGGTCTTGCCGATGCGGATCGGCGCGCCCAGCGGAATGGGGGTCGGGGTGGTGAGTCGGGTCCGGTCGAGATACGTGCCGTTGGTGGACCCGAGATCCTCGACGATCCACTGGCCGTCACGGTCCGGGTAGATCCTGGCATGACGGCTGGACGCGTAGTCGTCGTCCAGCACGATCGTCGAATCGTGCGCCCGCCCCAGCGTGACGGTCTGCCCTTGGAGGGCCACCGTCGTGCCGGTGAGTGTGCCTTCGGACACCACCAGCTTTGTGGGGGCGCCGCGGCGCTGGCGCTGCTGCGGCGGCGCCGCAGCCTGTTGCTGGCGTCCGGCCTGCTGCGGTCTGGCGTCGGCGGACGCGGTGCGGCGTGAGCCGCGCTGCGTTACCCGCGTACCGAACAGATCGCTGCGGATGACCTGGACGGCCACAATCACAAACAGCCACAGAACGGCCAGGAAACCTAGCCGCATGACCGTCAGGGTCAGCTCTGACATTGCCCCCGCTTCACCCTTCGGCTTGCCGATAAACGATGGTCGTGCTGCCCACGACGATCCGCGAGCCGTCGCGGAGCGTAGCGCGGGTGGTGTGCTGTCCGTCCACCACGATGCCGTTGGTGGACCCGAGATCCTGGATCGTCGGGGGCGTTCCGGTCCGGATCTCACAGTGCCGGCGCGATACGCCGGGGTCGTCGATCCGCACGTCGGCTTCGGTGCTGCGGCCCAGCACCAGCGTCGGGCGGGACATCTGATGGCGTGTGCCATTGATCTCGATCCAGCGCCGCGTCTGTGCGCCGGGCATGGGGCCGGGGCCCGCGCCCGGTCCGGCCGGTCTGCGGTCGGCGGGCGCGGCTGCCGGTCCCGCGGGCCTCGCGCCGGATGGCGGGGCCGCGGGCATGGGGGGCGCTCCGGGGGCGGCCGACGGCGGGTAGCCGTAGCCGCCGCCGCGGGGGGCGGCGGGTGCGGGGCTGTGCCGGCCGGGGGCCGGGCTCTGCGGCGGGGCTGCCTGCGACGTACTCGAAGCGAGGGTGCGGCTGCGTACGCGGTAGAGACCGGTGTCGAGGTCTTCGGCCTTCTCCAGGTGGACCTTGATGGGGCCCATGAAGGTGTAGCGCTGCTGCTTCGCGTAGTCGCGGACCAGGCCGGAGAGCTCGTCGCCGAGCTGGCCGGAGTACGGGCTGAGGCGCTCGTAGTCCGGGGTGGAGAGCTCGACGATGAAGTCGTTGGGGACGACGGTCCGCTCGCGGTTCCAGATCGTCGCGTTGTTGTCGCACTCGCGCTGGAGGGCGCCGGCGATCTCGACGGGCTGGACTTCGGACTTGAACACCTTGGCGAAGGTGCCGTTGACCAGACCTTCGAGTCGCTGCTCGAACTTCTTCAGGACTCCCATGAGGCACCTCCTCCGTCGTTGCCGTCCTGGTACTGCTTACTGATCGTATCCACGCGTCGGGAAATCGGCTGGTTCCCCTTGTCTGCACAGTGGATGAGTGTCACCTCTCACAGGGATCGTAGAGGTGGCCTGCTGACAGTGTCCCGCACTCGGTGGGCACTCTGGAGGAGTGGGTCACGGGCGGCGGCGTTCCCTTGATCGTTCTCTGGGCTCGGTCCCTTCCTTGCTGCCCGTCGTCCGCACCTGGTTCCTTCCTCGTTCCCTTCCTCGGGTCCCCCCGAACAACGGGTGTGAATCCACCCTGGCCACCGTGCTAATCTTCTGCATGTCGTCAGGCGCTCGCACAAACCAGTGAGAGATTCGAACGGCACCACTCATGCGCGAGTGGCGGAACGGCAGACGCGCTGGCTTCAGGTGCCAGTGTCCTTAGGGACGTGGGGGTTCAAATCCCCCCTCGCGCACTTAGTTTGACCCATGATCCGGGCCTCATCGTTTACGCGATGGGGCCCGTTTCTGTTTGTGGGTTCTGTTCGGGGTGGGGGATCTCGGGGTGAGCCGCAGGAAGGCTGCCGTTGTCGTGGCGCGTGGCTGATGTCGCGGCCGCTGTGAGGGGAGCGAATACCCCCGCCCTGGCGGCGCGCTGTGCAGGCGTTGCGGCGGGTGCCTTCCTGGGCGTACGCCGTGGGGGTGTTGGCGCTGGTCGCCGGGGTGTGGGTGGCGTTGCAGGATTTCGAGCCGTACCTCGGTCATGAGGAAGCGGTGTACGCGAACAAGGCGCGCTTCTGGGTGGACGGGACGCCGGACGCGGGTTGGGGCGTCTACCGGCCTGTGGGGCTTCCGGCGCTGGGGGCGCTGGCTCTGTGGCTGTACGGCGACGGTGGTGGGGCTGTGGGTGGCGGTGTGGGGGCGCTGCGGGCGGTGGGGCTCGTGCTGGTGCTGGGGACGCTGACGGTGACGTACCTCGTCGCGGCCGCCTGGACTTCGCGGCGGCGTGCGGTGGTGGTCGTGCTGGTGCTGCTGAGCGGGCTGGGGTTCTTGCGCAGAGTGCCGGAGTACCTCAATGACATCGGGGCGACCGGGCTTGTGCTGGTCGTCGTCTTCCTGCTGGTGCGTGCGCAGGAGAAGGAGGGGTCCCGGGCGCTGTGGGGGTGCCGGTCGCCGCGCTGGCTGCCTTCTATCTGCGGTACGGCGTGGTGGGGAACCTGCTGGCGGTCGGGCTCGCCGCGCTGTTCGCGTACGGCCCGCGCGCGTGGGTGGCTCAGGGGCGGCGGCTGGCGGGGGCCGTGTTGCTGGTGATCGGGCTCGTACCGCATCTTGTGCATGCCGTACGGGAGACGGGGTCGCCGCTCGGGATGGTTCTGTCGGCGACTTCGCAGGCTAATCGTGAGTACGTGGGTGACGGGCTCGTCTATTACCTGGCGATCTTTCCGTACCGGCTGGCAGGGGATCTCGGTGCGGTGGTGATGGTCGCGGGGCTGTGGGCGGCCGGGGCGGCGCTGCGGCGAATCCGCGGTGGGCGCGGCGGGAGCTGCGGGGTGCGTGCGGATGACCGGCGGCGGGTGTTCCTGGGAACGGCCGCGGTGCTGGTCTTCGTGGTCCTCGGCGTGGCGACGGACGGGGAGCCGCGGTTCGTCTACCTCGCTGTTGTTCTTCTCACCGTGCTCGGTGTGCAGGCGGTGGCCGAGCTGGTGGGGGCGGCGCGGAGCGCGGCCGTGCTGGCCGCCGTGGCGGCGCTGGCCGGGATCACTGTGCTGGGCACGACGCAGGTCGTGGCGCACGGCGCCATGCCGGGGCCGACGCGGCTGGCCTCGTCGACGGTGCTGGTCGCGCGGGAGATCGGGGCGGCGGCGCAGGGGCGTCCGTGTCTGGTGGTGACGGGGTACGAGCCGGAGCTCGGCTGGTACTCCGGGTGCGACGCGGTGACGTACGCGCAGTACCGGAGGATGCGACTGCGGGTGCCTGAGGGGACGCTGGTGAGCCTGGTGGTCTTCGAGCGGGGGCGGCTGCAGCCGGATGCGGCGGGGCTGGAGCGGCTGGCGCGGTCGGCGCGGTCGGACTCTGGGCGCGAGTCCGACGTACGCACGATCGTCACGGACGGGCCCGTGGGGACGGCGACGGTCGTCACGCTCACGCTGCGGTGAACCTGGCTGTCGGGGTCGGTCCGGTTGTCCACAGGGGTTGTCCACAGGGGGAGACGGGTGTCGGGGGGCGGCGGTACGGTCGTGAGCAGTTGATGTTGGCGGCTGCTGCCGACGGCAGCCGGTGCTGGGCGAGGGCGGGGGGAGGCGGCGCACCATGGCCGGGAACGAGACGGTGCTGTCCGGGGGGCGTATTCCCGCGGTGCCTGGCTTCGCGCGGTGTACGGGGGACGGATCGCCCAACGCATCGCCCAAGGACGAGGGCAAGGCGTTGCGGTCGCGGGTGCCCAGGGCCTCGCACGATTCGCTGGTGCTCGCGGTGCGGCGGCCCGACGCGGTGCGGGCGGTCGAGGAGTCCAGTCGCGGCCGGGTGCCCGAGCTGACGCCGATAAGGGTCGGGCGTATGGCCGCTTCCCCCTTCGCCTTCCTGCGCGGCGCGGCCGCACTGATGGCGCACGACCTGGTGGGTACGCCCGTCACGGGGCTGGGCGCGCAGATATGCGGTGACGCGCATGCGGCGAACTTCGGTCTGTACGGCGATGCGCGCGGCCGCCTGGTCATCGACCTGAACGACTTCGACGAGACCGTCGTCGGCCCGTGGGAGTGGGACGTCAAGCGGCTCGCGGCGTCACTGGTGCTGGCGGGGCGCCAGACCGGGGCCGACGAGGACGTCTGCCGGCAGGCGGCTTTCGACGCGGTCGGGGCGTACCGGCGGACGATGCGGCTGCTGGCCAGGATGCCGGTGCTGGACGCGTGGAACGCGATCGCCGACGAGGAGCTGGTCTCGCACACGGACGCGCGGGATCTGCTCGGCACGCTGGAGCGGGTCGCGGAGAAGGCCCGTAACAACACCAGCGCGCGCTTCGCCGCCAGGGCGACGGCCGAGGGGCCCGGCGGGACACGGCGCTTCGTGGACGCGCTGCCGGTGCTGCGGCGGGTGACGGACGCGGAGGCGTCCGCGGTCGCTTCGGCGCTGGGCGGGTATCTCAAGACGCTTCCGGAGGACCGGCTGCCGCTGCTGGCGCGGTACGCGATCCACGATGTGGCGTTCCGGGTGGTCGGCACCGGCAGCGTCGGGACGCGGTCGTATGTGGTGCTGCTGCTCGACCACCGGGGCGAGCCGCTGGTGCTCCAGGTGAAGGAGGCGCGGGCCTCGGCGCTGGCGCCCTACCTGCCTCTCGCCGGCTTCGAGGCGCCGGCGGCCGGGCACGAGGGGCGGCGGGTGGTGCTCGGGCAGAAGCGGATGCAGGTGGTCAGCGACAACCTGCTGGGCTGGGCCGAGGTGGAAGGGCGGCCCTTCCAGGTACGGCAGTTCAGGAACCGCAAGGGCAGCGTGGATCCGGCGGCGCTCGAACCCGGTCAGCTGGACGACTACGGGCGGATGACCGGGGCGCTGCTGGCGCGGGCCCACGCGCACAGCGTCGACCCCCGGCTGGTCGCCGGGTACTGCGGGAAGAACGAGGAGTTCGACGACGCGGTGGCGCGGTTCGCGGTGGCGTACGCGGACCGTACGGAAGCGGATCACGCCGATCTGGTGGCGGCGGTCAAGGACGGGCGAATAGCCGCCGAGACAGGGGTGTGAGCACGGGGACCCCTGCCGCCCGTACGCTGGGCGGGTGACTCAGGAAGCTCACGGGGAGCCGACGACCCGGAACGATGACGCGCAGGACCCGCACGCGGCCGGGCATGAGGCCGGGCGCGAGGCCGGACGTGAGGCTGCCGAGCCGCAGACCACCGAGGCTCCGGAGCGGCCCGAGGCCAGGCTGGAGCGGGCCGTGCGCGCCGCCGAGCAGGCACTGATCGAGTTCGAGATCGCGGTGGAGACCTTCCGGGTCGAGGTGGAGAACTTCTCCCGGCTCCATCACCAGAAGCTCGGACCGATGTACGCGCGCCTGGACGAGCTGGACGCCCAGATCGCGGAGGCCACGGCCGCCCGTACCGGCGATCCGGAAGACCGCCGCAAGGCGGACGAGGCGCGGGCCGTCGTCATGCCGATGCCCGGTGTCGAGGAGCTGTTTCACGACTGGATGGACTCGGACGGCCTTTCGCCCGAGGCGTCGGCGATGCTCACCGGGCAGAGCGTGCAGCCGCCGAAGCGGGTCAGGCCGACCGAGGAGGCGCGCAAGCTCTACCGGGAGCTGGCCCGCAAGGCGCACCCGGACCTGGCGCAGGACGAGGCGGAGCGGGGTCGCAGGGACGAGTTCATTACGCGGGTCAATGCCGCGTACGGGCGCGGTGATGTGGACCAGCTGCGCGCCCTCGCGCAGGAGTGGGCCGCGGGGCCGGTGCCCGAGGAGCAGCAGCCGGAGCGTGACGAGCTCTACGCCCGGCTGGAGTGGCTCTCGCAGCGCAAGGAGCTGCTGTCGGTGATCGCCCAGGAGCTGGAGGACAGCGCCATCGGGTCGATGCTGCGGATGGCACCCGAGGATCCGGACCGGCTGCTGGAGGAGATCGCCGAGCAACTGCTCGCGCGGGTCTCCGAGCGCGAGGCGGATTTGGCGAAACTGGTGCAGTAGGTTGCCGGACACTGTGTACGTACGAAAGAAGGCATGACCCATGAATTTCGCCACGCTCCCTTCGGTCGACGCCGCGGCGGTGCCGGCCGACGGCCTCGTGCTGGACGTACGTGAGGACGACGAGTGGGCAGCCGGTCACGTCGAGGGCGCGCTGCACATCCCGATGAGTGACTTCGTGGGCCGCTTCGGTGAGCTCACCGAAGCGGCGGAGGACGGCCGTCGGGTGCACGTGATGTGCCGGGTCGGTGGCCGGTCCGCGCAGGTCACGCAGTACCTGGTGCAGCAGGGCCTGGACGCGGTGAACGTCGACGGCGGGATGCTCGCCTGGGACGGCGCCGGGCGCCCGATGGTCACCGACAGCGGAAGCCCGGCCTTCGTCCTCTGATCTCAGCCGAGAGTGTGGGCGGCCAGCAGGTCGCCCAGTGCCTCCTCGTGCGCGGCGGCCGGGCCGAGTGAGAGCTCGATCTGCTTGGCCCACGCGTGGTAGCGGTGCAGGGGGTAGTCGGTGTCCGCGCCGAAGCCGCCGTGCAGATGCTGCGCGGTCTGCACGACGCGGCGTACACCGTCGGACGCCCAGATCTTGGCCACCGCCACATCGCCCGTCACGGGCAGGGCGCCGTGCGATCCCGTGGACAGCCGCCAGGCGGCCTGCCAGAGGGTGACTTCCATGGCACGTAGGTCGATGTAGCGGTCGGCTGCCTGGACGGCCACGGCCTGGAAGGTGGCGACGGGGAAGCCGAACTGCTCGCGTTTGCCGGTGTATTCGCTCGTCATGGCCAGTACGCGCTCGCCGAGCCCCAGCGCGAGCGCGCAGGTGCCGGTGGTGAGGAGATCGCGCAGCCACTCCCAGGCGCCCTCGGTGTCGATCACCTGAGGTGCGGTGAGGCGTACGGAATCGAGGCGGACCTCGGCGAGGCGTTCGCCGCTGGTGGAGACCTGGTCGGCGAGCGTGACGCCCGGGTGGGCGCGGGGGACCAGGGCGAGCACGGCGCGGCCCGCGCCGGTGTGCGCGGGTACGGCGATACGGTCCGCGCTCTGCGCCCAGGGCACGCCCGTCTGTACCCCGTCGAGCAGCCATTGCTCGCCGTCCCGCAGTGCGGTGACGGCGAGCTCGGCCGGGTCGTGGCCGGTGCGGCCGTTGGCGGCGGCCGTCAGCACCAGTTCGCCGCGGCCGACGCGGGGAAGGATCTCGGCGGCCAACTCGGGGCTGCCGTAGGCCTGTACGGTCATCGCGACCGCGCTGGTCTCCAGCAGCGGTACGCGGGCGAGCACCTTCGCGGACTCGCGCAGCACGAGGCACAGCGCGATGGGATCGAGGCCTGCCCCGCCGTGTTCGGCGGCCAGGACCAGGCTCAGCAGATCACTACCGGCGAGCCCGGCCCACAGTGGCCGGTCGAAGTCCTCGGCCACCGCGCCCGGGGTGAGTGCGGGGCTGGGGACCTGGTCGGGCGTGACGCCCGAGAAGACGGCCTTCGCGGCTTCGACGGCCGCCTGCTGCTCCTCGGTGAAGGTGAAGTCCACGTCCCTTGCCCTCCCGTGACCGGTACCGCATTCACCTGACGGACCGTCAAGATAGAACAGGTTCTAGGTGAAGGGAAGGTGCGGGAACGGGCTGGGCGTCAGCGGTCGAAGTCCAGTTCCACTTCCGGCGTCGCCGGGTGCGACTGGCAGGCCAGGACGTAGCCGGCTTCCGTCTCCTCCGGCTCCAGCGCGTAGTTGCGGTCCATCCGCACCTCACCGGAGACCAGGAAGGCCCGGCAGGTCCCGCAGACGCCGCCCTTGCAGGCGTACGGCGCGTCCGCGCGGCTGCGCAGCACCGTCTCCAGCAGCGATTCGCCGTCCTGTACCGGCCACTTGCCCGACCGGCCGTCGAGCGTGGCGGTGAGGGTGCTGCTCGTGGGCGCCGTCGCCGTACCGCTGGTGACCGTTCCCGTCCCGTCGTCGACGTGGAAGATCTCCTCGTGGATACGGTTCCTGGGCACCCCGAGAGCGCGCAGTGCCCGCTCGGCGCCCTGGACGAGACCGAAGGGCCCGCACAGGAACCAGCCGTCCACCTCCGCCACCGGCAGCAGCGCGGGCAGCAGCCCGGTCAGCCGCTCCTCGTCGAGGCGGCCCGACGGCAGTCCCGCCTGCTGCTCTTCCCGGGAGAGCGCGGTGACCAGCTGGAAACGGTCCGGACAGCGGTCCTTCAGGTCGGCGACCTCCTCCAGGAACATCGTCGAAGCCGCCGTGCGGTCGCTGCGGAGCAGGCAGAAACTGGCGTCGGGCTCGCGCGCCAGCACCGTCGCCGCCATCGACAGCACCGGCGTGATGCCGCTGCCGCCCACGATCGCCGCGAAGCGACCCGGGCGGGGCTCCAGGACGAAGCGGCCGGTCGGGGTCATGGCCTCGACCGTGTCGCCCACGTTCAGTTCCTTGAGGGCGTACGTCGAGAAGTCGCCGCCGTCGACGAGCCGGATGCCGACCCGCAGCACCGGCTCCAGTGGGGCTTCGGTGGCCGGGGCGCAGATCGAGTACGTACGGCGGATCTCCTCGCCCGCCACGACGCGGCGCAGCGCGATGTGCTGGCCGGGTGTGTGGCGGAAGGTCTCGCGGAGCTCGGGCGGCACGTCGAGGGTGACGGCCACGGAGTCGTCGGTGAGCCGCTCGACCTCGCGGACCCGGAGCGGATGGAACTCGGCCCGTCCGGCGCTTGAGGACAGCATCTACAACTCCTTGAAGTGGTCGAACGGTTCACGGCAGGAAACGCAGCGGCGCAGCGCCTTGCACGCGGTGGAGGAGAACCGGCTGAGCAGCTCCGTGTCCGTGGAGCCGCAGTGCGGGCAGCGCACCGACAGGGTGAGGGGCACGGGGCCGCCGTCGGCGGGCTGCGGGCGCGGGGGCGCTATGCCGAACTCGGCCAGTTTGCGGCGGCCCTCCGCGCTGATGTCGTCCGTCGACCAGGCCGGGGACAGGACCGTGCGGACCGAGACCTCCGGTATGCCGTGGTCGTGCAGCACACGCTCGATGTCCGAGGACATCGCCTCGATCGCCGGGCAGCCGGTGTACGTCGGCGTCAGCTCGACCTCGACCCTGCCGGGCCCGTGGACGTGGACGGCGCGCAGGACGCCGAGCTCCTCCAGGGTGAGCACCGGCAGTTCCGGGTCGGGGACCGAGCCCGCGACCCTGCGCAGCTCGGCCTCCAGGTGCGTCTCGGTCACCATGTCGCCCCCGGGTGACTGCGGTGCAGGTGCTGCATCTCGGCGATCATCCGCCCGAACGGTTCGGTGTGCAGTCCCTGGCGGCCCGCGCCCGCCGCCCAGGCTCCGCTCTGCGGCCCCTCGGGCACGGTCAGAGTCGCCCGCTCCAGCACGGCGCCGACCGACTCTCGCCAGCCGGTCTCCAGCTTCTGCCAGTCGACGTCGACGCCCTCGACGGGCTGGAACATCTCACCGGTGAACCGCCACAGCGCGTCACAGCCCCGCTGCATGCGCTCGTGGCTCTCGTCCGTGCCGTCGCCCAGGCGCAGTGTCCATTGCTCGGCGTGGTCCTGGTGGTAGGCCACCTCCTTGACCGCCTTCGCCGCCAGCGGCGCGAACTCGCCTTCGTCGGCCGCCAGTTGGCCGTACAGCAGCCGCTGGTAGGTGGAGAAGTAGAGCTGGCGGGCGATGGTCTGCGCGAAGTCGCCGTTCGGCTGCTCGACCAGCTGGAGATTGCGGAAGGCACGCTCTTCGCGGAGGTACGCCAGCTCGTCCTCGTCACCGACGAGCGAGAGCAGGATCCGCGCCTGCCCCAGCAGGTCCAGCGCGATGTTCGCGAGGGCCACTTCCTCTTCGAGCACCGGGGCGTGTCCCGCCCACTCCCCCAGCCGGTGCGAGAGCACCAGCGCGTCGTCGCCCAGGGCGAGGGCCGCGGTCACAGGTGCCTCACTCCCTCGGGGATCTCGTAGAAGGTCGGGTGCCGGTAGGGCTTGTCGGCGGCCGGTTCGAAGAACGGGTCCTTCTCGTCGGGCGAGGACGCGGTGATCGCCGATGACGGCACCACCCACAGCGAGACGCCCTCGGACCTGCGGGTGTAGAGGTCGCGGGCATTGCGCAGGGCCATCTCCGCGTCCGGCGCGTGCAGGCTGCCGGCGTGAGTGTGGGACAGTCCGCGGCGCGAGCGCACGAACACCTCCCACAGCGGCCAGTCGGAGTTCGTCATGCTGCTGCCTTCCCATGCTTCGCGGCGTACGCGCTTGCCGCTTCCCGGACCCAGGCGCCCTCTTCGTGCGCCGTGCGCCGCTGCGTGATCCGCTGCTCGTTGCAGGGACCGTTGCCCTTCAGTACGTCCCAGAACTCGTCCCAGTCGATCGCACCGAAGTCGTACTGCCCGCGGTCCTCGTTCCACCGCAGGTCCGGGTCGGGCAGGGTGAGCCCGAGGGCCTCGGCCTGCGGGACGGCGATGTCGACGAAGCGCTGGCGCAACTCGTCGTTCGAGTGCCGCTTGATCTTCCAGGCCATGGACTGCGCCGAATGGGCGGACTCGTCGTCCGGCGGGCCGAACATCATCAGCGACGGCCACCACCAGCGGTCCACCGCGTCCTGCGCCATCGCGTGCTGCTCCGGCGTTCCCTTGCTGAGGTGCAGCAGCAGCTCGTACCCCTGCCGCTGGTGGAAGGACTCCTCCTTGCAGATCCGGACCATCGCGCGGGCGTACGGGCCGTAGGAGCAGCGGCACAGCGGCACCTGGTTGGTGATCGCGGCGCCGTCGACCAGCCAGCCGATGGCGCCGACGTCGGCCCAGGTCAGGGTGGGGTAGTTGAAGATCGAGGAGTACTTCTGGCGGCCGGAGTGGAGCTTGTCGAGCAGCTCTTCGCGGCCGGTGCCCAGGGTCTCGGCGGCGCTGTAGAGGTAGAGCCCGTGCCCCGCCTCGTCCTGCACCTTGGCCATCAGGATCGCCTTGCGGCGCAGGGAGGGCGCGCGGGTGATCCAGTTCGCCTCCGGCTGCATGCCGATGATTTCCGAGTGGGCGTGCTGCGCCATCTGGCGGACCAGCGAGGCCCGGTAGGCGTCGGGCATCCAGTCCCGGGGCTCGATGCGCTCGTCCGCGGCGACCGCGGTGTTGAACGCCGCTTCGTACGCGGCCTCCTGCTCCGCCTGTCCGGCCTGCGCCTCAGCCGTCGTACGGTGCGCAGCTGCTGTAGCCATCCGAGCCCCCTGCCGTCCCTGCCGCTTCTTGCCGAGCGGCCAACCGACCGACCGATCGTTCGGTTCGATGACTTCAATGGTGAGTCGACGGCCCGTAGGGTGTCAACCCTGTGGATAACTGAGGTGGACCGACGGTGATCGGGGCGGGATGGATTCGTACGACGACAGGGGCGTGACCGCCGGGCGGGCGGCGGGTTTCGTCCCGGGCGCCACGGAGGCCCCCGAGGCGGTACCGGAAGTCCCGGACGCCGCGGAGTCCGCAGGGCCTCCGGACGCCGTGGGCGCCCCCGAGGACCCTCCCGGCCCTGGCATACCGAGCGGCGGCATCGCGGCGCTCTCACTCCCGTATCAGGCCGTGGCAGCCCTCGCGCTCGCCGTCGTCGGCGTCATCGCGTGTGTGCACCTCGGGATGATTTTCCTGCACGTCGCACCGTCCAACACCCTCACCAAGCAGAACGGTGAGGCCATAGACGACTGGGTCTACCCCGAGTTCGAGCAGAACTGGAAGCTCTTCGCTCCCAATCCGCTCCAGCAGAACATTTCCGTACAGGTACGGGCACAAGTCCGTACGGCCGACGGGCAGTGGAAGACCAGCGACTGGATCGACCTCTCCGCCCAGGACGGTGAAGCGATCCGCGGCAATCTGCTGCCGAGCCACACCGTCCAGAACGCGCTCCGGCGCGCCTGGGACTTCTACACCGCCTCGCACGACAACGCGAACAAGCCGAACGGCATGCGCGGCGCCCTTGCCGAGCGCTATGTGCGCCGCACCGTCATGCTGCGCCTCGCCGACCAGGACCTGGGCGGCAAGGTCGAGCGGATACAGGTCAGGTCCGAGACGATGTGGGTGAAGGCGCCGGCGTGGAGCGACGAGAAGACGAACGGCCGGCCGGCCCACCGAGTGCTTCCGTGGTGGCCGGTGATCGAGGGGGATCTTCCGGAGGGCGCCCGGCGCGCATCGGAGGCGTCCCGGTGAGCTCGTCGTCCGTCCGCACTCCCGACCGCGCCCCCGGCGGTACGCCGGGCCGTGCCGCGGGCCGCGCCCCCGGCCGCGCTCCGGCCCGTAAGCTCGCGCGCGCCGTTCAGCGCGTCACCTCCACCGCCCTCGGGCCGTACCAGAGCGCCGTCGTCCGGATCGGGTTCTCGCTGACCTGGCTGCTCTTCCTCCTCTGGGAATACCCCCACCGCCGGGAGCTGTACGGGCCGGACGGGCCGTGGAACTGGGACATGGCCCAGCAGCTGATAGCGAACAATCACGCTTTCACCGCGCTGATGTGGTCGGAGAGCTCGCTCTGGTTCGAGATCGTCTACGGGTTCGCGGTCGTGTCGGCGGCGCTGCTGATGCTGGGCTGGCGGACCCGGACCATGTCCGTCCTCTTCATGATCGGCGTGCTGTCGCTGCAGAACCGCAGCATCTTCATGGGCGACGGCGGCGACAACGTCATCCACCTGATGGCGATCTACCTGGTGCTGACGCGGTGCGGGCAGGTTTGGTCGCTGGACGCGCGGCGCGACCCCTCTCGCGGCGACCAGGTGGGGCCGGCCCTGTGGGGTGCGCTCGGTGCCTGTCTTGTCGCGCTCACGTTCACGGGCGAGCTCAGCGGCGGCTGGCTGCTGATCTTCTGGGGCTTGCTGGTCGTACACGGCCTGTGGTGGGCGGCCGGCCGGTACGCGCCCGGGCAGCCGCGCATCCTGCTGGACGTCATCGCCAACCTCGCGCACAACGCCGGCCTTTTCGTGATCATGGCAGAGGTCTGTCTCGTCTACGCGACCGCCGGCTGGTACAAGATCCAGGGCTCGCGCTGGCAGGACGGCACCGCGCTCTACTACCCGCTGCACCTGGACTACTTCTCGCCCTGGCCCGTGCTTTCCGGGCTGCTTGCCTCCAGCGGCGTGATCGTGATGCTGCTGACGTACGGGACGGTGGCCGTCCAGGTCGCGTTCCCCTTCACGCTCTTCAACCGGCAGGTCAAGAATGTCCTGCTCGCCGTCATGATCACTGAGCACGCGGCGATCGCTGTGCTGCTCGGGCTGCCCTTCTTCTCGCTCGCGATGATCGCCGCCGACGCGGTCTTCCTGCCGACCGGCTTCCTGCGGCGTATCGGCCGGTGGGCGGCGCGGCTCGACGTATCGGGCCTGGTCGGACGCCCCCGTAGGCTGAAGTCATGACGGACGACGTGGCCATGACCGAGGACGTGGCCGAGGCTGTGATGCGGCAGTGGCGTGAGGCAGCCGCGAACACCGTTCTGCTCGACGGGTTCCATGCTATCAAGCACGCGCTGCGCTTCGGCGCGGACGTGCGCATGACGGTGACGAGCGACCGGCAGGCCGCGGTGGCGCTCGCGCGGGAGCTGGCCGATGACGTGTCGGACGTGATCGCCCAGTCCGTCGTCGAAATTCCGGCACACGCCTTGCGTGAGCTGGTCCCCAGGGTTCACACCACGGGGATGGCCGCACTGGCCGTCCGGCGCGATGCCCGGGCCAACGCCCAGACGCTGTCCCGGCTGCCCCGACTGTCTCCGATCGTCGTGCTCGACAACCCTCGAAATCTCGGCAACGTCGGAGCGGTGGTGCGCCTGGCTGCCGGATTCGGTGCCACGGGCGTGGTCACCACCGGCGACATGGACCCCTGGCACCAGAACGTGGTGCGTGCCGGAGCGGGGCTGCACTACGCCACGGCCGTCGAGCGCAGGAGCCTTGACGAACTGCCGCCCGGTCCGCTGTACGTACTGGACCCGGAGGGCGAGGACATCCGGTCCGTGAAGGTCCCCGACGACGCGCTCGTAGCGTTCGGCTCCGAGCGGCACGGGATCTCACCCGAGCTGCGGAGCAGGGCGACCAAGCTGGTGTCCCTCCCCATGAGACCGCAGGTGTCCAGCTACAACCTCGCCACGAGTGTCGCCATGACGCTGTTCCACTGGGGCGGACCGCCCGCCCCCACCCCTGCCTGAAGGGCTGAGGTGGGGGCGGGCGATCAGCTGACCGGCTACGCCTGCCTGCGGACCTCCACCACCCGGAAGCGGTTGGCGACGAACGCCGCGTCGCACAGGGCGGCGTTGGCCGCCGGGTTGCCGCCCGAGCCGTGGAAGTCGGAGAACGCCGCGGTCTGGTTGACGTACACCCCGCCCGTCAGGTTCAGCGAAAGCTGCGCGGACTCCTCCAGGCAGACTTCCTCGATGGCGGCCTCCGTGATCTGCGACGTGGTGTAGGCGCCGACCGTCATCGCGCCCTTCTCGCGGATCGTACGGCGCAGCAGCTCCAGGCCGTCTTCCGTGGAGTCGACGGCGACGGCGAAGGAGACCGGGCCGAAGCACTCGGACATGTAGGCCGCTTCCGCGTCGGGCTTGGCGCCGTCGAGCTTGACCATGACCGGCGTACGGACCACCGCTCCAGGGAAGTCCGGGTTCGTGATCTCCCGTGAGGGGAGCGCCACTTCGCCCATTCCCGCGGCCGCTTCGAGGCGGGCCTTCACGTCGGGGTTGACCAGTGCGCCGAGCAGCGCGTTGGCGCGGGCGTCATCACCGAGGAGTGCGGCGACGGAGGCCGCGAGGTCGGAGACGACTTCGTCGTAGGTCTTGGCACCGGCGTCCGTCATGATCCCGTCCCTGGGGATCAGGAGGTTCTGCGGGGTCGTGCACATCTGGCCGCTGTAGAGGGACAGCGAGAACGCCAGGTTGGACAGCATTCCCTTGTAGTCGTCGGTGGAGTCGATCACCACCGTGTTGACGCCGGCCTTCTCGGTGTAGACCTGCGCCTGGCGGGCGTTGGTCTCCAGCCAGTCGCCGAACGAGGTGGACCCCGTGTAGTCGATGATCCGGATCTCCGGGCGGGTCGCAAGCGTCTTGGCGATGCCCTCGCCCGGGCGCTCGACCGCCAGCGCCACCAGGTTCGGGTCGAAGCCGGCCTCGGTGAGGACCTCGCGGGCGACCTTGACCGTGAGGGCCAGCGGCAGGACCGCGCGGGGGTGCGGCTTGACGAGGACCGGGTTGCCGGTGGCGAGGGAGGCGAAGAGGCCCGGGTAGCCGTTCCACGTCGGGAAGGTGTTGCAGCCGATGAGCAGGGCGATGCCGCGCGGGACGGCGGTGAAGGACTTGCTCAGGTTGAGCGGGTCGCGCTTGCCCTGCGGCTTGGACCACTCGGCGGCCTCGGGCGTACGGATCTGCTCCCCGTACGCGTACGCCACGGCCTCCAGGCCGCGGTCCTGGGCGTGCGGGCCGCCGGCCTGGAACGCCATCATGAAGGCCTGGCCGCTGGTGTGCATGACCGCGTGCGCGAACTCGTGCGTACGGGCGCTGATGCGCGACAGGATTTCGAGGCAGACCAGGGCGCGGGTCTCCGGTCCGGCCTCCCGCCAGGCGCCCATGCCCGCCCGCATCGCCGGCAGGAGTACGTCGAGGTCGGCGTGCGGGTACTCGACGCCCAGTTCCGGGCCGTACGGCGATACCTCGGCGCCCGTCCAGCCGTCGGTGCCGGGCTGGTCGAGTGCGAAGCGGGTGCCGTGCAGGGCCTGGAAGGCCGCGAGTCCTTCGGCGGCGCTCAGGCTGCCGTTCTCGCCGTACGCCTTGGGGTGCTCGGGGTGCGGGGACCAGTACGCCCGGGTGCGGATCACCTCGAGCGCCTGGGCCAGTGTGGCCCGGTGCTTCTGGGACAGCTGGGAAGTGGTGAGTTCGGCGGCCACGGCGGACCAACTCCTCGTCGAGCTGGGCAGGGACAGGCGGACACGGATACAGTAACCGAACGATCGGTCGGGACAAGAGGGCCCGGTAAAACCTGTGGATAACTCATACGGGAGGATCGGGTCATGACAGCTATCGATCGAGCCCGCAGCGTCGCCGTCGTAGGCACCGGCACCATGGGTCAGGGCATCGCCCAGGTCGCTCTCCTCGGGGGCCACCCGGTGCGTCTTTACGACGCCGCCCCGGGGCGCGCCCAGGAGGCCGCCGAGGCCGTCGGCGCGCGCCTGGACCGGCTCGTCGAGAAGGGCCGGCTCGACCGCGCGGAAGCGGACAGCGCCCGCGCCCGGCTGCACGCGGCGAGCGATCTCTCCGAGCTCGCCGACGCCTCACTCGTCGTCGAGGCGATTGTTGAGAAGCTTTCGGTCAAGCAGGAGCTGTTCACCGCCCTCGAAGCGATCGTTTCCGAGGACTGCCTGCTTGCCACCAACACTTCCTCCCTCTCCGTCACGGCCATCGCGGGTCCCCTGAAGAACCCCGGCCGCTTCGTGGGGCTGCATTTCTTCAATCCCGCGCCCCTGCTGCCCCTGGTCGAGGTCGTCAGCGGCTTCGCGACCGACGAAACGAGCGCCACGCGCGCGTGGGCGACAGCGGCCGCCTGGGGCAAGACCCCGGTGCGCTGCGCGGACACCCCCGGTTTCATCGTGAACCGCATCGCCCGCCCCTTCTACGCCGAGGCCTTCGCGGTGTACGAGGAACAGGGCGCGGACCCGGCCACCATTGACGCCGTACTGCGCGAGTCGGGCGGCTTCAGGATGGGCCCCTTCGAGCTGACCGACCTGATCGGACAGGACGTCAACGAAGCGGTCAGCCGGTCGGTCTGGGAGTCGTTCTTCCAGAGCCCCAAGTTCGTTCCCTCGCTCGCCCAGCGCCGCCTCGTCGAGTCGGGCCGCCTCGGCCGTAAGTCGGGCCACGGATGGTTCCCGTACGGAGGCGAGGGTGCGGCGAAGCCCGCTCCCCGTACGGCTGCTCCCGAGGCCGCCCCCGAAGCTGTCACCGTCGTCGGGGACCTCGGCCACGCCGACGTGCTCGTCGCGATGATGGAGGAGGCGGGCATCGCCGTGGAGCGGGTGGAGGCGGGCGGCCCGTACATCGAGCTGCCGGGTGAAGGACAGCTCGTACCGGCCGACGGACGGACCTCCGTGGAGTACGCGGACGTCGTCTATTTCGACCTCGCCCTCGACTACCGGGGAGCGACCCGTATCGCGCTCTCCGCCTCCGAGGACACGTCCGCGCGGGCGCTCGCCGAAGCCACCGGGCTCTTCCAGAAGCTCGGCAAGGACGTCAGCGTCATCGGCGACGTGCCCGGCATGATCGTCGCCCGTACGGTCGCCATGATCGTCGACCTGGCGGCGGACGCCGTCGCGCGGGGCGTCGCCTCGCCCGAGGACATCGACACGGCGATGCGTCTTGGCGTGAACTACCCCCTGGGGCCGGTCGAATGGAGCAGTGCGCTCGGCCAGGACTGGGCGTACGACCTGCTGGAGAACCTGCACGAGTGCTGCCCGACCGGGCGCTACGCCCCGTCCCTGGCGCTTTACCGGCAGGCGTTCGCCGCCAAGGAAGAGGGCGCCTCATGACCACGGCCAAGCGCGACACGTACACCCCCGAGACCCTTCTGACGGTGGCTGTCCGGGTCTTCAACGAGCGTGGCTACGACGGCACGTCCATGGAGCACCTGTCCAAGGCCGCCGGCATCTCGAAGTCCTCGATCTATCACCACGTGGCGGGCAAGGAGGAGCTGCTGCGCCGCGCGGTCAGCCGGGCCCTCGACGGGCTCTTCGGGATCCTCGACGAGCCGGGCGCGGTGCGGGGGCGGGCGATCGAGCGGGTGGAGTACGTCACCCGGCGCACCGTGGAGGTGCTGATGGCCGAGCTGCCGTACGTCACGCTGCTCCTTCGCGTACGCGGCAATACGAAGGCCGAGCGCTGGGCGCTGGAGCGGCGCCGCGAGTTCGACCAGCGGGTGGCCGATCTGATGAAGGCGGCGGCCGCCGACGGTGACCTGCGCACCGATGTGGACATACGCATGGCGACGCGACTGCTCTTCGGAATGGTCAACTCGCTGGTGGAGTGGTACCGGCCGCAGGCGGCCGAGGGCCATGGCGGCGTGGACGGGGAGCAGCTCGCCGAGACCGTGGTGCGGCTGGCGTTCGACGGGCTGCGGACCAGCCGCTGAGGTGGCTCACAGCTCCGGGGGTGACTGGGGCGGTTGAAGTGACTGCGGCGGCTGTGGGGAGGCCGCCGAGTCGAGATCCGTCTCCTCGAAGACCAGCAGGGTGCGCGTGCTGAGCACTTCCGGTATCGACTGGATCTTCGTCAGTACGAGCTCGCGCAGCGCCCTGTTGTCCGCCGTGTGCACGAGCAGCAGTACGTCGAAGTCCCCGCTGACCAGCGCGATGTGCGCGGCGCCGGGCAGTTCCTGAAGCCGTTCGCGGACCGTGCGCCAGGAGTTCTGCACGATCTTGAGCGTGATGTACGCCGATGCTCCCTGCCCCGCGCGTTCGTGGTCCACGCGTGCGCTGAAGCCGCGGATGACTCCGTCGTCGATGAGGCGGTTGATGCGCGCGTAGGCGTTGGCGCGCGAGACATGCACCCGCTCGGCCACGGACCGTATCGACGCGCGGCCGTCCGTTTGGAGCATGCGCAGGATGTCGCGGTCGATGGCGTCCAGCGGGCGTGCGGGAGGGCCCGCTCCCGCGTCGGCCATTTGTTCAGCTGCCATGTCCCCCCGCCTCCCTCTCATGGACGACCTGCCTCTATCCCAGGCTGTGCAGAACCGTTTGTCCACAGGCTGGAGGTGCCTGTAGCCAAATTGCGTCCACGACCGAACAATCGGTAGGTGAGGCACACCACATTGCTGTGCCTTCTCACCGCTCCCACGAGGAGGTGCACGCGATGAAGAAGAGCACCATGGAACTGCCCGGTGCCGCCGCCTACCGGCCCACCCCTCCCCCGGCCTGGAGGCCCCGCACGGACCCCGCGCCGCTGCTGCCTGACAGCGAGCCGTACCGCGTGCTCGGCACCGACGCCGCCGACCGGCTCGACGCCGCGCTGATGCGGCGGCTGTACGCGGAGCTGGTACGCGGCCGCAGGTACAACGCGCAGGCGACCGCCCTCACCAAGCAGGGCCGCCTCGCCGTCTACCCCTCCAGCACCGGGCAGGAGGCCTGCGAGGTCGCGGCCGCGCTCGTCCTGGAGGACCGGGACTGGCTCTTCCCGAGCTACCGGGACACGCTGGCCGCCGTGGCGCGCGGGCTGGACCCCGTACAGGCGCTGACGCTGCTGCGGGGCGACTGGCACACCGGTTACGACCCGCGTGAGCACCGCATCGCGCCGCTGTGCACCCCTCTCGCGACCCAGCTGCCGCACGCCGTGGGCCTGGCGCACGCCGCGCGCCTCAAGGGCGACGACGTGGTCGCGCTCGCCATGGTCGGCGACGGCGGCACCAGCGAGGGCGACTTCCACGAGGCGCTGAACTTCGCCGCCGTCTGGCAGGCACCGGTCGTCTTCCTCGTGCAGAACAACGGCTTCGCGATCTCCGTGCCGCTCGCCAAGCAGACCGCGGCCCCGTCCCTGGCCCACAAGGCCGTCGGGTACGGAATGCCGGGCCGGCTCGTCGACGGCAATGACGCCGCCGCCGTGCACGAGGTGCTGGCCGAGGCGGTGGAGCGGGCCCGGCGGGGTGGTGGTCCGACGCTGGTCGAGGCCGTCACGTACCGCATCGAGGCCCACACGAACGCCGACGACGCGACCCGCTACCGGGGCGAGGCGGAGGTCGAGGCGTGGCGCGCCCATGACCCTGTCCAGCTGCTTGAGCGGGAGCTCAAGGAGCGCGGAATGCTTGACGAGGACGCCGTGCAGCAGGCCCGCGAGGCGGCGGAGACGATGGCGGCGGAACTGCGGGAGCGGATGAACGCGGACCCGGTGCTCGATCCCATGGACCTTTTCGCGCACGTCTACGCCGAGAAGACCGCGCACCTTCGGGAGCAGGAAGCCCTGTTGCGGGCCGAGCTCGATGCGGAGGACGAGCGATGACGACAGCAGCGGCGACCGCCGTCGACGCGAAGCCCGCCAAGCCCGCGACGATGGCGCAGGCCCTCGGGCGTGCGCTGCGCGACGCGATGGCCGAGGACCCGAGTGTCCATGTGATGGGCGAGGACGTCGGCGCGCTCGGCGGGGTTTTCCGGGTCACCGACGGGCTCGTGAAGGAGTTCGGCGAGGACCGGGTCACGGACACGCCGCTCGCTGAGGCGGGGATTCTGGGAACGGCCGTGGGCATGGCGATGTACGGGCTGCGGCCCGTCGTCGAGATGCAGTTCGACGCGTTCGCGTATCCGGCGTTCGAGCAGCTCATCAGCCATGTGGCGCGGATGCGAAACCGCACGCGCGGGGCGATGCCGATGCCGATGGTGATCCGGGTGCCGTACGGCGGCGGGATCGGCGGCGTCGAGCACCACAGTGATTCGTCCGAGGCGTACTACATGGCGACTCCGGGGCTCCATGTCGTGACGCCGGCGACGGTCGAGGACGCGTACGGGCTGATGCGGGCGGCGATCGCGTCGGACGATCCCGTGGTCTTCCTGGAGCCGAAGCGGCTCTACTGGTCGAAGGCGGCGTGGTCGCCGGAGGCGCCCACCGCCGTCGAGCCGATCGGGCGTGCGGTCGTACGCCGCTCGGGCCGCAGCGCGACGCTGATCACGTACGGGCCGTCCCTGCCGGTGTGCATGGAGGCGGCGGAGGCGGCCGAGGCGGAGGGCTGGGACCTGGAGGTCGTGGACCTGCGCTCGCTCGTGCCGTTCGACGACGAGACGGTGGCGGGCTCGGTACGGCGTACCGGGCGGGCGGTCGTCGTCCACGAGTCCACCGGCTTCGGCGGGCCCGGCGGGGAGATCGCCGCCCGGGTGACGGAGCGGTGCTTCCATCATCTGGAGGCGCCGGTGCTGCGGGTCGCCGGGTTCGACATTCCGTATCCGCCGCCGATGCTGGAGCGGCACCATCTGCCGGGAGTGGACCGGGTGCTCGACGCGGTCGCGCGGCTCCAGTGGGAGGCGGGCATCTGATGCCGCAGGTCTTGGAATTCAGGCTGCCGGACCTCGGTGAGGGGCTTACCGAGGCGGAGATCGTGCGCTGGCTGGTGGAGGTCGGCGACGTGGTCGCCGTCGACCAGCCGGTCGTCGAGGTCGAGACGGCCAAGGCGATGGTGGAAGTGCCGTGCCCGTACGGGGGCGTGGTGACCGCCCGCTACGGCGAGGAGGGGACCGAACTGCCGGTCGGGTCGCCGCTGCTGACGGTCGCGGTCGGGGCGGCTGCGGCTGCGGCGCCTCAGGCCGCTCCTGCTGACGCGGAGTCGTCGGGGAACGTGCTGGTGGGGTACGGCACGGGGGCAGCGGTGGCGCGGCGGCGGCGTATCCGGCCGGCCGCGGCTGCCGGGTCTGCCACGGCTGCTGGGTCTGCCGGCTCTGTGGCGGTGGCTGAGGCCGCTGCCGCGGTGGCGGTGGCGGTCGAGAGTGACGGGCCCGTGCCGGTCATTTCGCCGCTGGTGCGGCGGCTGGCGCGCGAGAACGGTCTGGATCTGCGGGCGCTGAAGGGCTCCGGGCCCGATGGTCTCATCCTGCGATCCGACGTGGAGGGTGCGATTCGTGGGGCGGCGGCCGTGCCGACGCCGGTGCCCGCGGCGGCTTCCGCCGCTGTGGGCGAACGCGTTCCGTTGCGCGGGATGCGCGGCGCCGTCGCGGACAAGCTGTCGCGCAGCCGCACCGAGATTCCGGACGCCACCTGCTGGGTGGACGCGGACGCGACCGAGCTCATGGCGGCTCGTACGTCGATGAACCAGGCCGGCGGGCCACCGGTCTCTGTCATCGCGCTCCTCGCCCGTATCTGTACGGCCGCGCTTGCCCGCTTCCCGGAGCTCAACTCCACCGTGGACATGGCCTCCCGCGAGATCGTGCGGCTGCCCGGTGTGAACCTCGGGTTCGCGGCGCAGACGGAGCGGGGGCTGGTCGTTCCCGTCGTACGGGACGCGCATGCCCGCAACGTGGATGAACTGAGTGCGGAGTTCGCCCGGTTGACGGAGTCGGCCAGGAAGGGGGCGCTGACGCCGGCGGAGCTGACCGGTGGCACGTTCACGCTGAACAACTACGGGGTGTTCGGGGTCGACGGGTCCACGCCGATCATCAATCACCCGGAGGCGGCGATGCTCGGGGTCGGCCGGATCGTGCCGAAGCCGTGGGTGCATGAGGGTGAGCTGGCGGTGCGCAAGGTTGTGCAGTTGTCGCTGACGTTCGACCACCGGGTGTGTGACGGGGGGACCGCGGGTGGGTTCCTGCGGTACGTGGCGGACTGCGTGGAGCGGCCGGCGGTGCTGCTGCGGACGCTTTAGCCTGCCGCCGCGTGGGGGCGCTGCCCCAGACCCCGCTCTCAAGCGCCGGAGGGGCTGGATGTGCCGCTGGGCGCGATATCCAGCCCGTCCGGCGTTTCAGGACACGCCCGCACGGCGTCTGTGTTGTCTGGGGGCTGGGGGCTGGGGGCGTTGCCCCCCACGCGGCGGAAGAACAGCCCCGCCCCGCATACTCATCGCATGACCGCGACCGCGTACGACGCCATCGTGTTGGCCGGAGGGGCCGCCAAGCGGCTCGGTGGGGTGGACAAGCCCGGTGTGCGCGTGGGCGGGCGGACGCTGCTCGACCGGGTCCTGGGCGTCTGCCGCGGGGCCGGAACCACCGTCGTCGTCGGCGGGCGGCGGGCGACCGTACGCGCCGTCGAGTGGGCGCGTGAGGAACCGGCCGGGGGCGGGCCGCTGGCCGCGCTCGACGCCGGGGTGCGGCGTACCACCGCGGAGACCTTGCTCGTACTCTCCGCCGATCTGCCCTTTATTCAGAGCGGGACGGTTCAGCGGCTCCTCGACGCGCTGGACCGCAGCGGGCGCGAGGCGGCGCTGCTCGTGGACGCGGGCGGGCGCGACCAGCCGCTCGTCGCCGCCTACCGCGCCGAACCACTGCGCCGCGAACTGGCCCTCCTCGCCACCGAGCACGGCAGCCTCACCGGCTTGCCGCTCCGACTGCTCACGCACGAACTCGCCCTGTCGCGCGTCGCCGCCGGGCCGCTCGACTCCTTCGACTGCGACACCTGGGAAGACATTGCCGCAGCCCGGTCCAGGATCAGGGAGCATGGACACGTGCTGGATGAATGGATGACCGCAGTCAAGGACGAACTCGGCATCGAGCTGGATGTCGACATCAACGTCCTGCTCGACCTCGCCCGCGACGCCGCGCACGGTGTCGCCAGGCCCGCCGCCCCGCTCACCACCTTCCTGGTCGGCTACGCGGCGGCGAAGGCCGGCGGGGACGGGCCGCAGGCCGTGGCCGAAGCGGCTCGCAAGGCCGCAGCTCTCGCCGCCCGCTGGGCGGAAGAGGAAGAGCCCAAGGGCGAGGCCGCGGGACACGGCACGGAAGACGGCGCGGGGTGAGCCAGGAGGACCGCGAGGTCGACGAGGCACTCGCTCTCGTCCGGCGGGCGCAGGGATCACCGGCCGGCGGGGAGCCGGAGCAATCGCCGCAGCGGCCGAGCCAGGAGACCGGTCAGGCCGGCGAGGCCGGCCGCGCCGGTCCCGCTCGGCAACCTGGTGCCGAGCCCGCGCCGTCGGCTCGTACCGACGTCGCGGACTCGGGGAGGGACGGTGCCGTGGCCTCGGCCTCGGCCCGCACCCGCGCCACGCCGTGGAGTGAGGCCCGCGTCGTGGCTGCCCGGGCGGGCGGGGCCGGCGCGTCCCGTGCGCGGCGGGTGTCGCTGGGGCAGGCCCTCGGGCAGGTCCTCGCCGAGCCTCTGGACGCCCTCACCGACCTGCCGTCCTTCGATACGTCCGCCATGGACGGGTGGGCCGTCGCCGGGCCGGGGCCGTGGTGGAGCGTCGAAGAGGGCGGCCAGGTCCTCGCCGGACACGCCGCACCCGGAGCGCTCGCCGACGGTACTGCTGTACGCATCGCCACCGGCGCCCGTATCCCGCCCGACGCGACCGCCGTGATCCGCAGCGAGCACGCCCGGCTGGAGGAGTCCAAGGGGCGGCTGTACGCGCGCCGGGAGGTCGTCCAGGGGCAGGACATCCGGCCGCGCGGCCAGGAGTGCCGTACCGGCGACCGGTTGCTGCCCGCCGGCGCGCTGGTGACCCCCGCCGTCCTCGGGCTGGCCGCGGCCGCTGGTTATGACGGGCTGTCCGTCGTGCCCCGGCCGCGCGTCGAAGTGTTCGTACTGGGTGATGAGTTGCTGAACGAAGGGCTGCCGCACGACGGGATGGTGCGCGACGCCCTCGGCCCCCTCCTCGGCCCGTGGCTGCACGCCCTCGGCGCCGAGGTGATCGGCACCCGGCATCTCGGTGACGACGCCGACGCGCTCCACCGGGCCGTCACCGCCTCCGAGGCCGACCTGGTCATCACCACGGGCGGTACGGCGGCCGGTCCCGTCGACCACGTCCACCCCATCCTGCGCAAGGCGGGCGCCGAGCTGCTGGTGGACGGTGTCGCGGTGCGGCCGGGGCACCCGATGCTGCTGGCGCGCCTCAGCGGGGGCGCCGATGGCCGGTACCTCGTCGGCCTGCCCGGTAATCCGCTCGCCGCCGTCTCCGGCCTGCTCACCCTCGCCGAGCCGCTGCTGCGCGCCCGCGCCCAGCGGCCACCGCTCGCGCCCTACCTCTCGCCCGTACGGGACGAGGTGAACGGTCATCCGCACGACACCCGGCTCGTCCCCGTCGTCCACCGTGCGGAGCAGGCCGTGCCACTGCACTACAACGGTCCGGCGATGCTCCGCGGAATCGCCGCCGCCGACGGCCTGGCCGTCGTCCCGCCCGGGGGCGCGCGGGCCGGCCAGGAACTCGAAATCCTCGATCTGCCCTGGACCACAGAAGGACGTTTCACGTGAAACTTCCCGGCCACGATGCGATGGCCAGGCACGCCGACGAGCACCTTGTCACCGCTCGGATCAGGCTGCCGCGCCGTATCGTCGACCGCCCGCTGCGGCAGGTCGGCAAGCGGCTGCTGATGGCGCTGGCGGTCCTGGCCCTGACGGTGTTCATCGTCTACGCCGACCGCGCCGGCTACCACGACAACGCCGACGAGAGCATCGACTTCCTCGACGCCGTCTACTACTCCACCGTGACCCTCTCCACGACGGGTTACGGCGACATCGTGCCGCACAGCGACAGCGCCAGGCTCACCAATGTGCTGCTCGTGACGCCGCTGCGCGTGCTCTTTCTGATCATCCTGGTCGGCACCACTCTCGAAGTCCTCACCGAGAGGACCCGGGAGGAGTGGCGGCTGAACCGCTGGAGGACCCAGTTGCGCGACCACACCGTCATCGTCGGATTCGGCACCAAGGGCCGTTCCGCGATCCAGACCCTGGCGGCCACGGGGCTCAGGAAAGAGCAGATCGTGGTCGTCGACCCGAGTGCGAAGGTCATCGAAGCGGCGAACGCCGACGGGTTCACGGGCGTCCTGGGCGACGCGACCCGCAGCGACGTACTGCTGCGCGCCGAGGTCCAGAGGGCCCGCCAGATCGTCATCTCGACCCAGCGTGACGACACGGCGGTCCTGGTCACCCTCACCGCGCGCCAGCTCAACCGGGGGGCGAAGATCGTTGCCGCGGTCCGCGAGGAGGAGAACGCGCCGCTGCTGCGCCAGTCGGGCGCCGACGCCGTCATCACCAGCGCGAGTGCGGCCGGCCGCCTGCTGGGTCTGTCCGTACTCAGCCCCAGCGCGGGCACGGTGATGGAGGACCTGATCCAGCAGGGCAGCGGCCTCGATCTCATCGAACGGCCGGTGATAAAGGCCGAGGTGGGACGGAACGTGCGGGAGACCGAGGACCTGGTGGTCAGCGTCCTGCGCGGGCACCGGCTGCTGGGTTACGACGACCCGCTGGCCAGTCCGCTCCAGCTGACGGACCGGGTGATCACCATCGTGCGCGCCTCTCCCGGTAACTCGACTGGGGGGGACATGCGGCTGACGTCGCCGGAGTAGCCGCGAAGGCGGACCAGAAGGTAACCGGGTGGGCGGAGTGGTTCGTACCGGTGCGGAGTAGCCTCGCGGCCATGTATGCGATCACGATCCCTGAACCCGGTGGCCCCGAGGCGCTCGTATGGGCGGAGGTCCCCGATCCCGTACCCGGCGAGGGCGAGGTCCTCGTCGAGGTCGTCGCGAGCGCCGTCAACCGCGCCGACCTGCTGCAACGCCAGGGCTTCTACGACCCGCCGGCCGGGTCGTCGGCGTATCCCGGTCTCGAATGCTCCGGCCGGATCGCCGCGCTGGGGCCCGGTGTCTCGGGCTGGTCGGTCGGCGACGAGGTGTGCGCGCTGCTGACCGGCGGCGGGTACGCCGAGAAGGTCGTCGTACCGGCGGGGCAGCTGCTGCCCGTGCCCGGCGGCGTTGATCTGGTCACGGCGGCGTCCCTGCCCGAGTCGACCTCGACGGTCTGGTCGAACGTCTTCATGATCGCCCACCTGCGGCCCGGCGAGACGCTGCTGCTGCACGGCGGCGCGAGCGGTATCGGCACGATGGCGGTCCAGCTCGCCAAGGCGGTCGGGGCGCGCGTCGCGGTCACCGCGGGCAGTCCGCAGAAGCTGGCGCGCTGCGCGGAGCTGGGCGCCGACATCCTCATCGACTACCGCGAGCAGGACTTCGTACAGGAGCTCCGCAAGGCCACGGACGGGACCGGCGCCGACGTCATTCTCGACATCATCGGTGCGAAGTACCTGGACCGGAACGTGAAGGCGCTCGCCGTCAACGGCCGCCTCGCGGTCATCGGCATGCAGGGCGGTGTGAAGGGCGAGCTCAACCTGAGTGCGCTGATGCGCAAGCGCGCCGCGATCACGGCGACGACCCTGCGGGCGCGCCCGCTCGGCGAGAAGGCGGCGATCGTGGCGGCCGTACGGGAGCATGTGTGGCCCCTGATCAGCACCGGCCGCGTACGCCCGGTCGTGGACCGCGTCATGCCGATGGCGGAGGCGGCGCAGGCCCACCGGGCGCTGGACGCGGGCGATCATGTCGGCAAGATCCTGCTGACGACGACTGCCTGAGCAGACACGTGCGAGAGGCCCGCACCGCCGTCGTGGCGGTGCGGGCCTCTTGTCGCACGTCGTCAGTGGTTCTAGAGGTACGGGCCCGAGCGCACCGGGCCGTGGCCGTCGTCCTGGCCGTCGTCCTCGTGGCTCGCGCCCGGCGGAAGTGCCCGCCGCATCTGCTCCAGCTGCGCCCGCGCCGCCATCTGCTGGGCGAAAAGCGCCGTCTGGATGCCGTGGAAGAGGCCTTCGAGCCACCCGACCAACTGGGCCTGCGCGATACGCAGTTCCGCCTCGGAGGGGATCGCCTCGTCCGTGAACGGCAGGGAGAGCCGCTCCAACTCCTCGACGAGCTCGGGCGCGAGGCCGTCTTCGAGCTCCTTCACCGAGCTGTGGTGAATGTCCTTCAGCCGTACCCGGCTCGCCTCGTCGAGAGGAGCCGCCCGTACTTCCTCCAGGAGTTGCTTGATCATGCTGCCGATGCGCATGACCTTTGCGGGCTGTTCGACCATCTCCGTCACTGGCACCTCGCGCGACTCGTCGTCCGCGCCGCTGAGAGCCATTCCGTCCTGTCCTACGACCAGGACATGGGGGCTCTCCTGCGACCGTTCACTCCTCGGCATCTCCATGCAGCCATTCTCTCGTACACCTGCGTCACAACACGGTGTGCCCCCGCACAGAGGTGATCCACCCTGTACGGGGGCACGGGAACAGTCGCGGAACAACCGCCGTGTCTCAGCCCGCCGCGCGCCGCGCCACCGCGGTACGGGACCTGGTGACCAGTGCGGCCAGGAGCGCCGCGCCCACGGGTACGGCGACGAGCAGTGCCGCGAGGGTCTCCCAGGGGATGACGATCGGGACGTACGGCGCCTCGGCCAGGCCGCCCATGCCGGCGTCCAGGGACTGCTCGTACCACTTCAGTTCCTGGCGTTCTTCGGTGAGCCGCAGCCCGATCGCGGGCAGTACGCCCGCCGCCGAGCCGAGCACCACGCCCATCGCGGCGACCACCCCGCACTGGAATCCGCTCAGCGTCCTGCGCACCCGCGGGGGCGCGCCGACCGCGGCGAGGGTTTTCAGGTCGGGCTCGGCGTCGGTCTGGGCGAGGCCCGTGGCGATGCCTGCCGCGCCGATGGTGACGAGTCCGGCGAAGACGGTCAGGGCCAGCAGGACGATGCTGTTGTCGCTGGTGTAGCCCTTTTCGACGTACAGGCCGCCGTCGACTCCCAGCGCGTCGAGTGCCGCGTCGAGCTTCTGCTGCTGTGTGCTGTCGGGCAGCTTGTCGGTCGAGAAGTACGCGCCGACGGGGGCGGTGATGAGCCCGGCGGCCTTCGCGGCCTGCTCCGGCAGGATGATCTGCACGCCGTAGGCCGTGGCCGACTCGGGGGCCTGGTGGACGGGGAAGGACTTGATCTCGCCGGGGACGTCCTTGCCCTTGGCCTGCATCAGATCGGCCTTGTCGGTGTCTGTGATCAGCTTGATGCCGATCCGGCCGTTTTCGACGTCGCGGCGGTCGAAGGAGATGGCTTTGCCGCTCTTGAGCGCGTTGACGACACCCGGGTTGTCGATCGCGAGGACCGACAGCAGCTTCTCGTCGGCGACGAGGACGTCGTACTCGGAGTACTGCCGGGCCTCCTTGCAGCGCCAGTCCTTCGCCAGCTTGCGGCGCTCGTCCGCCGTGAACTGCTTCGAGCCCGGGACGTCCTCGGACCACAGGGCGCACCGGTTGTCCTTGGGCGTGAAGATCTCGTACCGCCCGCAGCCCTTCACTTCGCTGTACGGCGCGCAGTTGGCATTGCCGACGGCGATCCGGCTGACGTCGGCGCGTACGTCGACGGGGAAGTGCTTCTGGACGGCCGCGCGCAGGGCCGGCACATCGCGTCCGCCGCCCTCGGAGTTCAGCACGGTCACCGCGCCGTGCGGCAGTTGCGGCTGGTAAGCGGCGCGCTGCTGTACGTCGTCGCTGGCGGCGTACGTCGCCACGGCGACCGTGCCCGCGACGGCGGCCAGCACGGCGGCCACGGCGGGGGCCGTACGGCCCCGGTTGCGTACGGCGTCGCGCAGGGCGAGGCGCGGCGACAGCGGCAGCCACCGGCCGGTCTTGCCGAAAAGGCCGACCAGGGCGGGGGTGAGCGCGACGATGCCCAGCTCGGCGAGGGCGCTGCCGCCCGCGACGATGACGACGCTGTCGGTGGCGGCGGCCCCGTACAGGGTGATCGTGATGCCCAGGCCGGCCGCGATCAGGCCGATGACGGGCAGGACGCGGCTGGAGCGGCGTACACCGCGGCGGCCGGTGAGCGAGGCCAGCACGGTCTGCCGGGACGCGGTGATGGCCGGGACGACAGCGGCGAGCAGGCCGGTGAGGACGGCGACCAGGCCGATGCCGAGCAGTTCCAGCGGGCGGACGTCGAAGCTGCCGAACCGCTTGCCGATGTAGTCCTCCAGCACCGGCCGCAGCGCGAAGGTGAGCAGCAGGCCGAGCGCGGTGCCGAGGACGGCCGCGGCGAAGCCGATGACCAGACCGCCGGAGAGCACGATGGCGCGGATGTGGCGGCGGTCGCCGCCGTTGGCGCCGACCAGGCCGAGCTGGCGGGCGGAGCGCCGGGCGCCGACCGCGAACGCGGGTCCGGCCAGCAGGCAGATCTCCAGGATGGCGAGACCGACGACGGTGCCGACGACGGCGAGCGCCGCGGCTTCGGACGCCGCGCTCTGCTCGTAGTTCGACCAGCCGTCCTGCTGGTACAGCGGGACCTCGGAGTCGGCGGGCGGGGCGAGGGCGACGGCCCGCGAAATCGCCATGATGCCTTGGGTGTTGACCTCCTTGACCATGTTCCACGTGAAACCGTCGCCGCCGACGGAGACCAGGTAGGTACTGCTGGTCTCCGTGCCGGGCAGGCCGTCGGCCTTCAGCGCCTTGTCGAGCGGCGCCAGGAACGTGCCGGGCGGCGCGAGGACCTCGTCGGACTTCAGGGCGTCGGGGAGTTCGTACGAGCCGACGATCCGGTACTCGGTGGCGAGCCCGCGGGCGGTGACGACCGAGCCCACCTTCAGGCCGCCGGTCTCCAGGAAGTGGGTGCTCGCGGCGACCTCGCCGGCCTTGTCGGGGAACCGTCCCTGGTCGAGGGTCATGATGCCCCTGGCCATCGGGTCGGTCGCGTCCAGCTCGTGGATCACGGTGTTGAGCAGGCCGTGCGCGGTCCGGAGCTTCCCGCTGCCGTTCGAGTCCTTGAGCGTCTTGGCGCCTTCGGGGATGGCGGCCCGGATGTCACCGTGGCCCGAGGGCCACTCTCCGTCCTTGTATTCCTTCGCCGGGTTGCTGTTGAGGCCGTCGGGGGACTGGTGGATCGGCACGCCGCCCATGCCCGGGTCGGACATCCGGGCGTCGGCGGCGCCCAGTTCGCGTTCCATCTTCTGCCCGGCGGAGAGCTCGGCGCTGCGCAGGGTCAGATCGGCGGCGCTCACGCCCAGGATCGGCAGGGCGATCATGGCGAGTACGAGAGAGCTGCGGCCCTTGAAGCGCCAGGCGTCGCGGCGGGCTATGCGCACCGCGGCCACCCATGAGTGGTACCAGCGGTTCACTGTGCGGCCGCCTGCCCGGAGAGCAGGGAGTCGGCCTGGCTGCGGCAGGTCTCGTCGACGACGGAGCCGTCGCGCAGGAAGACGACCCGGTCGGCCCAGGCCGCGAAGCGCGGCTCGTGGGTGACGAGGATGCCGGCGGCGCCCGCGTCGCAGCGGGCGCGCAGCAGCGCGAGTACGGATTCGCCCGTCTCGGAGTCGAGGGCGCCGGTCGGCTCGTCGGCGAGGACCAGACGGCGGTCGCCCACCAGGGCGCGGGCGATGGCCACGCGCTGCTGCTGGCCGCCGGACATCTCGTCGGGGAAGCGGTCGGCGAGCTGGCCGAGGCCCATCTCCTCCAGCGCGGCGACTGCGGAAACGCGGGCCTTGCGGGCGGATACGCCGTCCAGTTCGCGGGGCAGGGCGACGTTCTCGGCGGCGGTCAGGGCCGGTATGAGGTTGTAGTCCTGGAAGACGTAGCCGATGCTGCGGCGGCGCAGCGTGGCGAGCTCCTTGCGGCTGGCGGCCGTGATGTCCGTACCTTCGACGACGACCCGGCCGGATGTGGGGAGGTCGAGCCCGCCCGCGATGGTGAGCAGGGTGGACTTGCCGGAGCCGGACGGGCCCATGACGGCGACGAGTTCACCGGGGAAGACGGAGAGGTTGACGCCGCGCAGCGCGTGCACCTCGGTGGCGCCGCTGCCGTGGACGCGGGTCAGCTGCTCCAGCTGCAACACCGGCTGCTGTGACTGCTGTTGCTGCTGTGACTTCTGGGGTACGGATTCGGGCATGGCTTCAGGCATGAAGGAGGTCCCCCTGGGACGGGATACGGATGTGCGGGGTACGGGGTACGGGATACGGCGGATGCGCGCTGCGAGGTGGCCCTGCGGCCGCGCGGATCTAGCGCCGTGCGCTGCGAGACGCCGAAGCGGCACGAGCGGTTCCGGCGGCCGGGTCGGGTGAAGGCGAAGGCGAAGCGGTCGCAGCGGCCGCGGGAGTGTTCTCGGCCCTGCGCGCGGCCGTCGCGGAGAGCCGGGCGAGCCGGGACTCGGAGTGGTCGAGCCAGCGCGCCTCGGCCTCGGTCTGGAAGATCAGCTGTTCCAGTACGAGCAGCCAGGCCACGTCGTCGCGCGCCTGTTCGCCGTCTGTGCCATCGACGTGCTCGACGGCCGCGAGCGCCTGGGCCTTGAGGCGCGTGTAGTCCTGCATGGCCCGGAGCGTGGCGTGACGCTGAGCCTGAATGACGGCCCGGATGTCGACGCCGGGGGCGCCGACGGCCATGGCGAGCTTGATGGCCAGCTCGTCACGGGGCGGGCTGGCACGGTCGACGGGCCGCCCGAACCAGCTCCGGAGCTCGCCCCGCCCCGCGTCCGTGATCACGTAGAGCGCGTGGCCCGCTCCGTCCTCGCCGTCCTGGGTGACCATGCCGTCGCGTTCGAGGCGGCCCAGGGTCGTATAGACCTGGCCGACGTTGAGAGGCCAGGTCGCGCCGGTGCGCGACTCGAATTCGGTGCGCAGCTGAGAGCCGTAACGGGGCCCGTGCTCAAGGAGGGCAAGCAGCCCGTGACGGATCGACATACTGAGTATGTATACCGAGTATGCCGCTCCAGGCCAACCGTCCTGAGAAGGACGTCGTGAGTAGGTCTTGAGGTGGACGGCTCCCGGAGGGGCGGTCAGCTCCGCCGCAGCCGGAGCCCCAGGAACCCGAGCCCCAGCCCGACCAGCGTGAGCCCCGCCCCCAGCGGCAGCACATGGACACCCAGCGGGTCGGACTGCGCCACGACCTGCTCGGAGCCCTCGTGCGCGGCTCCCGGCGGGGCGTTCGAGGGGGAGATGGTGGGCGCGTTGCCGGGCTCCTCCAGTGCCTCCTCGTGTACGTCCCAGGGGTCGGGACCGTGCGACTTGAGGGGGGTGGCCGGGGAGCTCGCCGACGCGGAAGCGGAGCCGGAGGCGGAGGGGCTGGGCGTGACACCGGGACTGCCGGACGGATTCCCACTGCCGCTCGGGGACGCCTTCCCGCCCTCCTCCTCGTTCCCGCTCGCAGCCCCGCTCTTGTCCGGCGCCCGCCCCGGCCGTGTACGCCCCTCCCCGGCCGGCCGCCCCGCAAGGCTCTTGCCGGGCGAGGCGGCGGAAGCGAAGGGCCGCTCGGGCCAGTCCGGCGCTCCTACGCCCGGCACCAGCTCGCGGTCCCCACCGTCGCGCGGGGAAGTCGTCGACGTGGAGGTGGATGTGGCTGGGGATGTCGACGTGGACGTGGACGTGGACACGGGCGTCGGCCCCGGCGCGCGCGCCTCGGCGTACGCCCCCGGGACCACCCCCGAGACCGGCAGCACCAGCACTGCGGCCACCCCCACCGCCGCGAACCGGACAGCCATGGGACTCCGCCTCCTGAACCGAAAACGCGCCGGACCACGGTGTGAGCCGGACCACTGAGACAACAGACTCAGCGTCACATGCCGCAACATTTCCGGCACGCCAGGTCACACGAAAGGGGCCCGGTGCGCACGGTGCGCACCGGGCCCCTTCGCAGGTCCGAACCGGACCGCGCGTCTGTTCGGCCTAATCCGACGGCGGGTTGCCGGTGGAGATCTCAAGCTCGATCGTGGCGTCCTCGGGGTCAATGTCGGAGCCGGTCTTGGGGAACTGGTTGACCACAAGGTCCTCACCCCAGAGCGGGTTGTCGACCCTGGTCTCCTTGATCTTCCACCCCCCGGCATTGAGGCACAGCTTGACCGAGCGGATGTCCTTGTAGAGGAAGCTCGGCACCTCGACCTTTTCCGGGTCGGTCGCCGATTCCCTGCCGGGTGAGCAGTCGGTGGTCTCCATGGTTCTGGTGCGGTCCGGGCCCTTGTAGCCGGGCTTGGCCGCCTCCTCGCTCTGCGTGGGGTCGTCGGTGGCCTCGTTCTCGCCCTTGGGGTCGTCCTTGAGCGAGATCGCGGTGATCAGGCCGCCGATCGCCAGCAGCACGACCACGATCGCCCCCACGATCACCGGCATGTTCCGGTCGCTGCCGCCACCGCCGCCACCCCCGCCGCCCGAGTTCGGCGCCGTCTGAGGCGACATCACGTACGGCGGCGGAGTCTGCCCGCCCTGGTGCTGCCCGCCCTGCTGCATGCCGTTGTGCTGGGGGGCGTACGGCGAAGGGGCCGGCGTGTGCATCGGAGCCGGCGTCGGGTATCCGTAAGCCGGCTGCCCGGGGCCAGGGCCAGGGGCAGGCGTGTGCGGCGCGTACGGCCCAGGCCCCGGTGTCGGCGGCTGGTAAGGCGTCTGTACGTTGCCGTTCTGCGGGTATCCCGGCTGCCCGCCGACCGGCGGGAAGACCGCCGACCCGACCCCGGACCCGCTCTGCGACGGGCCACCGGCGACGATCACCGGCGCGGCGCCCGTCTGGCCCGACCCCGACACCCGCGCGCACTCGTCGCGCATCGCGGCGGCGCTCGGGAAACGCTCGTTCGGGTTCTTCTTCAGCGCCCGTGCGACCAGGGCGTCGACCGCCGGCGGAATCGACCGGTTGATCGACGAAGGAGCCACCGGCTCCTCCTGGACGTGCGCGTACGCGATGGCGAGCGGCGAGTCCGCGTCGAACGGCAGCCGCCCCGTCACCAGCTGGAACAGCATGATGCCGACCGAGTACAGGTCGGAGCGCGCGTCGACGCCGCGCCCCAGCGCCTGCTCGGGCGACAGGTACTGCGGCGTACCGACGACCATGCCGGTCTGCGTCATCGACGTGACGCCCGACTGCATGGCGCGCGCGATGCCGAAGTCCATGACCTTGACGACGTTGCGCTTGCTCATCATCACGTTGCCGGGCTTGATGTCGCGGTGGACCAGCCCCATTTCGTGACTGGTCTCCAGCGCGGCCAGCACATCCGATGTGATCTTCAGCGCTTTGTCGGCCGGCATGGCGCCGTACTGATCGATGTCCGTCTGGAGTACGGAGCCGAGCGGCTGCCCCTCGACGTACTCCATGACGATGTACGGCATCAGCGCGCCGTCCAGCTCGTCCTCGCCGGTGTCGAAGACCGAGACGATGTTGGGGTGGGAAAGCTTGGCGACCGCCTGCGCCTCACGCCGGAACCGTTCGCGGAAGGACTGCTCGCGCCCCAGTTCCGTGTGCAGCGTCTTGATGGCGACCTGGCGGTCGAGCGCGGAGTCGTACGCGAGGTACACCGACGCCATTCCGCCTTCTCCGAGCAGGTCGCGCAGCTGGTACCGCCCGCCCGCGACCGAGCCGCCCGCGTAGCGGCCCTGTCGGCCGTCCTGGCTCATGACTGTGCTTCCCCCTCAGCGCAAGATTTACGGGCCAAGTCTGCCCCAGGGCACTGACACGTCAAGCGCGGTGCCCGTTCCGTGACCGTACGCGCAAGAAGCGTCGCGCAAGCGTTACAGCGCGGCCGTCCCACGTGCACGGGAGGGCTGGTGGGACGCGTCTGTCACCGGTCCGCCTGGGGTCCGTCTGTGGTCCGTCTGTGGTCCGCGCCGGGTCCGGAATTTGCACGGGTACATCGGCAACGGGTTTGATGGCCGGTCCATCTCGAACCGGAGCGTCGCGCGGAGGCTGTAGCGTGACGTGGCGGAGCACCTTGAGCCCATACCTTGAGGCCCATGAGGATCACCGCGGACGCGACGCGGACAGAAACGACGGCGAGGACTGATGGCACCCGAACCCGAGGGAAGCGGCGGCGGAGTGTCGGATGCCCCGGAAGCATGGGGTAAGGACGGATTGGTCGGCGATGGCCGATACCGGCTGACGCACCGCCTCGGCCGCGGCGGCATGGCGGAAGTATTCGCCGCCGAGGACGTACGGCTCGGCCGTACCGTCGCAGTGAAGCTGCTGCGCTCCGACCTTGCGGAGGACCCGACATCCAAGGCCCGGTTCACCCGTGAAGCACAGTCGGTCGCCGGCCTGAACCACCACGCGGTGGTCGCCGTGTACGACTCCGGCGAGGACCAGGTCGGCCCGAGCGTCGTCCCCTACATCGTGATGGAGCTCGTCGAGGGCCGCACGATCCGCGAGCTGCTGCAGAACGCCGAGCCCCCGGGCCCCGAGCAGGCCCTGATCATCGTCTCCGGCGTACTCGAAGCGCTCGCGTACAGCCACCAGCACGGCATCGTGCACCGCGACATCAAGCCCGCGAACGTGATCATCACGCACGGCGGCGCGGTCAAGGTCATGGACTTCGGCATCGCCCGTGCCCTGCACGGCGCGCAGTCGACGATGACGCAGACCGGCATGGTCATGGGTACGCCCCAGTACCTCTCCCCGGAGCAGGCGCTGGGCAAGGCCGTCGACCACCGCAGCGACCTGTACGCGACGGGCTGCCTGCTGTACGAACTGCTCGCGCAGCGGCCGCCGTTCACCGGTGAGACGCCGCTCTCAGTGGTCTACCAGCACGTGCAGGACATCCCCGTACCGCCGTCCGAGATGTCGGACGTGGCGCCGCCCGAGCTTGACGGGCTCGTCATGCGTTCCCTCGCGAAGGACCCGGACGACCGGTTCCAGAGCGCCGAGGAGATGCGCGGTCTCGTCCAGTACGGCCTGTCGATGCTCCAGGAGCAGGGCAGCCACACCGGTGTGTGGAACACCGGCCCCGTCGAGATGCACGAGGGCGGCCACACCCCGGCAGGCGGCACCTACGCGACGACCGCGATGGGCCACCCGAACCACGGCGACACGTCGCAGATGAAGGCGGGCGGCGCGATACTGCCGCCGATGAACCCGCACGACGGGGCGTACGACGGCGGGCACCACGGCGGCAGGAGCGGCCGCGGCAAGATGTGGATCTTCGCCGTGCTCGCGATCATCGCGATCGCGGCGGGTGTCGCCTTCGCGATGGACCGGGCGGGCGACAACAACACCAAGGAGCCGAAGGCCCCCACGACGGTCACCAACAGCCCGAGTAAGTCGGAGAAGGAGCCCTCGAAGGAGCCCTCGCACGACGAGGAGACCTCCCCCGAGACCGACCCGGGCACCTCCTCGACCGGCGGCCAGCAGCCGGGCTATACCCCGCCGTACACGCCGTCGACGCCCCCGAGTAACACGCCGTCGCACACGCCCAGCAACACGCCGTCGAGCCCGACAGGCACCGCTCCGGGCACGACGACGGAGGGCGGGACGACCGAGGGCGGCGACAACGGCGACCCCGGTACGGACGACGGCGGTACGACCGAGGGCGGCACCGACGACGGCGGTACGACCGAGGGCAACACGGACGCCGGCGGTACGACCGAGGGAACGGACGCCGGCGGTACGACCGACGCCGGCACGACCGAGGGTGGCACGACGGACGCGGGTACCACCGGAGGCTGACCCGGCGAGGCGAGGCCGCTCACCCCGAGGCAGCTCACCCCGAGAACGCTCACCCCGAGAACGCTCACCCCGAGAACGCCTCGCACACCGCCTCGTACTCCTTCGTCCACCACACCGCCAGGGCCGACGCCGCAGGAAACTGCGGGTCGGCCCTTCGGTCGTGCCGCTGGTAGCGCCACCGCAGTATCCAGAAGTCGTTGAGCCGCTCCCACCACACCCGGTGCACCGCCGCGGCCAGCTCGTCCGTCCCGGCCCCGGCCGCCCGCCGGTACGCCGCCGCGTACGCCCGTACCTTCGCCAGCTCCAGCTCCCCGTCCGGCCGTACGAAGAAGATCGCGGCGGCCCGTACCGCCTCCTCCGCGCGCGGCTGCACCGCGAGCCGGTCCCAGTCGACGATCGCGGCGGGCTCGGCGCCCCGGTAGAGCAGATTCAGCGGATGGAAGTCGCCGTGCACCCACCCGGTGGCGGTCTCGGCCACCGGCGGGGGCCGCCGGTGGGCGTGCCGCTCAAGGAGCGTCCGCCGCTCCAGGAGGCGGTGTTCCGCCAGTACGTCGAAGGTGTCCCGGGGCCGCCGCCCGCGCGCGAGCGTCAGCAGCTCGTCGATCAGGGCGAAGGTGTCGGCGGGGTCGGCGCAGTCGTGCGTGCGCCGGGCGGGTTCCTCCAGCATCCGCCCGAGCATCACCCGGTCCAGGCAGGTGTGCACGAGCCCCAGCAGCGACCCGAGCCGCCGCGACTCCACCGTCGTGAGCTGGGCGCCGTCCCGGTGCCGGCCCTCGACCCACGGGTGCAGGGCGTAGCAGCGGCCGCCGATCACGGTGACGGTGCCGCCGTGGGTGTCCTCGACCGGCGGGGCGACGGGGACGCCGAAGGCCTGGAGGTGTCGGGTGGCGCGGTGCTGGCGTCTGATCGTGTCGCGGTCGCCGTCGAGGTGGTGCTTGAGGAAGTAGTCGCCGCGGGTGGTGACGAGGCGGTAGCCGTGGTTGAGCAGGCCCTGGGCCACGGGCTCGCAGGAGAGCGGGTCGCCCGGGTCGCGGTAGCGGCGCAGCAGGTCGCCGACGGGCGGTGGAGGGGCGGCGAGTACAGATGAGCGTGGCACCCGCCAGATGTTAGATCACCAAGTCACAGAGCGTGCTCGAACCGTCGCTCAGGGGCGTTGTTCAGGGTGTGCGCGGTGACGAACTGCGGCTCGATGTGCAGGTAGACGGGGTTGAAGAGCTCACCGTCGACATAGTGCGGGCCGCGGCCGAAGAGCTCCAGCTCGGCGTGGGCCGGGTCGAAGATCTCGGCGGTGCCGGTGCACTGGACGGACCACATGGTGCCGTGGTCGGAACCGAAGTTGTCCGCGCCGTAGGCGACCACGCTGCCGTGGCAGGCCTGGTGGTGGTTGAAACCCGCGTGCATGCGCAGCAGGACCCGCCCGTGTACGACGATGTGGCGGGCGACGGCAAGGAAGGGCAGCGCCCGCATGCTCATGGCGACTCGGCCGTAGGGGACACGGCTGAGGAGCTCGATGGCGCGCAGGTCGTTGTCCTCAGTGGGCATGCCTCTTACCTTCGACCACCGGAGGTGCCCGTAAAAGGGACGGAAGTCCCGAATGGCGCGTGGCTAGCGTCTCTCCTCCGCCTGCTTGCGCGCCACGTACGCGGCGGCCTGCGAGCGGCGCTCCATGCCCAGCTTGGAGAGCAGGGTGGAGACGTAATTCTTGATGGTCTTCTCCGCCAGATGCAGCCGCTCACCGATGACGCGGTTGGTCAGGCCCTCGCCGATCAGGTCGAGGATCTTGCGTTCCTGGTCCGTGAGGTTCGAGAGCCGGCTGTCACTCCTGGAGCCGGAGCCGGAGCCGGAGCCGTTGCCCGAGCGCAGCCGCTCCAGGACGCGGGCGGTCGCCACCGGGTCGAGCAGCGACTTGCCGGCCGCCACGTCACGTACGGCCGTCAGCAGCTCATTGCCGCGGATCGCCTTGAGGACGTAACCGGACGCCCCGGCCATGATCGCGTCGAAAAGTGCCTCGTCGTCAGCAAATGAGGTCAGCATCAGGCATTTGATGTCCTCATTCTGGGAACGGACTTCGCGGCACACCTCCACGCCGCTTCCGTCGGGCAGCCGTACGTCGAGAACAGCGACGTCGGGGCGGGTCGCAGGGATCCTGACCAGGGATTCTGCTGCCGTACCGGCCTCACCGACGACCTCGATGTCGTCCTCTACGGAGAGCAGTTCATGGACGCCGCGACGGACCACTTCGTGGTCGTCAACAAGAAATACGGTGATTTTTCGGTCTTCGGGCACGCCGTCATCCTCACACGGAAACTCTTCCCGTGCCGTGGGTCCCCGGGATAACGTGCCGTTGTTCCGGCGGCCCGCAAGGCTGTGACCAGTGGTTGTTCCCGAATTCTTCGATTTACTTGGATTTCCAAGCAAAATCGCAGGTCAAATGGGGTTTCGCAGTTATGCGAAGCACTGGGTAACGTTCCTTTGGCAGGGCGTTTCGCCGGGGCACCTGTCACACCTGTTCCCGGCCGAGTCGCACCCACCCCGTGCACGAGGACGCAAGCAGGTGAGCCGCACTGGTCACCGGCAGACCCCGGGGGCCGGACAGACGGAGGAGCACGCACGTGACCGTGGAGAGCACTGCCGCGCGTAAGCCGCGACGCAGCAGCACCAAGCGCGTCAGCGCCAAGAAAGCCCAGCAGTCCGACCCGGCCGAGCCGGAGCTCGTACAGCTGCTCACCCCCGAGGGCGAGCGTGTCGAGCACCCGGACTACTCGATCGATCTCACCCCGGACGAACTGCTCGGCCTGTACCGGGACATGGTCCTGACCCGCCGCTTCGACGCCGAGGCCACCTCGCTGCAGCGTCAGGGCGAGCTGGGCCTGTGGGCCTCGCTGCTCGGCCAGGAGGCGGCGCAGATCGGCTCCGCACGCGCTCTCCGTGACGACGACTACGTCTTTCCGACGTACCGCGAGCACGGTGTCGCCTGGTGCCGTGGCGTCGACCCGACCAATTTGCTGGGAATGTTCCGTGGCGTGAACCACGGTGGCTGGGACCCCAACACCAACAATTTCCATCTGTACACGATCGTCATCGGCTCGCAGACGCTGCACGCGACCGGTTACGCGATGGGTGTGGCGAAGGACGGCGCGGATTCGGCCGTCATCGCGTACTTCGGTGACGGTGCCTCCAGCCAGGGCGATGTCGCTGAATCGTTCACCTTCTCCGCGGTCTACAACGCCCCGGTCGTCTTCTTCTGTCAGAACAACCAGTGGGCGATCTCCGAGCCCACCGAGCGCCAGACCCGCGTCCCGCTCTACCAGCGCGCGCAGGGCTTCGGCTTCCCGGGTGTCCGGGTCGACGGCAACGACGTGCTCGCCTGCCTGGCCGTGACGCGCGACGCGCTGGAGCGCGCGCGCCGGGGTGAGGGGCCGACGCTGGTCGAGGCCTTCACGTACCGGATGGGCGCCCACACCACCTCCGACGACCCGACGAAGTACCGGGCCGACGAGGAACGCGAGGCGTGGGAGGCGAAGGACCCGATCCTGCGCATGCGCGCGTACCTGGAGAAGGCCGGCCTCGCGGACGCGGCCTTCTTCGCGGAGCTGGAGACGGAGTCGGAGTCGCTGGGCAAGCGGGTGCGCGAGGCGGTGCGGGCGATGCCCGACCCGGACCAGATGGCGATCTTCGAGAACGTCTACGCGGACGGGCACGCGCTCGTCGACGAGGAGCGCGCGCAGTTCGCGGCGTACCAGGCGTCCTTCGCCGAGGAGGGAAAGTAATGCCCGTACAGAAACTCCCTCTCGCGAAGGCGATCAACGAGTCGCTGCGCAAGGCGCTCGAGACTGATCCCAAGGTCCTGATCATGGGCGAGGACGTCGGAAAGCTCGGCGGCGTCTTCCGCGTCACGGACGGGCTCCAGAAGGACTTCGGCGAGGAGCGGGTCATCGACACCCCGCTGGCCGAGTCCGGCATCGTGGGTACGGCGATCGGGCTCGCTCTGCGGGGCTACCGCCCGGTCGTGGAGATCCAGTTCGACGGTTTTGTGTTCCCCGCGTACGACCAGATCGTCACGCAGCTCGCCAAGATGCACGCGCGCTCGCTCGGCAAGATCAAGATGCCGGTCGTCATCCGCATTCCGTACGGCGGCGGCATCGGCGCGGTGGAGCACCACAGCGAGTCGCCGGAGGCGCTGTTCGCGCACGTGGCGGGGCTGAAGATCGTTTCGCCGTCGAACTCGTCGGACGCGTACTGGATGATGCAGCAGGCCATCCAGAGCGACGACCCGGTGATCTTCTTCGAGCCGAAGCGGCGTTACTGGGACAAGAGCGTGGTGGACGTCGAGGCCATCCCGGGCCCGCTCCACAAGGCGCGTGTCCTGCGCGAAGGCTCCGACCTGACCCTTGCCGCATACGGCCCGATGGTGAAGGTCTGCGCCGAGGCGGCAGCGGCGGCGGCCGAGGAGGGCAAGTCCCTCGAAGTCCTCGACCTGCGGTCGATGTCCCCGATCGACTTCGACACGATCCAGACGTCGGTCGAGAAGACCCGCCGCCTGGTCGTGGTCCACGAGGCCCCCGTCTTCTACGGCTCGGGCGCGGAGATCGCCGCTCGCATCACGGAGCGGTGCTTCTACCACCTGGAGGCGCCGGTGCTGAGGGTGGGCGGCTTCCATGCGCCGTACCCGCCGGCGCGCCTGGAGGAGGAGTACCTGCCGGGGCTTGACCGGGTACTCGACGCCGTCGACCGCTCGCTTGCGTACTGAGGAGAGCCGTGACGATGACTGAGACTTCCCAGACTTCCCAGACTTCCCAGAATTCCCAGCGGTTCCGTGAGTTCAAGATGCCCGATGTGGGCGAGGGACTGACCGAGGCCGAAATCCTCAAGTGGTACGTCCAGCCGGGCGACACCGTCACCGACGGCCAGGTGGTGTGCGAGGTCGAGACGGCTAAGGCCGCGGTCGAGCTGCCCATCCCGTTCGACGGTGTGGTGCACGAGCTTCGCTTCGGCGAGGGCGTGACGGTCGACGTCGGCCAGGTGATCATTACGGTGGATGTGGCACCGGGGACTGCGGCCCCCGAGGCTGCTCCGGCCCCGGGCCAGGCCCAGGCTCCGGCCCCGGCTGTGCAAGTCGAGCCCGAGCCGGAGGAGGAGGCCAAGCCTGCGGCCCGCCAGCCCGTGCTGGTCGGGTACGGCGTGTCCGAAGCCTCCACCAAGCGCCGCGCGCGCAAGGGGACGGCGGCTCCGGCGGCCGCTGTGGCGGCGGTCCAGACCGAGCTCAACGGCCACGGGCCCGGCGCTGCCGACGCCATGGCCGTGCCCGAATCGCGCCCGCTGGCGAAGCCTCCGGTCCGTAAGCTCGCCAAGGACCTGGGCATCGACCTGGCCACGATCACGCCGACCGGCCCCGACGGGATCATCACCCGCGAGGACGTCCACGCGGCGGCCGCTGCTCCGGTAAGCCCGGAGCCGGTCGCGGTGCCGTCCGAGCCGGCTGCGGCTGAGGTCGCTGCTTCCGTCTCCGTCGGCGCGGCTCGGGAGACCCGTACCCCCATCAAGGGCGTACGGAAGGCGATCGCGTCGGCCATGGTGAACAGTGCGTTCACCGCGCCGCACGTCACGGAATTCATCACCTTCGACATCACGCGCACGATGAAGCTCGTCGAAGAGCTGAAGTCCGACAAGGACATGGCGGGCCTGCGCGTCAATCCGCTCCTCCTGATCGCCAAGGCGCTCCTGGTCGCGATCAAGCGCAACCCGGGCGTCAACGCGTCCTGGGACGAGGAGAACCAGGAGATCGTGCACAAGGAGTACGTGAACCTGGGCATCGCGGCGGCGACTCCGCGCGGCCTGATCGTCCCGAACATCAAGGACGCGGGAGCGAAGACCCTGCCGGAACTGGCGGCGGCGCTGGGAGAGTTGGTGGCGACGGCCCGTGAGGGCAAGACGTCGCCGGCGGCGATGCAGGGCGGCACGGTGACCATCACGAACGTCGGCGTCTTCGGCGTCGACACCGGTACGCCGATCCTCAACCCGGGCGAGTCCGCGATTCTCGCGGTCGGCGCGATCAAGCTCCAGCCGTGGGTCCACAAGGGCAAGGTGAAGCCGCGTCAGGTCACCACCCTGGCGCTCTCCTTCGACCACCGCCTGGTCGACGGCGAACTGGGCTCCCGGGTCCTGGCGGACGTGGCGGCGATCCTGGAACAGCCGAAGCGCCTGATTACGTGGGCTTAGGCAGAACCGAACCGGGCCTCGCCATCGCCATCGCCATCGCCATGGGCGAGGCCCGGTTTCTTGACGCCCTTGGCCTCCGGAACCCGCTGGAACCACACCCGTGGCCCCTTCCCCGCCGGGTCGACGATCGACTCGGCCGCAAACCAAGGCTTGCTTCTGGGGGTTTCGGGCCGTCCCGAGCGCTCGAGTGTCGGTGGGCCGGGGCGGCGCGTCAAGGGCGCTCCCTGCGGTCGCGTCGCTGCGCGATGTGCCTGCGGCCCACCCTTGACCCGCCGCCCCGGCCC